>JAYEMB010000057.1:0-4340 GCA_034717855.1 Campylobacterota bacterium
TTTTCTGTTGCGTTTGCTTTAATAATCTCACTATTATTAAAGACTTCCGTAAGCCTACTCACCACGTCAGCATTTTTAGTTTGAGAGCGGTGTGAATATTTTTTTAATTTTTTAGCGATGAGTATCAAAGGATAAATAACAAGAGGAACAACTACTAAAGCATAGAGAGCAAGCATCGGATTTAGATAAATAATATAACTTACTAATGCAATCACAGTGAGTGATTCACGAATCAAATCAGGGAACATATTTGCAACAAAGTATTGAATACGGTTGATATCATTTGTGACTCTAGATATCAATTCACCACTTCTATTCATATAGAGAAAAGTCATATCTAAAGAGATGATTTTCTCCAGTAACATTGCTCTAAATCTTGTCACTATATGTTGACCAATATATTTCATATAAACTGATTGCACATAGCGACCAACAGCTTTAATAAAATATATTCCAATTAAACTAATTGGAATTATATAGAGCATCTCCTCTTTTCTTGCGATAAACATATCATCCATCAGAGGCTTCATAATATGTGCAGTTGCAGCTGTGGCACTAACGGTTAATATGATCCCTATAAGGACAAGAAAGTACTGGAGTTTATACTCTTTTATATAGGGCCAATACCGCTTAAACATATCTTTCAATCTAATAACTTCCTAAAAACTGTTTTTTTATACATTCTAATTTAAACTGAATTATACACTTTTAATCATTTATATATAATTGCTTCGATATAATCACTCTATTCATAACAGCCGACAAATAATTTTATAACTAGGCGGGAGAGCTAAGTAATGTTAAATAATAAAACAGTATTAATCACAGGGGGAACAGGTTCCTTCGGTAAAAAATTCATAGAGACTATTTTAAAAAGATACCCAGATGTTAAGAAGATAATTATCTATTCCCGTGATGAGCTAAAACAATCCATCATAAAACAGAAATACCCTGCCTTTGATTTTCCTCAACTGCGTTTCTTTATTGGTGATGTTAGAGATAAAGAGCGTTTAACACAAGCGTGTGAAGGTGTTGATGTGATTATTCATGCTGCAGCTATCAAACAAGTAGATACAGCTGAGTACAATCCAACAGAGTGTATTCGAACAAATGTAGATGGTGCTGAAAATGTTATCCATGCGGCATTGGCTTGTGGTGTTCACGATGTTGTTGCCTTATCTACAGATAAAGCGTGTGCTCCTATTAACCTTTATGGTGCCACTAAATTAGCTTCAGACAAACTCTTTGCAGCAGCAAATAATATCCGTGGATCAAAAGATATCCGTTTTAGTGTTGTTCGTTACGGAAACGTTATGGGCTCACGCGGTAGCGTTATTCCATTTTTCATGGATAAACGCAAAGAGGGTGTTCTGCCAATAACACACAAAGAGATGACACGTTTTAATATTTCACTGCAAGATGGAGTAAACTTAGTTATGTTCGCACTTGATCATCATCTTGGTGGTGAGATATTTATCCCAAAAATACCTTCATACAAGATTTTAGATATAGCAGAAGCAGTTGCACCAGAGTGTGAAACAAGAGATGTTGGTATTCGACCGGGTGAGAAACTCCATGAAGAGATGATTACAGATACTGACTCTCTCAACACTATCGACCTAGGACCTTACTATGCGATTCTTCCATCTGTCTCATACACATACACAGAAGATGAGTATATACAACATCATAAAGCCCAAAAGGTTCCTTTTGGATTTAAATACAACTCTGGAACAAATGATGAGTGGGAAACAGTTGAGGGATTGCGTCAATTGATTGTTGAGCATGTTGATCCAAACTTTAAGGTTTAGTAATGCCATTTATTCCTTATGGTAAACAACTCATTGAAGATGATGATGTCACAAGTGTAGTTAATACTTTAAAGTCAGACTATTTAACAACAGGACCAAAAGTTAAAGAGTTTGAAGAGGCTCTTGCAAAGTTTAGTGATGTAGAGTACTGCGTTTGTGTCTCAAATGGGACTGCCGCACTTCATCTTGCTTCACTGGTTCTTTTAAAGAAAGATGATAAAGTACTAACAACACCAAACTCTTTTCTAGCCACTTCTAACTCTCTTCTTTATGTTGGTGCTAAACCAATATTTGTAGACATCGCTAAAGATGGGAATATTGATTTAGATTTATGTGAAGAAGAACTAAAAAAAGACCCTACGATAAAAGCTATCTATGCAGTTGCGTTTTCTGGAAACATGCTTAATCAAGATAAATTAAAACATCTAAAAGAGACCTACGGTATCACTATCTTAGAAGACAATGCTCATGCTATTGGTGCTAATTATAAGGGGATTAAATCTGGTAGTTGCACCAACAGTGATGCTTCGATTTTCTCTTTTCACCCAGTAAAACATCTTACAACTGGTGAGGGTGGAGCGATTACAACAAACTCTAAAGAAGTATATGAAAAGCTTTTAACTCTCAGAGCTCACGGAATGGTAAAAACACCAGATATGAAACCTTGGGAATACGAGATGAGAGAGTTAGGGTTTAACTACCGTATAACAGATATACAGTGTGCTCTAGGTCTCTCTCAACTCAACAAACTTCCTAAATTCATAGAGAGACGATTTGAAATAGCGAAAAAATACGATGCTGCGTTTATGGATTCTATAGTAAAACCACTCTATGCTTTTGACGGAAAGTCATCTTATCATCTTTATGTAGTTCAAGTTGACTTTGGTAAATTAACTCTCTCAAAAGTAGATTTATTTAACAAGTTACGAGAAAAAGAGATTGGGATTCAGCTTCACTACATTCCAATCAATAAGCAGCCTTACTATAAGAGTCTTGGGTATGGAAATGAGACTACTCCTATCATGGATAGATACTATGAAGAGTGTTTTTCACTTCCAATGTATCCACTACTGAGTGATGAAGAGCAAGAGTATGTGATTAAAACTCTCTTTGAGATTTTAAATGGCTAAGGCAGTAGCGATAATCCCCGCTAGAGGTGGAAGCAAGAGAATACCAAGAAAAAATATAAAAGAGTTCTTCGGTAAACCACTTATCGCTTACTCTATACAAACTGCACTCAAATCAAATCTTTTTGATAAGGTTATCGTTACAACAGATGATGAAGAGATAGCAAAGATAGCTAAAGAGTATGGGGCAGAGGTTCCATTTATAAGACCCTCTGAACTCTCTGATGATTTTACAGGAACTGATGATGTCATCAAACACGCTCTCAATTTTCTAAAAGATAAAGGTCAAGAGTTTGATTATGCCTGCACCATATATGCAACAGCTCCACTCCTGCAGTCAAAATACTTAATCGAAGGGTTTAACAAACTCAAAGATAGTGATGCGATAAATGCCTTTAGTGCAACTTCGATGCCTTTTCCAATTCAAAGAACTTTTAAAGTTGATGAGAGGGGCAGATGTGAGATGTTTACTCCTGAGCACTATATGACAAGAAGTCAGGACTTAGAAGAGGCGTATCAGGATGCTGGACAGTTTTACTGGAGTAAACTAGACAGAACATCTAATGAGATAATGTTTGGAAAAGATAGTATTCCTATTATACTTCCAAGACACCTAGTACAGGATATTGATACTTTAGAAGATTGGAAGAGAGCAGAAATTATGTATGAAGTTCTTCAAAAGGTAGATGGCTAGTGCAAAACATTCTCTTTCGAGCCGATTCATCATCAACTATTGGTACTGGTCATATTATGAGAGACTTGGTCTTAGCATCTAAATATAAAAATGCTAATATAATATTTGCTACGCAAGATTTAGATGGAAATATAAACAGCAAAATTAAAGAGGCTGGCTATAAGATAGAGTTGTTACTATCTAATGATGTAGCAGAGTTTATAACTGTTGTTAAAAAGTATGAAGCAGACTCAATAGTGATAGATAACTACACTATAGACTTTAAGTATGAGCAGAGGCTAAAAGAAGAAACAGGCGTAAAAATCTTAGCATTTGATGATACTTATGAGAGACACCACTGCGATATTGTTTTAAATCATAACATAAGTGCAGATAAAACGAAATATAAAGGTCTAGTTCCATCGACTTGTGAACTTCAATGTGGCAGTAAATATACTCTACTAAGAGATGAGTTTTATCAAGAATATCCAAAAAAAAGAGATACAAAAGATATAAATATTTTAATAGCTATGGGTGGAGTTGACAGCAGAGAGTTAAATATAAAAATATTAGATGTTTTAAAAAGTTTTGAAAATATAAGGTTAGATGTTCTTACAACTACTGCCAACAAAAGTCTTAGCGATTTAAAAAGCTACGCTGCTGACTTTGACAATATCACTTTACATATAAATAGTTCTGAAGTAGCTAAACTTATGCACAAAAATGACT
>JAYEMB010000058.1:0-1847 GCA_034717855.1 Campylobacterota bacterium
TTAAACTGGACACCTCTAGGTAGGGATATGGTAGTTACAAAATGCGAGGGAAACATACTCTACGAACTTGACGGCATGCCTATTTTTGATATATATAAAAAATATCTTGGTGATGATGTGATGGAAAATTTTCCTGAGTCATCTATGGAGTTTCCCTTAATCGTTAAAAAAGACCATATCTATGTTGGAAGAGACCCTCTTGTTAAGACTGGAGATGATGCAGTAATGTACGCAGGTAATTTTGAGCTTGGAGATATCGTACGGTTTAGTTTTGGAAATATCGAAGATATAACAGATGAAACGCAGGAGTACTTTGAAAAGTTTAAAAACCTACCGGCTGAAGCAGTTTTTATCTACTCATGTGCTGCAAGAAAGTCTTTGATGGGAGAGAAGCTTGAAGATGAGATTAGTATCTTAGAGTCTCTCGCACCAAGTACTGGGTTTTTTACATACGGGGAGTATTTTCATGCATCAAATATTGTTGAAGTCCTCAACGTAACTACAACATTTCTCACACTCTCTGAATCTAAAAAAGTACCACAGAGGGTTTTAAAACTCTCTCCCGTTAAAGAGTATGACCCTGTTAAAAAAGTGCTCACACATCTCATAAAGGTAGCTGTAGAAGAGCTTGAACATGTCTCAACACATGATGCTCTAACTTCACTTTATAACAGAGCAGAGTATATCAAAAGAGTTGCTCTGAAGATAAAAAGTGCGCAGAGATATAGTGAAGAGTTTGGACTTATACTTATAGATGTCGACCATTTTAAGTTAGTAAATGATAACTATGGGCATGTTGTAGGAGATAAAGTACTACAAAAAATTGCACAGGTTCTTATGAGTAACGTGAGAGAGGATGATTTAGTCGCTAGATGGGGTGGAGAGGAGTTTGTGATTATTGCAAACCATGCAACTGATGAGGTTTTAGAATCACTTGTAAAAAAACTTCAACAGAAGATAGCAGAGGTAAGTTTTGCTCCTGTACCTAAAGTGACACTCTCATTTGGACTCTCGGCTTATATGGATGGAGATACTGAGACTAGTCTCTTTAAAAGAGTTGACAACAGCCTCTATACAGCAAAAGATAGTGGTCGAAACTGTTACATTTTAGGTTAAGATGACTTGTCCAATCTAGATTATGCTATAATAGGTGTAGATAAGTAACATATAGGAGGTCAAGATTATGGAAATTTCAAGTCAAACAAACAATTTTCAAGCGATGAATAGCCATCAAAAACCTATCACTACACCTGTAGAACCAAAAGAGCCAACATACGGTAATAAAGAGATATACGAGGCGAGTCAGGGTAATTTGATTCGTAATGAGGGTGAAGTTGTACTGACACCTCAAGGTCAAAATAATCTCTCTAACTCTCAAGATGCGAAGGCAGCACAACAGCAGGCACAAGCTCAAGAGCAAAAAGATGCTCAGCGTGGTGTGGCAGTTGATTATTTAGGTGCTAAATCTAAACAGTCACAAGTTGAGATTTACTTGGCTGTTGCAACGGATGGTGAATACTCTTCAGGCAACTCCACAGCGAGTGTAATAGAGTCACTTCGTGATGTTCAAAAGCAGAATAATGCAGTTGAAGCTTATGCAACTTATAAAGAGCAACAAAATAATCCTGTAGAGAGTTTCGCAAGAGGATTAGCAGGCTAAGGAGGATATTATGAATGTAGGTAGTTATATATTCCAATCACCTTATTCATCTCAGGTGCAAGTTGGCCGACCAGATCCAAATGCTAAAAGTGAAAATGTGTCAAGTGAGAGTGGTAACTCTTTTACAGCTGTTAATTCCACAGCACAAGAGGCACAAACATTGAAAACTACTCAAGTAAGTGAAGTT
>JAYEMB010000058.1:1947-16546 GCA_034717855.1 Campylobacterota bacterium
AGGAGTAAGACTTTCTGTTTCATTATTCTCTCTTTTTAAATATTTACAATTCTATTATAACTCTCTTTAAAAAATATTAATCTTGATGTGTTTAGTATTGATTAAGGCATCATAGATTATAGTGCGAAACATGAAGAGCCTATTTAACTTAAAAGTATTAACAATTATCGGTTGGACATTGATGGTGTTATCCTCATTGGTGTTTGCTGCATATAATCAGTATCAGCACTCTTATAACATTGCTATTGATGTTGCGAAGGCAAATTTTGATAAAGATCAGGCATATAGGCAGTGGGCATCCTCTCATGGTGGTGTTTATGTTCCTGTTGATATGAATAGAACCCCTCCAAGCCCATACTTGAGCCATATTAAGGAGAGGGATATCGCTACAGAATCAGGAAAAAAACTGACACTAATGAATCCTGCTTATATGCTTAGGCAGATGATAGATGAGTATTCAGGTTCTTATGGAGCTAAGGGACATATAACTGCCTTAGAGATATTAAATCCAAAAAGCTCACCGGATGAGTGGGAGAAACAAGCACTTTTAGAGTTTAGAGAAGACCCCTCTCTAGAAGAGAAGCGTGAGTTGATAGAGATAGATGGAGAGAGCTATATGCGTTTAATGCGTCCTATGAAAATTACTGAAGGATGTCTTAAGTGTCATGGTCATCAAGCTACCTATCGTGACACTGAGACGGCAGGTGGCGTTAGTGTAAGCATACCTATGGACGAGATATACAAACACTCCTTAGACTCTTATGTGAAAACCTCTTTTATATACTTTATGTTTTGGATTATTGGTCTTATTTTCATCCATTTTGTTCATAAAAAAGAGATAAAGGCAAAAAAAGAGTTAAAGTATTTTGCTAGTCATGATAGTTTGACTACTCTGCCTAATAGACACGCCTATAATAATAAAATTAATGAGATAATAGAGAGTCAAAATGTGAATAAGTTCTTTTTACTCTTTATGGATCTTGATAACTTTAAGACAGTGAATGATTCACTTGGACATTCGGTAGGTGATCTACTACTTAAAGGCGTTGCAAAGCGTCTTTCAAACAGAATTAACGGTTATGAAATGTTTGCCCGTTTTGGTGGAGATGAGTTTGTGTTTCTGTTTACTAATGTAAATGACAGCAGAGTAGTTGAAGCTATTGCTAAACAGATAGAGGCTGCACTTAAAGAACCCTTTATGTTGAAAGATAATGAGGTTTATACAGCGGCTTCTATCGGGATATCTAGTTACCCCGAGAATGGAAATACATCGGACATGGTACTTAAAAACGCAGATATAGCGATGTATGATGCAAAAAGTTCTGGCAGAAGTAGATACTCATTTTATAGTGATGAGATGACTAGTGAGTCTACAAACTATCTTATGCTTGAGAGTGAACTTCATAGAGCATTAGAGAAGAGTGAGTTATTTTTAGATTACCAACCTCAAATATCGCTAAAGAGTGAAAAACTTGTCGGGGTGGAGGCTCTGATTCGTTGGAATCACCCAAGAAGAGGTATAGTCTCCCCGATAGAGTTTATATCTATTGCTGAGAATAACGGTCTTATTATGCCGATTGGTGAGTGGATTATAGATGAAGCGTGTGAGCAGTTGGCTATTTGGAAAAATACAGATATGAAAGATATTACTATCTCTATTAATATCTCTGCAAAACAGGTTCTTCATCAAGATTTGTACTCATATATAGAAACTGCTGTGGAGAGAGAGGCGGTTGATGTTTCACTTTTAGAGCTTGAGATTACAGAGACTGTAGTTATGGAAAATATTAATGAGACTATAAAAATATTAGCTAAACTGAAAAAACTTGGTGTCAGTATAGCTATTGATGATTTTGGAACAGGCTACTCATCTCTCTCTTATCTTAAGAAACTGCCTATAGATAAACTAAAAATAGATAGAGAGTTTATCAAAGGGATTCCAGAAGATAAAGATGACATAGCGATAACAAACGCAATTATAAATCTTGCATCTTCACTCAATTTAAAAATTATTGCAGAGGGTCCTGAAACTATAGAGCATATAGAGTTTTTAAAAGAGGCTCAGTGTGATATTGCTCAAGGGTATTTCTACTCAAAGCCAATATCTATAAAAGAGCTTGAGAAGTTATTCAACTAGCTTTTTAAAGTTTTTGATAGTGAAGAGCTTTAAATTTTCACCCTTGAGTGCTTTGAGTTCGCTAGAGTATCCGTTTTTTGAAAAGAGAACAAATATATCAGCTTCTATTTTTGCAGTTTCACATAGCTCTTTGAGACGGTTCAGCTCACTCTTTTTTACTTTCGAGTTTGTATATTTACATAAGCCAACAACAGTTTTTCCACTTTTTGTTGTTGCATAGATATCGAGTTCAATCTTGTTATCCCAGTAACTCGATATTGCACTAATTTTATCCTCTTTGAAGCTGCATTTTAACACTTCATGTGAGAGTTGAACAAATGGGAGTTGAATAAACTCACTCTCTCTATTTGTAAAGCGCTCACGAATCTCTTTGTACTCACCATCACGAATGCCCTTAAAAATTGGAGAGACAAAAGTAAACCAAAATCTCAAAAATGGAGATGTAAAAAAGAGTTTATTGGAGACACTCTCATTTTCACTCCAAGAGGTAAAGGTTTTTTTAGACTTTTCAAGCTTTATTATGCCAGTTTCACAGAGCTCACTCACTGCGTTTTCGCCAACTTCTTTAGAGACATTTGCACGTTTAAACGCAGTGTGCGTTTGACCGTCACCCGTGGCAATACCAGTTAAAATAGAGTGATAAAGTGGCATTCCTGTTGTAACTTCTGTCACATCATTACGGATATAGTTAAAGTCAGGAAGTATGAGTTTCTCGATGAGTTCCATAGTTGGTTTAGATGTATCCATCTCGCCCCAGCCAACACCACCAAAGATAGCAAACTTTTCTAATGCGTCTTCAAAGTTTTTAGGTTTATGCTCTTTATAAAATGATTGAAATTGCTCTAGAAGAGTCTCTTTGCTTAAAATGATGGGAACACCTTTATATAGTATGTGAAATTATACAGGCTTTTGACTATAATTGCACTAAGAATTACAATGGAGTCTATTATGCTAAGCGGACAAGAGAGAAAAAACATAAAACATGGACAGAGCGTGGCAATAGTTTTAAAACAAGACCAAGATACAGGCTACCTGACAGATGGGATTGTAAGAGATATTTTGACTAAATCCCCAAAGCATCCTCACGGTATCAAAGTACGTTTGATGAGTGGTGAAGTTGGTCGTGTAAAAGAGATCTATTAACTACACAGAAACTGCACACTTTGTCTGTACAATACCCGTAGAATTTGAATTTTAAAGGATTAGAGATGAAAAAGTTAAGTTTAACAGCGCTACTGGTTGGTGCAGGATTATTTGTGACTATGGGGGCAACGTCTCTTAGTGCAGAGGGAATGAAGTGTGGTGCTGGTAAGTGCGGAAAAGCTATGGAGAAACCAGCAGGTAAATGTGGTGGAGATAAGGCTGCAAAGTGTGGAGCAAACAAAAAAGCTGCCAAGTGTGGTGATGCTAAAAAAGCTTCAAAGTGTGGCGGTGAGAAAAAAGCTCCTAATAAAGCTCCAAAATGTGGTGCTGGTAAGTGTGGTTGATTTTTACTCTTTAGCTACCTTAAACGCAGGGGTCTAAGCCTTGCGTATGTATGATATATCTTAAACCCTACTCTTTTTAATTTACTGCCTCAAGCTTTTTTTCCCGATTTTTTTACACAGTAACTACACAAAGCATAGATACAATCTAAATATATAGATTGAGGAGTTTGTCATGTTATTTAAAAACATTTATATGGAATTTTCTCGTTTAAGTGAGTATGGACAATCGTTAGCATTGCTCTTAGCACGCTTCACCATAGCTTACGGATTTTATGAACCTGCGATGATGAAGTGGAAAGATATAAGCTCAGTTGCAGAGTGGTTTGGTTCGATGGGTATCCCATTTCCAACTCTAAATGCTTACATGGCTGCCACTGCGGAGATATTAGGGGTTGTTTTACTGACTCTGGGACTACTCACAAGAGCTATATCTATTCCTCTTATCGTGGTTATGATTGTAGCGATTGTGACTGTGCATCTTCCAAACGGTTTTTCTGCAGGAGATAATGGCTTTGAGATACCGTTTTACTATATGCTCTTTTTACTGATATTTCTTACACAGGGGGCTGGTAGGTTCTCTTTAGATAGATTTATTTTCGGTGAGAAAAATTAGGTTTAGAGCATGGAAGCCCTACTAAACTTTACAAACAAAATAGGGGAGTATAACTTTCCTATTTTGATGTTTTTACTGCAGTCAGTTTTTGTTCTCTTTATAGTTATATCTATAATACTTTTTATCTATGATAGATATATACAAAGAGAGAACCAGCTACTTATAAACTATCCGCTTATTGGTAGACTTAGATATATCTTTTATGCTCTTCGTGATCCAATGCGACAGTATTTTGGAGATGAGAAATTTTATGAGTCCTTTGACAAAGTAAAGTGGGTTTATGATTCTGCTGAGAGAAAAGTTGCGTATGCCTCTTTCTCCCCGGGACAACCTCAAAAGAGTGCAAGAATCTCCATAAAAAATGCTAACTGCGTTTTAAATACAGAAGATGTGAGCAGTCAGTTTAGTGTAACATTTGGTGAGAATTCGCCGAATCCATTTAGAACATCTTCTGTGTTTGGAAGAAGTGCTATGAGTGATGGAGCTATCTCTCCTGAGGGAACACGTGCTTTTTCTAAGGGTGCATATCTTGGGGGCTTTCCTATAAATACAGGTGAAGGGAGTTTAACTTCAAACTTCTTATATACACACGCATATGACTCTAAAAACAACTGCTATCTTGATGTGAAAGAGGGAACTTTTTTTGCCAAAGGCATTTATAGGCTTATTAAATTTATTTTAAATCAGTCGGTTGCTGAGAAACTCTACAGAGACATGGTTGTAGATACAAAAGATGAAGAGAGTTATCTTTTTGATTGTGAGAAACTTGTTTGTCATAGAGTGAACTGGAAAGCTGATTTATCTGCGTTTCCCAAAGAAGTTCCAAGTGATATTCCTGATATTATTTTTCAGATGGGAAGTGCACTTTATGGTGTGCGTGATGAGAGTGGCGTTTTTGATGAAGATAGATACAAAAAAACTATGTGTTTCGCAAAAATGACAGAGATAAAGATAGCTCAGGGTGCAAAGCAGACAGGTGGAAAATTACTTGGATGCAAAGTGAGTGAGGCTATTGCTTACTATCGTGGAGTTGAAGCTCACAAAGATATCTTCTCTCCAAATCAGTTTCCCTTTGCAAAAACGCTAGAGGAGCTGTTTGATTTTATAGGAGAACTTAAAGAGTTGTCACACAAACCTGTAGGGATAAAGATAGTTATATCTTCTAGGGACTCATTTGAGGAGTATGCCGCTCTTATAAAAAAACGCATCGAAAAAAAATCAGATGCCTATCCCGACTTTATAACAGTAGATGGGGGAGATGGAGGAAGTGGGGCTGCTCCATTAGAGATGATGATGACCGTAGGTATGACTATAGCAAAAGCACTCTATGTAGCCCAAACATCACTCCAAAACGCAGGTGTTAGAGATAAGGTAAAGCTGATTGCGAGTGAAAAGGTTTTAACACCGGATGATGCGATAGTTCTCTTTGGAATAGGTGCTGATTATGTAGCAATAGCAAGAGCCTTTATGATGAGTGCGGGGTGCATACGTGCAAGAGAGTGTGCCGGTGCTCATGGCAGGTCTTGTCCAGTCGGTTTAGCTACACAAGATAAGAAAAAAAGAGCCTCCTTTCTGGTAGAAAAAAAAGCGCTTAATGTAGCTTCATATCATGCACAGATGCTAGCAGGGGTTCGTAACCTTTTAGCTGTTGTAGGTGTAGATGATTTAAGTAAGTTAAATAAGACCCATCTTATATTTAAAGATCACACAGGAAAAACCTATATGAACGTAAATAAATACTTTAAAGAGTCATTAGTGGAATAATTTAATTAAATTATTGTATTATTTGTTATATTTAATTATAGGGGGCTAGTTTGAGTATTTTAGGTCGTCAAAGTGTCAGTAATGACAAGTATGAAATCTTTGCATATGATATTCTTTACAGAAGTGATAGTACTGAAATCTACCCTACAAACCTAAGCACATCAGCCTCATCACTAGCAGCTGTTTTAAATGATTTTGGCTTTGAAAATATTATAGGAAACTATAAAGGTTTCATTCGTGTAGATACAGAGTTTCTCTCACAAGAGATTATATATACGATTGATCCAAAGCAGTTTGTGCTGATGATATTGCAAACATCACTCCTAGATGAAGAGCTTCCCGCAAAACTCAATGAGCTTACACTTAAAGGTTACAGCTTTGGTTTAAATGATATCATTGTTAATCAAGAGACAGTTAGAGCTATAGTCTCTTTGATAGATTATGTTGATTATATTAAGATAGATGTAACAGAGTCGGACTCTGATTTAGTAGATAAACTCATAAAAATTTTAAAACTTAAGAGAAAAACTATTATAGCCGCAAAAGTGGAGACAGATGAGGAGTACCAAGAGTATAAGGACAAGGGAGTTGACTACTTTCAAGGTTACTATATAAAACGCCCTAAGATTATACAGTCAACTTCATTTAACGCTTCACAGGAGCAGGTTTTACAAATCTTAAATCTTCTGCAAAATGATGCAGAAACAAAGGAGATTGTAGAGGCGCTTGAGCATAATCATGCACTTACTTTGAAGCTGATGCAGTTTATAAACTCATCGTTTTTCTCTTTTAGAACACAAGTCTCTTCTATCAGTCAGATTATAAACCTTTTAGGAAGAAGTGCTCTTTCAAACTGGCTTCTGCTCTTTATGGCAACGGGTCAAAATAAAAACAAGCAGACAAATCATCCTCTGCTTCTGATGGTGATAAATAGAACAGAGATTATGACAGGTCTATTGAGACTTGTAAAACCAGATGCTTCTCAGAGTGATAAAGATACCGCGTACCTAGTGGGTATGCTCTCGCTTATACATCTTCTTTTTGAGATTGAACATAGAGAGTTTCTACATAAACTTCGTGTGACAGATGAGATAGAAGAGGCGATGTTTGAGGCTACAGGTTTCTTTGGACAGCTTTTGGTTCTGACAAGGTTTATAGAAAATGCAGAGACACAACATCTCTATGAGTATATAGAGAAGTACAATGTAAATATGGATGACCTCAATAATTTAGTCACTCAAGCTATGATAAGAGTAAACACTTTTGATGAGATGATAAAAGAGAGTTTTTAGCTACACAAAGAGTGCACACATTTCCGATAATATTAACTATTAAAAGGAAAAGGAGGACGCTATGTGTATTCCACATGGAGCTATGAGCTCAAAAGATAACGGCTATATAGAAGAGAAACAAAAAAAACATGTTACCCGCGTTTCTCAAGCTGAATTTGAAAAAGGCGATCCGGATTTCGTAGATGAAAGAGTCAGCGAGTATAAGCCTAAAAAAAATGAATCATTTTTAGATACTCTTATCAAAGAGTTGGTTGGATAGAGCCTTGTTTTTCACCTCAAGACGAAACTTTTTAAAAGGCTCAGCTATAGCTACTGGTGTCGCAGTGCTATCAGGGTCTACTCTCTTTGCTGAAGCCTCTTCTACTCAAACCCTCTCTCTTGTACAAGCTGACCTTTTTCCCTATGCAGACGAGTTAGATGTCAACAGTTCCGCTTATATGATTCTCATACTAAAGCACTCAAGAGTTAACGATGAAGACAAAACTTTTATAAAAAATGGTTTGAAGTGGTTAGATGAAGAGGCTGAGGAACTCTACAAAGCTAAGTATGTCAAACTCTCCTCAAATGAGCGTCAAAGTGTTTTGAAATCTATCTCACAAGCGAGATGGGGAGAGAACTGGATAGACTCAATCCTTAGATATATGCTAGAAGCTATGATGAGTAATCCTATCTATGGGGTCAACAAAAATGAAGCTGGGCAGAAGTGGGTAAATCATGTTGAAGGGTACCCAAGACCAAAAGAGCCACTACTATGAAGTATGATATTTGTATAGTTGGAAGTGGTGCAGGAGGCTCACCGATAGCCTATGAGCTCTCAAACGCAGGTTTTAGTGTAGTTGTTCTTGAGAAAGGAAAAAACTACACAGAAGAGGATTTTTCAAAAGATGAACTCGCAGTCTCTCGCCGAGATAAATTTACCCCACTTTTAAAAGATGAACAGCATATTATAAACGAGCGTCAAGAGGATGGAACTCTAGAGCGCTATGGTGGTGCAGAGTATAACTGGAGCTTTTGGAATGGCTCTATGGTTGGAGGTTCTTCAAACCTTATGAGTGGTTATTTTCATAGGATGAAACCAGATGATTTTAGGCTCAAGTCTGTTTATGGAGAGATAGAGGGAGCAAATGTAGTTGACTGGGCTATTAGTTATGAAGATTTAGAGCCTTATTATACAAAGGTTGAAAATGTTATAGGTGTCTCTGGTGTTGTGGCTAAACATAAATTTGCAGAGCCTCGTTCAACTCCTGCGTTTCCTTACAGAGCCTTAGAAGTAAATGGTGTTACAAAATGGTTTGATGCTAGTTGTGAAAAACTAGGTCTTGTGAGCATGCAGACGCCACGAGCCATTTTGCCTGCTGATGCATTGGGACGCAGAGGGTGTTCCTATTCAAACTTTTGTGGGAGTTATGGCTGTGCAACTGGGGCAAAAGGGAGTGCAAGAGCTGCTCTACTTCAAAAGTGCGATGCGAAAATAATTAGCGAAGCCTTTGTCTATAAGCTCGATAGTGATGAGAAAAAAGTGACTCGTGCCTATTACTACGACAAAGATTTAAACTCACACATCATAGAGGCGAAGATATTTGTTCTCTCAGCTCAGGCGATAGAGAGCTCACGTCTGCTTCTTAACTCAAAAAACAGAGACTTTCCAGAGGGTCTTGCAAACTCAAGTGGGCAAGTTGGCAAAAATCTTATCTTCTCTGCAGGTGGTTCAGGTGAGGGGAGATTTGAGTTTGAAAAACTCAGCCAAACGCAGCAGCGAGAGTTGATGCAGCCAGGGCTCTTTTTTAACAGAAGTCTGCAGGATTGGTACGCCTTTGAAGAGGAGGGCAGAGAGTATAAAGGCGGAACGATAGACTTTTTGTTTGAGCATGCAAATGTCATATCTCGTGCTTCAAGAGAGCTCTACAATGAAGATGGAAATATAATTTGGGGAGAGGAACTAAAAAACAAAATCCATAAAAGGCTCACTACTTCTCGCGTTTTAACTTTTGAGGTCTTTAATGACTGGCTTCCAACTGATGAGTGTTTTGTTAGTATAGATGATGAGGTAAAAGATAAGTATGGCATGCCTGTGGGGGCTATAAACTTATGGGGTCATCCTCAAGATGTAAAAGTTGGTGAGCATTTAGCTTTAAACGCAGTAAAAGTTTTGAGAGAAATGGGAGCGAGTGAGATATCCTACTCTATCTCTTCAGCACCTCCGCCAAATCTTGTGGCTGGTGGGTGTAGGTTTGGTCGTGATGCTAAAACATCAGTTTTAGATGAAAATTGTAAGGCGCACGACTTAGAAAACCTCTATGTAACAGACGCCTCTTTTATGCCAACTGGAGGAAGTGTTCCTTACACTTGGACTATTTACGCTAACTCATTTAGGGTTGCAGATATTATCAAAAAGAGAATGAAAATTTAAGGAGTATAAGATGAGTAGTTTATTACACTTAAAAAAACAAGAACAACAAATAATGCCACTTTTTGGTGGTGCATTTGTAGAAAATAAACCGATTCCTTTCCCTGAAAGAGGAAAAACGCAAGCCTACTCAAATCTGTTTTACTGGGCACATCTTGAAGCAGGGGAAACAGCAGAGTTTCCTCTACACCCTCATGAGGGATTTGAGATTATGACTTTTGTGTTTAAGGGTTCTGTTGAGCATTTTGATACAGCTTCAAAAGTCTATACACCTTTAAACGCAGGAGCAGTTCAGCTTATTCAAGCAGGTTCAGGAGTGAGCCATTCTGAGCGGATAATCAAAGGTACTAAACTTTTTCAAATCTGGTTTGACCCTGACTTTTCAAAGAGTATGAAAAAAGATGCTACTTACAGAGATTATCAGGTAGATGAGTTTGAAGCTAAGAGAGTTGATGGAGTTGAGAGCTTGTTTTATCTTAAAGAAAAAGGTCCTATAGATTATCAAACGCAGGGAATTGAGATTAAGAAACTAAAGTTCTCTACAGGGAAATATACTGAGAGACTAGAGAGTGAGTATATCTACTCATGCTACCTTTTAGATGGTATGATGAAAATAGATAATCAAGAGATTCAAAAGGATGATTTTTTAGTTTTTAGTGAGACTCAAAGTTTGAAAATAGAAGTAAGTGAGATGGCTGAACTCTTTGTTATAAAGAGTCCTGCGGAGGTGAGTTATAAACGTTTTATCGAGAGATATTAGTCTATAAACTCTACTACTTCATCAAAGTCTAATCTTAATTGAGTGGACTGTTCGTTAACTCTATAACCAAAAGGTATGAGCATAGAGAGCCCAAACTCTTTTTTATCGATATTTAAAATCTCTTCAACACTATTTCTGTCAAAACCCTCTATTGGGCAAGAATCTATACCTTTAACAGCGGCAGCGTTCATCATGTTTGCTCCAGCAAACGCAGTCTGTTTGGCTGTCCAAGCGTAGATATTTGCATCACTGCTTAGGGTCTCTTGGAGATGATCAGCATAGAGTTTGAGATAAAATTCAAGAGTCTCTTGAGGCATCTCGCGTCTTTGAAATCTCTTTTTTGGGATTCCAGACTCTGGTTTTACAGACTCTATTCCAGCTAAAACAACTACGAGATGAGAACAGCTTGTAATCTGAACTTGATCCCAGCAAGCAGGTCTTAGTTTAGCTTTTAGCTCCTCATTTGTGATGACTAGGAACTTCCAAGCTTCCATACCAAAAGATGATGGCGATTTACGTCCAGCATCTAAAATAAACCTAATCTCTTCATTCGATATTTTTCTACTCTCATCAAAGATTTTACAAGCGTGCCTAAAGTCCATCGCCTCTTGAAATGATTTTTGCATTACCTCTCCTATCTGTTCAAGTCCTCATAGTATACCATCTGATTCTTGCCATTTCTTTTTGCTTGATACATGGCTCTATCGGCATAGTTTTTGAGTCCGAAAGAGTCTTTTGTATCATCGGGATAGCGGCTGACACCAATACTGGCAGATATGCCACTAATCTCATTATATATTCCATAGGGCTTAATGATGTTTTTGAGTATATTTTGGACTGTAGGATTAAGTAGACTGCAATGATATGTAGAGTAAATACATACAAATTCATCACCACCTAGGCGCGCAATAAAATGATCTTCTCCAAACCCCTCTTTTAATCGATCTGCAACTTCTTTTAAAACAGTGTCCCCATCTTCGTGTCCATGAGTGTCATTGACATCTTTAAAACCATCAAGGTCAATAAAAAGAAGAGCAAAATCATTATCAGCTTTTATGAACTGGTGTAGTTTAGAGTAAAAATAGTGCCGGTTTGGTAGCTTTGTCAGTGTATCATGATTTACGTGATGCTCCATCTCCTTGAGCAGGTACTCTAACTCTACATTTTTTTTGTTTATATCCTCTTGTAGTTTTAGGACAAAGAGAGGGATGACTGTTACAGCAATTAGTAAAGAAATTATAAGAGCAAAATTATCTATCCAATATGGGTGATATAGAGCTAAAATAATGATGGCAATATATGTACTAGTAAGAGATATTGGAAAAAATAGTTTTCCAAATCGAAGAGTAAAACCAATAATAACCCATAAGTAAAGAGGAATGAAAACTATTCCATTTTCATCAAAAACCCAGATAGCAAAAGAAACGGCAATAATATCGATAAAGAGTATAAAATATTTTCTTATTGATGTGTTTTGAGTAGATAGTTTTTTTAAGCCAAGTAGATGTGAAATAGCAATAATCAAAAGTAGGCAACCAGAAAAAAATTGATGATCTGTAATTTCTGCCACATATTGCAGGTTGAAGTAAGATGCACTATAAATAGCGAGCAGAAGAGTAGATATAAAAAGAATACGTACATAGGCTTGAGAAATTTCACGCTGATAAAAAAAATCGGCTGAATAATGATTCATAATATTACTTTTTAATAAATATAGTTGATACACAGTATAAGCATTCTTAAATTAATACTTAATATTAAGAAGGAAGTTCTCTGTTTAATAGTTACAAATATACTCATTCATTATTGTTTAAGCTTTGAAAACAGGAACTTATAGACATTATGAGGACAGTTTTAATTGATTTGATAAGAGAATAAACTTTTTTAGAAAAGCTTTAACTGTATAGACTAATTCTTCCGTAGAAAACATTTTTTTAGATTCTAAGATACAATGATGAAAAAATAGAAGGTGCTGATTTATGCCCAAACCTCAAAATATATATGAAGAACTTAATGCTCTTGGTGGTCCTTTAGAACCCTGTAGTCTAGACCCTCTAACTGGGTTTTATAGAAATGGGACTTGTAAAGTGACTCCTGAAAATCAAGGTATTCATGCAGTGTGTATCTATGCAACAGAGGAGTTCTTAGAGTACTCTAAAAAAACTGGAAATGACCTCTCAACACCTATCCCCTCCTATAATTTCCCTGGTGTAAAACCGGGAGAGAGTTGGTGCCTTTCAGGTCCGCGTTTCGCTCAGGCTGTAAAAGATGGGATGGCTCCGCAGATATTTATTCACTCAACGCATCAGGCAATTCTTCAGCTTGTTGATCTGGAGACTCTAAAGAGCTGCGCGATTGATTTATAAAAGGGGCTATTCTATTTTTTAAGCGATACTCTTTAGGGCTGAGCCCTTCATGCCGTTTAAAAAAACGTCCAAACTGTGAGGGCGTCTCAAAATTAAGAGCATAAGCGATCTGCTTTATGGACATGTCACTAAAACATAAGAGATATTGTACTTCCCGTATTATTCGTAGATGTATGTATGAGAGAGCAGTATGATGGCGTGTTGATTGGACTGTCTCACTTAGATGTTTAGGGGTGATTCCAAGTATCTTTGCATACTCTTTTACACTTTTTATTTTACAAAAATTCTCTTGGATTAAGATGAGAAACTCTGAACTTATCTGCTGGGCTCTTGTAAGGTTCTCAGATACATTTACCTTTAATTTTTCGCGTTTTAAAATGTAGAGTAGCTGGTTTATTAACATCTTTACAACTATTTTATAATCTCCCTTTTTAGATTTCAACTCCTCACTCAGCTGCTCATATATAGAGAGCACAAGTGAGTATTGTGTCACATCGAGATGTACATCCTCTTGATGTTTACGATGAAACTCAAAAAGGGACTCTTGTATATCTAAAGCTAGGTTCCCCTCCTCTATAAACTCTTTGTTAAAAAGTAGAACATAGGTTCTTGAAGCTTGAGTAATATCTTTAAAGGAGTAGAGCGTTCCTGGATTTACGAGATGCAGGGATTGTGGTTTTATAAGATAGTTGAACTGATTGATTGTACGTTTTGTCTCGCCTTGAAGTCTTAAAAAGAAAGCGTAGTATCCAAAACGCAGTGGAATACCTTGACTACCAGCCTTTGTGTCATCTAGGAGTACTATATCTTTTGCCTGAAAGTTATCTACATAACAGTCCATGCCAAATTCGGGGTTTGGTTCAAAGGAGTACTTGTAGGTATTGATAGTTTGTTCTATTGTGTAGAGTGGAAGTTGCTTTTTCATAGTAAACCTTATGGACATAATATATACTATTTTTCACTGCTTTAGGAGTCTAAATCCGACTAAATGTATATTTTAGCGAAATTTTGCTCTTTCTTCTAAAATAAGTAAATGTTATTATTCTTAAATGACATTTGTACAAGAAAAACATAAAAAGGAGTACCCAATGTTTAAGTTAAGTAAAAAATCAACCCTCACTGTCTGTGCCTTTGCACTACTCTCGATGTTCTCAACTCTGCAAGCTGATGAGCCAGCTTTAGTTTTTAAACATAATGACAAAACTCTTAAATGGGGACCTTGTCCTGCGTTTATTGGAGAGGGCTGTCAGATATCTGTACTGCATGGTGACCCTGCAAAAAACAATCTCGATATTTTCTTTAAAGTACCCTCTGATTTTTCAATTCCACATCACTGGCACACTTCAGCAGAGAGAATGGTTTTGGTATCTGGAACCTTGAGAGTCACTTACGATAATCAAGAGACAGAACGTATAGAGACTGGAATGTACGCTTATGGACCATCAAAACGTCCACACACTGCCTACTGTGAAAAAGGTGACGAGTGCATTTTGTTTATTGCGTTTGAAGAGCCACTAGATGCTTTTGAAGTGATGAAAGCACACAAGTAGCTTAGAGAAAAAACTTCTGAGCTTTTTTTGTAAGGGATGAGATGGGGGCTTGCTCAAAGGCTTCCAAATCAACCCAAACTATCTCACCCTCCATCTCCTCTATCTTGTAAAGATTTACACTCAGACGATATTTTGTATAGGAGTGTTTAAACTTTCCCAAAAAATTCTCATCAATAGGGTCAACAGTTGGTAGAATGAGCATATCTCTATACATTCTCTCTTT
>JAYEMB010000059.1:0-4294 GCA_034717855.1 Campylobacterota bacterium
AGATAAAACTGTTTTATTCGCACTCCTTACATTTTTTATGAATAGTTATAAAATCAGAATCTAAAAACTCATTAGCTAGTGATGAATTTATTTTTTTGATAGAGTTACATTTTGTGCAGATATGAATAAGTGATGTATTATCACTACATAAACAATAATATGTCACTTTTAAATTGTTTTGAACTACAAAGATCAGTTCATTTTCTATAAAAAATCTAAGATGTCTATAGATTGTGTTTATAGATATCTTTTTTGGATAAACAGTGCTAGAAATTTCAACAATCTGATCAATATTAAGACACTCATCACTTTTGTAAAGTATTTTATATATTATCTCTCTTGTACGAGAATTATTTACTTTTTTTTCATCTACACATTTTTGAAGCTTATCCATTTAAATAATCCTTTATTACCAATCTATTACCACATGCCATGGCATGTGGTAATAAAATATTAAAACTTAATAATAAAATCCATCATTTGGTATTTTTCCACCGATACTTTTCGGATTATTATTTTTTAAAACATCAAAGAAAAAATCTAAATCAGCTTTAGATTCTTTAGCATTTACAATATTTAATTGAACATGTTCCATGCTATCTGCTACAGCATCTGGATTTAGCATAGGGATATATTTTTCAACCAAAACTCCAGCTTCTTTAGGGTGTGATTTGTACCATTCTAGGGCTTTTGCATACTCCTCATTAAATCTTTTAGTTACATAATCATCTTGCTTACCAACCATTGCCATTCCCGCTTCTGGGATTTTACCCTCTATCTTAAATACTTCTCCCCACTCTTTTTCTAACTCTGAACTTCTATATAAATCAGGTGCTATAAGTTTTAGTGGAAAAGAGTTAGTCTTTCTAAGTGCCATAGAGATGGCAGGTTCTGCTAAAAGTGCATGGTCAACTCTCCTTAAAATTAGCATCTGCATAGCATCTATCGGTGAGCCTACATATTTTAGATTAAAATCTTTCTTAGGGTCAAGTCCTTGCTTTTTTACAATCTCTTCAAAAACTATATCTGGCATATCAGCACGAAATGGCATAGCGATATCACACCCTTTAAAATCTGCTAGAGTTTTTTTAGTTTTATCTCTTGTAATCATCCCTAAAATTCCCCAAACAGAAACATTTAAAAGTTTTATATCTACACCTTTATTGTAAAGATTTGCAGCTACATTTGTTGGGATTGCTATATAGTTTGCTCTTCCTCTAAGTGTTAATGCTCTAAGCTCATCAGGATTTTTCCACATAACAAACTCTATCTTTTTAGCTACATCACTTAAGGCACCTGTCTCTATCATATGTAAAAGTGGATGCGAAACAGAAGCCATCGGTCCACTTAAAACCAACTTATCTACTTTTTTAAACTCTGTTGCACTTAGCGATAACATCAATGAAACTATTAACAATACTTTTTTTAACATCTTTTATATCCTTAAAATAGATAACCGATTCTTACAATGAATCTCTCTTTTTCTAGTGGTTGATACTCTTTTACATTGTAGTGAGCCAAAAATGAGATACCAAATCCAACATGTAACTTAGGTTTGTCAAATGGCATAAACTCAATTTGAGGAGTTATATAGCCAACTGTTCCACTAAATGCTTTAAACGGTAACATTGAACGAAGAATAGCATTTGTATCATCACCCATATCTGTCTCACTATTATATTTTCCGTTGTATTCAATTCCTAGATTTATATTTTTTGTAATTGCCCCAATAAATGACAAATCATAACTAAGCTCATTCCCAAAACCATAATCATGTTCGGCTTTTGGTCTGTAGGTGTAGATAGTATTAAAGTCAACTCTCATACTCTCACCAATAAGTTTAGATAAACCTAATTCTAGTTTATACTCAAACTCTCCAGTTCCCATTTGTGTAGGCATTGGTGTACCTGAACCTGTTGCAAATACTGGTGCTTTTTTAAATCCATCATCAGTAGAACCAGTGGGTAACTTTACTCCAGCTCCAAGGGATAACTGAAATCCATAATCTTTCATAGGTAAAACAACATACTTACCCATAACTACAATATCACCAAGACCTTTGTTGTCAATGGCAACATCATTAGATCCTAATTGTGCTGTTGCATCTATATGTTTGTATGGTACGATAGCTTTTATGTTAAATCTATCGTTAATTCCATATACTATCCCAAGAAGAGTAACATTCGCACTTGCATCTAGGTTTTGGTTATTTTTAACTTCACTTGTACCATTAAACATACTGTCTCTTTTAAATGAGATATGTCTAATACCTATTTTTAGTTTACCTTTCGGAAGCGTCATAGCTCCAGCTTTTGAATTAATCCCTGGAATAACCATTGCATTTAGCAAAATTGAACCTGCCAAAATTGTTAGAAATATTATTTTCACTTATAATCCTTGTATTGATAATCATTTTCAATACAAAGAGTTTAACAAAGAGTATCTTAAATTAATATTAATAATGATATTAATTATCAGTTTAGATTATGAAAAGTTACTATTTTATAAAAAAAGCATTTTAATAGCTATGATATAAAGAGAAAAACCAAGTATTTTTTTGATTGTTTTTGGAGATACTTTAAAGTGTAAAATATAGTTACCAATCATCCCACCAATATATGCTCCAACTCCAACAATAGCTAAAAGTAGATAATCAAGTTTAATTACAGTTGCATAACTACCAAAGGCTACAATAGATGAAAAAGGGATAACAAAAGATATGCCGATAGCTATTTTTTTAATATCATAACCAAAGAGAAGTAAAATTGGTGAGATTATAGAACCACCACCTATTCCTAGAAAGCCAGAAAAAAATCCACCGATAGAACCTGCAAAAACAAGTATAGCCTTGGAATTTTCAGATATTTGTTTTTTGGGAGCTTTAAAAAATAGAATCATTGATGCGATTATTAGTAGTGTGATACCAAAAATTGTTTTTACTATCTCAACATCAACCATTAAAGATATTTTTGCGCCTATAAAAGCTAAAATTACAGAACTAATAACAAGCGGAGCAACAAAATTCATATCAAAGAGTTGTTTTTTTAGATTTAAAATGCTTGTAGTGATTGTAGATATTGAGTTTACAAAAAGTCCACTTACTCTAGCTAGGTCAAAAGATAAGCCAACTATATTTAGGGTTGGAACTAGAGCAACGGCAGAACCTAATCCTGCAATTGCAAAGATAGTTGAAAGAGTTGTTGTTACAAAAAAGTAGAGTAAGTATTCAACTATCAAGACTAATATTTATTAAAAAGTGATATTAGCAAAATCTTCATTTAAAAGTCTTCCTGCTACAACTGGTGGTTTTGCTACTGTAATTCCTTCTAAAAGGATTGATTTGTCTTTGTTAGCATTTGGTAGATAAAGAGGACAAACTGCTACTTTTGCACCTTTCTTGATTAAAAGTTTTAAATGTTGTTTTGCTGATGGTGCTTTACCATTTGGTCTTTTAACTGGAACACCTTTGATATTTTTATCCGCTAAATCCCCAGCAGCACCACAAAGAACAATGTTAACTTGTTTTTTATGTTTTTGAATTGTCATAAGAGATAAAACCATAGCCATTGCTTGAGTTTGAGGTTCACCTGAATTTACTAAAACATTTAAACCTTTTGCTTGGTCTGCACTTAAGATATTTGGAGTTATTAATGTAGCTATTAAAGCTGTCGTTGCAAGAATTTTTTTCATATATTTTCCTTCTGTTTTTTAAAATTTAATAAAATTGTATCTTTTATAACATAATTAAAACTTAATATAAAAATTAGATATATTAATAAATAATATCTTTTAGTTCATAAGGAATATTATAAGATAATTATTTTCTTTTAAGAATTTATTGCTATAATTACCATTATAAATCATACAAGGAAAATATATGAAAATAATTACTCTAACGGCATTAGCAACTGCTTCACTTTTAGCATCATCTTTAGTAGATCAGGCTAAAGAAGCTGGTTTAGAACCTATCCCTGAGTCTAGCTTAGAACTTTTAAAGTTAATAGATAATCCAAAAAACCCTATTACCGACGAAAAGGTTGAACTTGGAAAGAAACTTTTCTTTGATCCAAGATTATCTAAAAGTGGTCTTATTAGTTGTAATACTTGCCATAATCTAGCAGAGGGTGGAGATGATGGAGTTGCTGCTGCTATTGGTCATAAGTGGACTGCTAATCCTCATCACCTTAACTCTCCAACTGTATATAATGCAGTGTTCTTTGGTTCACAGTTTTGGGATGGTAGAGATCCTGATTTAGAAACACAAGCACAAGGTCCTATCCAAGCATCTCCTGAG
>JAYEMB010000060.1:0-16317 GCA_034717855.1 Campylobacterota bacterium
GGATAATGTTTGCTTCAAGGCCGAAGGTGCTAGCTCAAAGTATCGTTTAGGTAATGAGTGTGAATCATGGATAGAGCTTGCAATTAACCAAGATATTACACTTGATAACGGCGTAGTGATTCATAATCAAGTCAGACCTATCTTTTTAGGTGCGAATGAAGAGAGTGTAGAGTTTTTTGACTGGGGTGAATTGTATTCTGAAGTTTCAAATGTTTTTGACAACAGTGCAGTTTTCTGGATTGGGAGAAGATTTAACCAAAGATATGATTCGCATATGACTGACTATTGGTATTTAAACATGAGTGGTGATGGTTTAGGTGTGAACAGTCTCGACTTAGGTAGAGTTCTACTCTCTTATAACATGCTTTTTCACAAACTTGACCCAGCTAATGTAGATGGTGATAAATATACAGTTTTACAGAGTCATGACCTAAGGTTTGTAAAAAAAATAGAGCGCGGTGAATTTACTCTCTTTTTAAACTACATGGCTGTAGATGGGAAAACTTTCACTGCTACACAAAAAGTAGATGATGTAAGTGGATATGCCATAGGGTTACTCTATGAAGATAAAAAGATTTCTCGAGAGCTCTTTGGAATGAAGGGAAATAGTATCAGTGGTATATTTTATGGTTCAGGTGTGGCAAAAAACGCAGGATCTTACACTCCTTACATGCAGAAGGTCCATGAAGGTGAAAAGTTTATCGAAAACCTAATTAATAACGGTAAAGATGTAGAGAACTCTAATACATTTCGAATCTTAAATAATAACGCTTTTGAGAATGGAACTATTGGAATAATGAGTAATTTTGTATATGAATATCGTGATGATGAAAACTTTATAAATGAAAAGCAGTCATGGCTCTCTGTTGGTATAAGACCATACTGGTTTATCCACCAACATACACGTTTGCTAATGGAACTCGGTTATGATTATGTAGATGATGAAGTTAAAAATGAGAGTTATAATTTAACAAAAATAACCACGGCTGTAGAGTTTGCACTTGCAAAAGGAGTATGGGAGAGACCGGTTTTAAGACTTTACTATACGCATGCCAACTGGAATGATGAGACTAAAGATATGGGAAGTGGCTATTATGCTGGTAAAACATCTGGAGACAATATCGGTATTCAGCTTGAATATTGGTGGTAGAACAATCCAATAATTAACGCTACATTGTGTACTACCATATGCTTTGCATAGACTAAATGTACTTACTGATTTTGAAAATGGGAAGTATTATAGTTCTGAAAAGTTGCTAGATTAACCGAGGGGTGATTTAGTTTTTTAGTTGAATAGATAAAACTGTCTACATTATAGGGGAGATTCTATAACTAGCTAATTCTAAGAATAAATATAATTCGACAATTAGCAAAATTTATAAAACCTGTAGATTTTGGAAAACTTTATAGCTTTTTAGCCCATCTGGCGAAGAATCTTGCTGGACTTATTCTCTCACTAATTTTTTTAGCACTTAAGATATGCTCTTTGAGTGCATTTGCTAAATATGGTGCTAGCACAAAACCGTAACCACCATTTCCGTTTATCATGTAGAGGTTTGGATAGTACTCATACTCTGAAAAATCAGCTTTTTTGACTTTAAATCGTATGTTTTTATTTTGCAGCGTTTCACTTGAGAGAACTAAACTTCCAAGTAGTGGCATATAATCAAAAGAGCCTGAACGAAGTCCTGTATAGTCTTTTACTACCTCAACATTCTCTAAACGCAGTGTTCGTGAAGCCTTTTCTAACAACTCTGCTCTTCCAGTTTCTATATCATAAGGCTCTTTGGAAGTTTGTGGGTGGTAGTGGACATTATGAGTTGCACCTATTGCTAGTTCTCCCTCACTACTTGGCGAGATAGATACAAACTGATGAATGGAGTTTGGGTTTTGCGTTGTAGTTTTTATATCTATACGATGTCCCCAAACGCCACGAAGATTTATATATGGCTCTTTGACAACAGGCTCGTAAGCTCCAGTAGCTAAAACAACATTTTTTGCAGAATATGTTTCATTAACAATCCATCTGTCATCATCATACTCCAGAGTCTCAACTCTCTCTTTTTTAAACTCAGCACTCTTAGCCATAGCCTTGCACATGAGAGCTGCGTTTAGAATACCTGCGTTTATAGAGACATTCTCCTGTGTTTGGGCTTTGGGGTTTAGTGATTTTATGGTCTTTTGAGATACCTCGAGCAGTTCTAACTCTGTACTCTCTTTAAATGATTTTAAAATCACCTCATCGCTTTCGTCTTTGACAAGATGCAGAAGTTGAGATTTTTTTAGTAGATTGGGAAAGTGTTTTTCATAAAACGCCATAGAGTAGACAAAAGCATCTCCGATGAGTTCTTTAAGCTCACCAGACTTTGAGAACTTTGGAGATATAAATGCACCAGCTGCACCACTTCCCCCATGTGCAATGCCATCCATGTCTAAGAGTAGAACTTTTTTACCCTCTTGAGTAAACTCATATGCTACGCTACAGCCATTTATTCCAGCACCTATTATGGCTATATCGTACATAGAACTCCTTATTCGTTTTGAGAGCTTTTAATGCTATACCTTTGAAGTATACTTTTTTCTCTCTCTACTGCGTTTTGTCTGTCTATAGCTAGTTTTACACCATCTTCATTCTCTAAGATAAGATACTTGCCTTTAAAGTTTTGAATTATACTCTTAAACTCATCAAAGTTTTTAAATTTTTGAGAGTTTACCATGTCAACTATCCAGAGTGAAAAGTTATGGTCCCCTCTGTTGGTTTTATCTGCTAAGACTTTTAGGAGTATCACCACCTCCTCTTTCTCATCACATGCCCACTTCCCTGCTGCCTCTCTTAGTTTTAGGAGTGTTGACCTACTTCCGTTAAAGAGATTTCTTGTAAGTGGAGTAAAGACATATCCGTCATATATAAGATACTTCGGCATTACGTCATTTTCTAAGGTGTTTACTAAAAGGTTATCATCTGCGATATTAGTAAGTTGCAACTCTAACTCTATGATTTTTGCATCACGAAGAACTTCAAACGCTATAGTCTCACCTAACTGCTTCTTATCTACATAGTACTTAAAGGAGGTAAACTGCTGCTCTAAAAACTCTACTGTCCCATCATTTTCTATAGTGTGCCCATCTATAGAGAGAAGGATATCATCCTTTTTTAAAACATTAAAGGCAGATGACTTTTGAGATATGTCCATAACCATAACACCACTTAGCTCTTTGTCCATAGCATAGACCTCTCTAAGTGTCTCATTTTCCATCTTTTGAGTATCAACTCCAAGGTGGGCAAAGCCATTATACTTGCCATCTTTTATATCATCTAAAAAGTGTTCTATTATCTCTGTTGGAACTAAGTAACCGATATTTTGTGATTTAGTTATCTGCTGCATAACAACACCTACTATCTTACCATCACTTATAGCGGGTCCGCCGCTGTTACCAGGATTGACTGCAGCATCAACTTGAATAGATAAAAATATCTCTCGTGAGTGTGCGTATCGGTTGTGCTCTATTCGTGAGACTATCCCTGTGCTCACACTCAGACTATTTCCACCCATAGGAAAACCATAAACAGTCACCTCTTGACGCACCTTAGGGATAACTCCAAACTTTAAACTTTTTGTACCCTTGAAGAATGTCTCATCTTTAACTCTGAGAAGTGCTAAGTCAGCTTGGTGAGATATAAACTCAAGCTCTGCTTCATAACGCTGCGTTTGACCGTAGCGTTTTACCTCTATAAATGTCTCATTTGCAACTACATGTGCATTTGTGAGAATTCTGTTTCCATCTATAATACTTCCCGAACCGTGAGACCTCTTGATATTCGAGTTCCACGGTACCGCATAGTTTGGAATTTTTGAAACTGTATAGATTTTAACTATAGAGTCCTTAACGCTACTCTGGGCTATTAGTGAACTTAAAAAAAATAGTGTTAGGGTTAAGACTCTTATCATTTAGTTTATATTTCCTTGCTTGTTAACTTTTAAAAGATAGACATCTTTACTGTGTGTCTCTGTAGATGTAGAGTATCCACTTACAACAAAACCATCATCTACTTTTATGATTGCACTTGCTCTATCATCTTTGCTTGAACCATATGTTTTTTCCCAAACAATGCTACCATCTTCTCTTATTTTAAGTAGATAGACATTGCTATCGTAGTTTTTAGTTCCCTTAGTATAGCCTGCTATCACATAACCATCATCCGCTTCTACTATACCATAACCCTCATCATCTTCTCTTGTTCCATAAAAAGATTGCCACTCTCTTTTCCCATCTGCACTAATCTTCACAACATAGACATTCTTTTGCGTTTTGTAGTCACTCTCTGTAGTCCCGACGATAATATAGCCACCATCTCTTGTTGTGATTATTTGATTTGCACTCTCATCATCATCGAAACCAAAAGCGTTGTGCCAGACTCTCTTACCATCTTTGTCTATTTTTATAACATAAGCATCTAATCTACCATGCCCCCAAGTATCACTCTCTCCTGCTATAACATAACCATCACTTACTGAGATTATAGAGTTTGCTCTCTCAGGATCCTCTCCACCATAACGCTTAATCCCGTTTCTCACTCCCCTGTTGTTGATTGCGTTTAAGTAGATATTTACCTCTGAAGAGAAAAAGCTTACATGATCTTCTGTTCCCGCCACAAGAACATTATCATCAGCTATCTTTACGATGTCATTTGCAACATAATAATCATCTTTATCAGAGTAGTAACCCTTTTGCCATACTCGATTTCCATCTTTTGTAATTTTGAGCATATAGAGGCTCTCTGTACGGTTACCAAAACTACTTGTAGTTCCCGCTATCATAAAACCATCATCCATCTCTACGACTGCGTTTGCAACATCTGCGTTTCTTCCACCAAAAGCAGCCGAATAGATTTTATTTCCAAGCTTATCTACTTTGATGATATAGGCATCACTGTTTCCCTCTCCAAAGCTCTGCGTTTGACCAACAAGTAGATAGCCATCTTTTAAAGCGATGATACTCTTAGCCTCATCATCATACTCTCCACCATAAGTTTTCTCAAATGTTGTTTTTGTGTTTGGTGCTCTCTCAATGATATCTAGATATTTTCTTTCACTGTACCCGTTAATAGTTAGACCACTATCCGTATAAGTCACCTTGCACCACTCTTCACCATTACGAGTAGAGTAGCAGTTTCTCTTCTCTATCTTTCCCTTAGATATAGGAACTTTTGAGAGTACTTCAGTACTATTTTTATTTGTAAAAAGTTCTAAAAACATACCATCGTTTGTCTCTATAATCCCTGCACTTAAAACAGTTGCAATCATAGACAGTGTAAATACAATCTTCATCTAAACCCCTTTTTAAATAACTATTTATTATATGATACTCCAATTAATTATAAAATATATTTATTATTAGTCAAATAGTTTTTTTTACATCCGGTATGTTTATTATTTTCACTTTTTGGTACTATAAGATTAATTTCGATAAAATGGTTTATATAAATTGCCACAGGAGTAGTTGTTATCAAATACAAATTTAAAACGCTACTTCGAATAGGTGGCTTAAAACTAAAACTAATCAGCTTTGTTTTTCTCGCTATTCTAACCGCCATCACTGTTCAAAATATTTTTACTGTACCCATGATGAAGTCCTACATAGAGAAAAAAGCTTTTGAGGTAAGTACAACTACAATAGAGAGAATTTCAGACTTTTCATCCTTTGCCCTTTTAGAGCGAACCTATGAGAATCGTCTCAGTCTTGATGATGCTATCAGCAAGGTTCAAAACTCCAATATCGATGGACTTATCGGGGTCTCAATCTACCAGAGACAAAAGATAGATGATAGTATCAAGTTTAACTACCTCTCAGGTTTTGGAGACAGTGTTAAAGATATACCTGTAGATGCGACGCTTCAGACATCTTTAGCCAATTCACAGAATGAAAATGTAGAGTATGCTAGCTACAGTGTCAAATCAGCAAACGCAGAGATAGATACCTACCGATTTGTTAGACCGATTCTATATAAATACCAAGAGGACACTATCCTGCTAGGTGTTGCAATTCTCTACTACGATAAAAAAGCCATAACAGATATCATCGACACGATGCTCGACTACATGCACAGTGTTACTATCATCGTTCTCCTTATCGCTACTCTTGTTGTCTACTTTCTTAGTGTTAGGTTTACAAGCCCTATCTTGGATATTACACATGCAGCCACATCAATCGCTAATGGTAACTTAAATATCAAACTCGATATAAACACGAACGATGAGATAGAGCACCTTGCCTATCACTTTAACGCAATGGTTAGTGGTCTCAAAGAGAAAAAAAAGATGCAAAAATTTGTCTCTGGCTCTACAATGGATATGATTAAGAGTGGTTCTATGAGACACAATATGCTTGGTGGAGAGTATAGAACACTCACGCTTTTCTTCTGTGATATTCGTGGGTTTACAGCAATGAGTGAAGAGAAAAAACCATCAGAGGTTATTAGTATAGTTAACTTTTACCTAAATCTTCAAGCTCAAATCATAGAAGAGAATGGTGGTGATATTGACAAATATATTGGTGATGAAATCATGGCTTCATTCTCCGGTGATGATGCGACAAACCGCGCTATAAAAAGTGCTCATGAGATACAAGCTTCAATACAAAAAGAGAACTTAAAAAGAGCCGTTAAATCTGAAACTACATGTGAAGTCGGTATAGGGATAAACAGAGGTGAGGTTATTGTAGGAAATATCGGTTCACACGAGCATATGGACTTTACAGCTGTAGGTTCTGCTGTAAATGTTGCTTCAAGACTCTGTTCAAGTGCTGCTCCTGGGGAGATTGTCATAGATAAAAGTACTTACGATAGAGCAAGTTGCAGATACGATGTAAAACTACAAGCACCATTTCACATAAAAGGGATAAGCTACCCTATCGATACCTACTCTCTCTCAAGGGAAAACAGTTAAAATGAATATACAAATAGCAACCAGTTCTCTACTTACCTTGCTTCTCTTTAGTGGATGTATCACACAGGAGACAAATCAGCCAGCACCGGAACCAAAAACAGAGATTGTACTGCTGAGCCAAAAGGTTCACGAGTTAAACGCACATGACAAACAACTCATATATAGATCTATCCAAGATGAGATAAACCTTTTCAGCGAAATAGGAGATGAGTCTTATGAGGCTGGATATAACTTTGATGCGATAACCTCCTATGAACTTGTAAATTTTTACGAGGGTTATAACACTGTACCACTTAGCAAAATAAACAAGATTAAAAAGAGTGCTAAGGCTAAAAGTATCTACCACTACAAACAGGCTCTGCTCTATACTCAAAAAGATAAAAAAAGAGCCCTTGCTGAGCTAAATCAAGTGATGATGAATGACCCTAAATACAAAGATGCCCAAAGCAGATTCGATATATTAAAATCTACAAGGGACATAAAAATATTTCTCAACTCTACAGAGAACTCTCTTCAGATGAAGATGCTAAATAATAGCGGAGACATAAAAGATTTAAAAAGTATCAACAACTCTTTAGTTAAACTCTCAAAGTATGACTACAAAAATGAGACTGCAATCAAGGCAAAGTCAACTCTTAAAGAGTATCATAAAACACTGCTCAAAAACGCAATAGTCTCTTATGACAAAGGTAAGCTATCTAGAGCAAAAAGTGAGTTCAACTCCATACTTTCCATATATAAAAAAGATCAAACATCTCTAAACTATCTACAAAAGATAAGAGTTAAAAACAGTAAAGATTTCAATCTAAAACAGGCGAAGAGTGCTCTAAAGAAAAAAGAGTATATAAGCTCTATTGCTTATGCGAAAAAAGTTTTAAAGATAGATTCTAAAAATAGAAGTGCAAAAAAAGTTATAGCAACTGCAAAGAAAGAGTCTAAAAAAGAGGTGGCAAACCTTATCTATATAGGTAAGCAACAGTACAACAAGAAAAAACTTGATAAGGCAAAAGAGAGCTTTAAGGCAGTACTACATTTAGATCCTTTTAACAATACTGCACTCATCTACTCTAAAAAGATAGAGAGACAGCTTAGCACTATTAAAAGTCTTCGCTAAAACTCTTCAGAAGGAGTGTTTGTTATACACTCACCTCTTTTATGTCTGCAATGTTTAATATACTTTTATAGATAGAAGCGACTAAAGCTTTTCTGTTGTTTTTAACAGCTGCATCCTCTGCGTTTACCATAACATTTTCAAAGAAACTATCCAGTTCAGGCTTAAGTCCTAAAAGAGCATCAAGCTCCTCTTCATAGTTACTCTTGTAGTTTTTAGATGAAACTTCACTATATTTTGCAAAAAGAGTTTTTTCAGCATCTTCTTGGAACAGTTTTTCATCTACAGACATCTCATCTGAGAGGTCGATATCTTTTGTGATGTTTGCAACACGTTTAAATGTTGAAGAGACTTCATCAAAGCCTTCAGAGTTCACAAGAGTATTTAGAGCTTCTATTTTCTTCCCTAAACGCAGTAGCTCTCTCTCACCTGAAGCCAAAACAGCTTCAATAATCGATGGATTGACTTTATAGTACTGTTTAATTCTTTCCAAAAAGAACTTCTCAAGTTTTTCTATCTCTATCTCTTCGTAACTTGAAGCTAGAGTTTTGATAGTCTCAACTATATCAAACTCTAAGTTGTGCTCATTAGTGATACGTATAAGTCCATTTACAGCACGACGAAGAGCAAAAGGGTCACGAGAGCCTGTTGGAATCTGATTTACGCTAAAGAGCCCTAAAAGAGTATCTAATTTTATACTCATCGCGACTATAGCACTAAGCTGCGTTGATGGAAGTTCACTATCCTCTCCATCTGGAAGGTACTGCTCTTTTATAGCAGTTGCAACTCCTTCGCTCTCCCCTGCTTCTTTAGCGTAGTAGTAACCCATAAGACCTTGGAGTTCTGTAAACTCATAAACCATCTCGCTCATAAGGTCAGCTTTTGCAAGTTCTATCGCTCTGTCTAAATCTTTTTTCTCTGCATCAGAAGCATACTTATCAAAAAGAGTATTTGCAATTTTACCCTCACGCACAATCTTATCAGCAACACTACCAAGACCTTTAAAAAACGCAACCTTTTCAAGTCCATCAGTGCTTAATCCATTTTTTAAATCGTTATCATAAAAGAAGAGTCCATCAGCTAAACGCGGACGAAGAACTCTCTCATTACCTTCTATAACCTCTGAGAAATCATCTGTCAGTGCGTTTGAGACAACAACAAACTTATTGATTAGCTTGCCATCTTTAAATACTGGAAAGTATCTCTGATGCTCTTTCATAGAAGTAATAATAACCTCAGGAGGAAGTCTCAAAAACTCCTCATCAAATGAACCTAAAAGTGCAGTCGGATTCTCTGTAATTGCAACTACCTCTTCGAGTAACTCCGCATCAATCTCAATCTCAACACCACTCTCTTTTTCAATAGCTCTGAAGTTTGCTAAAATATTTTCACGTCTAAGAGAAGGGAAAAGAGTAACACCACCATTTTCTAAAACTTCAAAGTAGTCTTTTGCGCCACTAATACTAAGAGCATTAAAGTTACTAATACGATGAAGATAGGTCTCTTTAGAAGACTCTACTCCATAAAGACTCATAGGAACAAGCTTATCATCTAGAAGTATATTTACCCATCTTACAGGACGAATAAAACTCTCACTAGAGCTTCCCCATCTCATAGACTTACCAAACTCTAAAGATTTTATCCAAGACTCTATAATCTCGGGTATAAGCTTTACAGACTCTTCACCCTTGACATTTTTTTTATAAAAGAGCACCTCTTTGCCACCCTTCTCTGTCTTGCCTATCTCATCAAGAGTAACACCACACTTTTTAGCAAAACCGTTAGCTGCGGGAGTTGGTTCACCATCTTTATATGCAACAGCTAAAGGTGCTCCAAAAAATTCTTCAACACTATCCTCTTGAGCACTCTTAAACTCTCTATGCCAAATCACTAAACGACGTGGAGTATAGTAGAATTCAAACTCACCCAAGAGTGAATACTTCTCTAAAATAGCAGCATATTTTTTCTCTATATTTTTTAACTCTTTTAAAAGAGGAACTGCGGGAAGCTCTTCAACACCGATTTCAATTAGTAGTGGTTTTAACATATCTATACTCTTTATTTTATATTATAAACGCGATTCTATCTATATTTTGGTTAAATGGTTATAAATTAATTTTTTCTTAAATAAGACAAATATACTCTTATTTATGTTTATCTAAAAGTTTTACTAGCTACAATACTGAAATTTAAAACTAAAACACAAGGATTTAACATGCCAAAGATTAACAAATACGTTGATATCGATACTGTAGAAAGAGAAGCTAAGAAAGATTTAATTGACCGTCACTCACCATTTATTCACTGTGCTGCGTCTGCTAAAGCTGGCGAGCCATTTGAAGTAACTGTAAAAATGGGTCAAGAGTTTACTCACCCAGATGATTTCGATCACTACATCGAGTCTGTAACTCTTTTCAATGGTGAAACTAAATTAGCGCAAGCTTCTTATGTTCCAGGTACACTTGGAAATGTTAAAGCTCACAACACTACAACTTTTACTATCATTCCAACTGGTAAAAAACTTAATCTTGTAGCTCACGGTTACTGTACTAAACACGGAATCTGGGAAGGTACTCCAGTTACTGTTGAAGTAGCTCAGTAGTTCTATTTTCTCTAAACAAGAGCTTTTAAGCTTCTTGTTTACCTCTAAAAAATCCACTTATTTTTCAATATCTATCTTCGGTTCATCTATATAAAACCCTTGAGCGTAATCTATTCCTAAGTCTTTAACTTTATCCATAATAACACTAGAGTAAACATACTCTGCTATCGTCTTAACACCAAGTTTTTTTGCAAAATCCACAATTGTCTCAACAACTAAAAGAGATGGTTTATCCACATCTATATTTTTTATAAGAGTACCATCAATCTTTATGTAGTCTATTTTCATTTTTGTTAAATATGCAAAATTTGAATACCCGCTACCAAAATCATCAATCGCTATTTTAGCACCATAGCGTTTCGCTTCATTTATAAACCTCTCAACCTTTTTAAAATCCTGTATCGCTTCAGACTCTAAAAGTTCAAAAGAAACTCTTGAAGAAGCTTTTGAAGTTTTCAACTTACTTATGATGTAGTTAAAAACTTTAGTATTCATAATATCTTCACCCGATATATTTATACTAAACTCATACTCACTATCTTCAAAAGTCTCAAAGGCCTTATCTATAATAAGCTTAGTCACCGTACTATAGACTTTGATCTTTTTCGCTACGGGTATAAAACGAAAAGGAGACAGTATTTTTCCATTTGAGTCTATCAATCTTGCTAAACACTCATATCTAACGACTTTAGAAGTTTTAATATCTACTATTGACTGAAAATATGGAACAATTCTTCCATCTTCAACAGCCTCTCTAACTATCGATGAGAGCTGAAGGTTTCTCTCATACTCATTTTCAAACTCCATTCTATCTTCATATATCCAAAATGGTACACTTGTTTTTTGTGCATATTTTAGTGCCATTGAGACTTTTGAAAATATATTTGCACCATCTGTATTTGCTGAAGATGAAAGAGTAAAGTCTATAAATATCTTTGTTTCTTGGTAGAGAATTGAAATATCTCTAATTCTTGAATAAAGTTCATTAAGATAGTTTTTTAAATCGTAAAAACCTAAACTTTTCTCAAGTGTTAAAGCAAATTCTGCCCCAGAGAGTCTATAGACCTGATGCTCTTTTAAATTCTCTTTTAAGTAGCTACCAACATGCTCTATAACGTAATCTCCAACCACAAAACCATAAAAACTATTGATAGTCTGGAAATTATCTACCTTTACTAGTATCAGTCCAAAATCCTCATTGGCCTGCAAATCTTTTCTTAGTTGATATTGATTTGGAAGGTTTGTTAAGTGGTCTGTAAAGTATCTTTTGAAGAGTTGGTTTCTATACTCTTTAATACTAATCTCTTTATCCCAACTCTCTAAATTTAACTCTCGTAAAACTACATCACTTATATCTTCGCTCTGAAGATTATCATTAGTTGTAAAAATAGCAACAGAAGTCTTGTTTTTATCTTGATGTTTCAGTGAAACAATTTTAGCACTTGGAACTGCCTTAGATATCTCTTTTTTTAAGTTTTGAGCTAAAACAGTATTATGTATAAACGCAGAGATATGAATAAGAGTACTTCTTTTATGTAATAAAGAGAGCTTTCTTACGACATCCGAGACATCACCAGATGAGAATAAATCAAAATTGTTAACTTCTATATCACTTGCCTTAATACTCACTCAATCCCCTATTTCCCTAGCTAGATGTATTCTACCATAATATAATGACATTTTATTATCACAAAATAGTTATAAAGTATAATTTAACCACATTTTCAATATAATCCTATTACCAAATATCGACATAAAGGCCAAAATTTGAAGTCGTATCAAAACCTTGTTCTGCTTCAAAACCTCTATAGATTAAAGGCGATGGGCTTTGACTATACCGACCCTTTTAGTATCAACGAAAAAAACAGCTACGAAAAACCAAATAATTTAGATGAGTTATCTCAAAACATCTCCACTTGCCATCTATGTGACTTAAGTAAGTCAAGAACTCAAAGTCTCAGCGGTTATGGTAATCCAAACGCAGAGTTGATGATTATTGACTACAGCATATCACAAACGCAGGATAGTTCAAACAGCTACTACAGTGGTAGGTCAGGTGAGACCCTAAAAAACATGGTAGAGAAGGTTCTTCAACTCAGTATTGATGATGTCTATCTCACGCACGCGATAAAATGTAAACCTTTAAAGTCAAACAGACCCTCACCATCAGAGTGGAACTCCTGTAAGCCCTATCTTTTTACCCAGCTTGAGTTCATACAACCCAAAGTTGTTGTTACATTAGGTAATGAAGCGTATAATACGGTTACAGAAGATAATGATAACTTTGAAAATGTAAGAGGACATGTCATAGATTTTAAAGACTACAAGCTTGTTCCCATCTATCACCCTCAGTATTTACTCAGAAACCCAGAACTAAAAAAAATAACACTAAATGATTTAAAAACAATAAAGAGTTGCCTATGAAAAAACTAATACTTTTACTTTTTCCACTTGCTATATTTGCCCAAAGCTTTCTTATATCAAGTATTCCTATACCTAAAACATACATACAAGATTTAGACCCCTATGAGTGTGATGAGAGTTGTATGCAGGATTATCTCGATAATGAAATGATTTTTTCATTTCTCTCACACGCTGATAAAAAACTTGACAATGAAGAGCATAATGATATCAGGGTTATGAACATATCTGTTTTAAACCTCGGAGCAACTGTTTTAAGCTCTAAAGTTAAAATCGCTATGCTTCTCCCATATAAAAAGATTGGAAAATATGCTTCATCCACTACAAACGCAGCCTTTGCTTATCTCATTACCAAAAGCCACCCTTTTGAGTTGAAAAGTTATAAAATCGAAAATGAAGAAGAGGAAGAGATCCAAAGAGCACTTGAGCAGATAGAAGCAGATGGCTTTAATCACGTAATAGCACCTCTAACACTCCAAGGAGCTCAGAGTGTTATTAGTATAGACTCATCACTGCACATCTATTTTCCAACTATAAATAAAAAAGACATCGAAAGTGACTCTGCCTACTTAACTTTTGGAGCTATCGATTATGAGGCTCAAAGCAAGTTGCTCATCAAAGAAGCGATATCTCCCCTTGTCATCTTCTCTGATAAATCTCAAACTGGTAAAAAGCTTGCTAGATATGAAGAGGATGCGTTTAGATACACTACTGTTGAAGTTGAAATTCCTGATGATAACACTACGCAAGAAGCTAGCACTATCTTAGATATATTTCGTGATAAACCAGAAAAAGAAGTAGAGTACAAAAAAGTTTTAAATGAGGGTAATGAGGTTATAAAATACTCTATTTCAAGACGAACAACAAACCTTGAGTATCACTTAAAAGAGAACGAAGAGATTAAAAATGGTTCATTTTTTATAAATACTCCAATTGTCAAAAGTGGTATGATTATGTCCCAGCTAACTCTCTACGATGCAAACGCAACAAACATACTCTCAACCCAGATAAACTATGATCCATTACTTCTATCTATGACACAATACAATGATAGAAAAGATATGATAGTTGCCAACTCTATTACTAAAAATAACAATGTACTTATAGAGACCAACTCTCTACTTGGAAATAACATAGTTTATGACTGGATTAACTATACAACTACAGTAGGTATAGACCACTTCTTCAATAAGATTACAAACGAAGATAGAGAGTATGAAATAGTTGTAGAGGACTCACAAATGCTCTACGACATAGAGCTACTTAAACCATCACGCTCTAAGTTTGTGGAGTATATCTCCTCTGTCGAGGATGATTTAGTCGAAAAGTGAGAGAATTAACTCTTTAGTATCTTTTTCTATCTTTTGAGGTTTACCATCAAAAGATATATATGCTAAAGTGATCTCTAACTCAAAAAGCTTTTTATCATCTTTATAGATACTCTGTTTTAGTATAAATGATGCAGCTTTCATCTTTAAAAGCTCATTCTTCACCTCAAGTAAATCTCCAAGCTTTGCACTCCAAATATAGTCTGCAACAACTCTTCTTGCAACAAAGTGACCACTCTTCAAAACCGGTGTCATTCCTTTTTTAAAAAACGCATCACTACGTGAACGCTCACAATAGTTTAAGTAGTTTGAGTGATAGACAACACCACCCGTATCAGTATCTTCGTAGTACACACGAATCTTCATATGTTTAATTCCTATTTTAGGGCTTTTTAATAGTATCTGCTTTTTGAATAGAGATACTAACTTTTATATACTGATTATAGCAAGATTGATTAGATAGTATAAGGAAGTAAAAATATTTATAATTACATTTCAAAGATTCTCTGTAACAGTAGATTGACAAATAGGCGATTATCGCCTATAATATATAAAACAATTAAATGAGTAATATGATGACACAGCAACAGATGAGTAAATTATTGGATGTACCTGATAGAACATTACGAGACTGGAAAAAGAATAGATCAAGACTATATCAACTACTTAAATCTACTGAGTATCAAGATGCAAAAAAGAAAATAAATGTATCAGATATTAATGATATAGTAGAATTTAACCCATCAGATTATACTTATAATCTCTTTTGGCAAACAAATCAAGTGAGTAAACAAAAAGTTTACTCTATTATTTCAAACTATCTCTCATCCATGAACTATAATGATGTAAAAACACTTTGCTTTAAATATGGAAAAACAATGGTCAAGTCAGTACTCAATGATAAATATAAAAAAATGTATGCTAAAGGATATATCTCTACTAATGGGATGGATATACCTCTATTAGGCTCTTACAATAAGAATGAGCTATATAAACGACTAATAGGCATTATAAATGACTGCTAATGTAATTGAAGCTCTTGAAAAAATTAAAGAGTCAGGTATTTTTGATGATGAACTTTTTTTTGTAGGTGGCACAGCTCTGTCCTATTATATCAATCATAGAATATCAGAGGATATCGATATAGTATCGGTAAAAGCACTTAATTACAAAGTAATAGTACCCATGATAAGTTCATTAGGAGCTGTAAAAATTCAAGATGAAAATATTACAGCTCTTAGAATGGCAGGTCTATTTCCCGATGAGTATATACTAAAGTTTATCATAGCTGATGTAAAACTGGAATTTTTTCAGGCAAATAGACCTATACAAAAAGAGATACTTCAAGCAGCAACCTTTAGTAAATATAAAGATTCAAAAATAAAAATATTAGATTTAAAATCTATATGTAAACTCAAATTAGTTGCTCTGTTACAAAGAGACAAGTCAAGAGACCTTTTTGATTTTATAGCTATTTTAAATAATAAGATTCTAACAATAGAAGAGATTTTAGATGTTACCCTTAAAACGAGTAATATAAAAAGTATTAATGAATTATACACCTTTATAAAGTCAAAAAAAGAACCATTAAATGATGAAACAGTATACCTTAGTGAAAAAAATAGCATCAATTTACTATTCAATCAAATAAAAAGTGAGTGCCTTCTCAAGCTAGAAAACGGACACTAAACTTCACTTAATATCCTAAAATACAAGAAAATTTAAAACATAGAAGCCTTCATTTATCGCTATTTCCGGTAATTACAGGAAAAGATGGGTAATCGTAGTACACACGAATCTTCATATGTTTAATTCCTATTTTAGGGCTTTTTAATAGTATCTGCTTTTTGAATAGAGATACTAACTTTTATATACTGATTATAGCAAGATTGATTAGATAGTATAAGG
>JAYEMB010000061.1:0-11788 GCA_034717855.1 Campylobacterota bacterium
ACCTAAGTGGATATTGGAAAGAAATATAGATATGTTATTCTTCTGAAAAAATTGATATTTTTTTATAAGTGGAAAGCGAAATTTCTACTATGAAATTATTTTGGTTTAATCTCAACACTCTTGAACTATTCCTACTTGATTAATTTTTTGACTCAAGTATACTTTTCATCTCTTCCCTACCAAGTTCATAAGCCTTATCTAAATCTCTATAGTTGAAGCTAGAGATATTTTTTAGCGCTTCACTACTTACATAGAGGTCACATAAATCTCTTTTAGCTAAATTTTCTGATTGCCATACTATGAAAAACATTTTTTTTATCCAGCCAAAAATAGAGCTAACTCTTTTTTTACTATAGGGATATAAGTTTATGCCGACAATCGGATAAGGGTATTTTTTCAATCTTTGTACTGGAAAATTATCTATTAAACCACCATCAATAAAGAGCTTGTTATCGATACTCACTGGTTTTATCAGAGGAGTAATTGAGCATGAGGCTAGTATATACTCTCTAAGTTTAACTCCACTATTTATATACAAAATATCTGCATTATCAACATCTGTTACTGATATTTCCAAGGGTATTGCTAAATCTTCAAAACTCATTTTATTTATGAGAAGATCTAATACTTTGGCTTGCATATCTATTTTAAAGAGGTAACCCTTGCCCAAACGCAGTTGAAACACTTTTTTAAAGGCAGGAGACTTTAAAACATTTAGAATCTCATTCGATTTTTTTCCACAAGCTAAAGAAGCACCAATAAGAGCGCCAATACTTGTTGCACTAATTGCGTTTATCTTTACCTTATGTTCTTCTAGTACAGAGATTACACCTAAATGGTAAGCACCTCGAACAGCACCTCCAGAGAGGCATAAACTTATCTCTCTAGGAAATTGATTATCTTCCATTCTCCATCCATTGTCTCTACAACTGCTGTACAGTTCTCAACCCAGTCGCCACAGTTTAAGTATTGAATCCCTTCTATATCTCTTATCTCTGCTTTATGAATATGTCCGCATATCACACCATCATAATCGTTGCGTTTTGCATGAAGTGCTAAGATTGATTCATAATCGGAGATAAATGAGACCGAACTTTTGATACTATCTTTAGCATATTTTGAAAGTGACCAATACCTTTTTCTACCAAAAATTCTACGAGTAAGATTTACAAACCCATTTAAACTCAATAATAAATCATACCCATAATCACCTAAAACTGCCAACCATTTTTTTGTCATCGTTATAGAGTCAAAAAAATCACCATGAGTCACAAGAAACCTTCTGTTATGTAGATCAATATATTCAAGTTCACTCTCAATCCTAAGTCTATCTCCAAGTAAAATTGGGATAAACGGACGAAGGAACTCATCATGATTTCCAGCAATAAAGTAAACATTTGTGGATTTTCTAGCTTTTCGGAGTATCTTTTGGATGACATCAGAGTGGGATTGTTTCCAGACAAACTTTCTTTTTATAGCCCAACCATCTATAATATCTCCCACTAGATAAAGATTTTCTGATTCATAATCTCGTATAAATTCAAGTAACTCTTCTGCTTTAGAATACTTTGTTCCTAAATGCACATCTGAAATAAAAATTGACCGAAATTTCTTCAATTCACTCATACACAACCTTTGTGAGTGAATGATAGAAAAAAAATCACATCATTTCATTACAACTAGGCAACAATTTAGATACAAAGTAACAACTACTTCAGAGTAGTTTTTCCTGTCCTAAACGATAGAGTGCAAAATCATACTTAAGTGGGTCATTTTTATCAAACTTTTTGAGTCTTTTTGTTAACTCAAACGCAGCCTCTAAGTCATAAGTTTTTCTTTTAAGAAGCCCTAAACGCAGTCCGACATTGAAAGTGTGAGTATCGAGTGGCATAATCAAATCAGACCTATCAACTGACTTCCAAAGTCCCATGTCTATATTGTCCTCTCGAACCATCCAGCGCAAAAACATCATCCAGCGTTTAAGTGCTCCAGCTCCTTTTGTCTTTGTTGTCACTTTGCCTATCAAAAAAGTGTAACCTCGTGATGAGTGTGGGTAGAGGGACTGTATCTTCGATATAGTTGCGTTTATGCCATCCACTACACTGCGTTTATCTCTGTATCCCTTTATAAAAACTTCTTCCAAAGAACTCTCTGCGTTTAATCTTTTAAGTGCTATAAAGAGAGCTATAACATCTGCACTCTTTTGAAATCTGTAGTAGTGTTTCTCTAAAGCCTTTTTTATCTCAGCATCACTTTTGCTCAAAAGTTCAAAATCCAAAGAGTCTAAAAACTTAACAATCTGTCCAACATTTCCATAGGAAAAAAGAGCACAGACAAGTGAGATAGTAGGGTCTCTGTATCTGTGAGCAACTAAAATTGGGTCTAGATTTTCAAGTGAAATTTCGCCCTCTTGATTGCGTTTTGCAACCTCTTCATTAAGTCTCTCTTTAAGGCTCATAGAGTTTTTACAAACCTAACTGATAGAGTTTCTTTCTCTCACTTGAACCAGCAATATTTAGCTGTTTTCTATACTTAGCGATAGTGCGTCGTACCATCTTGACTTTGAACTTCTCTTGAATCAAATCAAGCAGCTTCATATCACTCAGTGGTTTTTCACGACTCTCTTGCTTTACAAGACCAACTAAAAACTCTTTTATGGCTGCGTTTGAAACATCTTCATCTATGGCAGTAGTAAAGAACTCTTTCATCGCAAGAACTCCTCTATCACAAGCAATATACTTATTTGCTATAGCACGTGAGATAGTTGAAGGGTTATGTCCAAACTCGTCGGCTAGAGTTTTAAGTGTCAGTGGCATAATTTGCCCACCAGTAAAAAACTCATACTGATACTCAACTATCATAAGTCCCACTTTATAGAGCGTGGCTTTACGCATATCAAGGGCATCTACAAGTGACTTTGCCTCTTTAATTTTCTGAGATATAAACTCATGCTCTACACCGTAGTTTGTATCGATGTTTATAGTCGGGTAGTAGGCATTATTTAACTTCACCTCTATCTGCTCATCTTCACTAAAATATATCATCAAGTCAGGTACTATTTGGGCTGACTCCTCTTGGTATTCAATTGCAGGAGGGTTTCTAAAGGTAGATATTATCTTCATCACTTCACTAAAGTGTTCTCGATTTGAATAACTATGCATCTCTTGAAGATTTTTTATCAACTCAAGAGCTAAAGGATAAGCTACGTCACTTATCTCTGAACTATCAAGCTGAAATAAAAAGGACTCCGCTAGGTCTCTTGCACCGATACCAACCGGATCAATATGAGCAAAACGCAGTCTAACTTTCTCAAAAGCTTCTAGAGTTATGTCGTGTTTCTCACAAAACTCTTCATCACTCCCCTCATAGTATCCATTTTCATCAAAATTTGCTACAACAAACTCTGCTATTTTTTGAGATATCGGAGTCGGAAAGAGTGGAGCTTCAAGCTGTTCATCTAAAACATCATGCAGGGTTCTTTTTTGGATTGTAAGGGCCTCTATCTGCTCAGTTCGAGAGTTAGAGACAGCACCAGATATTACTTTTCTTGGAATCTTTTTCTCAAAATCTTCTTCATATCCGGACTCAACTTCTACTACGGGGTTTGCTTCGACAAAAGGAGCCATAGCCTCACCTAAATCACTCAGACTAGAGTGTAAAATAGGGAGCCAATTTCGTAGAGTATTTGAGAGTTTATGTTTGTTTTCTACACTCTGCGTTTGTCTTAATGCACCCATATTTAATCGCTCTTAGAGCTTGAAATCCTCACCAAGATAGTGCGTACGAACATCTGCGTTTTGAGCTATCTCATCACTTGTTCCTGAAGCTAAAAGTTCACCCGCCTTAATAACATAAGCTCTATCACACACATCAAGAGTCTCACGAACATTATGGTCAGTAATGAGTACACCGATATCGTAAGAGATAAGCTGATGAATAACCTTTTGAATATCCATAACTGCGATAGGGTCAACTCCTGCAAAGGGCTCATCTAAAAGTAAAAACTTCGGTTTATTTACAAGTGCGCGAGCTATCTCAACACGACGACGCTCTCCACCACTTAGACTGATACCTTTACGATATCTAATCGGCTCAATATTAAACATATCCAAAAGCTCCAAGATTCTCTCCTCTTGAGCTTTTTTATCTTTGATTCCAACTTGTGCCGCAACCATTAGGTTATCTTCAACACTCAAATCTTTAAAGATTGAAGCCTCTTGGGGAAGATAGCCTATTCCCTTTAATGCACGCTCATGCAGAGGCATATCTGATATATTTTCACCATCAAAAAAAACCTCTCCTCCACTCGCTTCAACAAGTCCACATATCATGTAAAATGTAGTCGTTTTTCCAGCTCCATTTGGTCCAAGAAGTCCAACAACCTCTCCACTAGAAACCTCAAGGCTCATTCCTTTTACTATCTCTAAATCTTTGATTCTTTTTTGCAGGTTTTCTGCTTTTAAAGTATGCATACTGTGTACTCTCTCGCCTCATCTGAAATTTTTTCTATACTTATTGTCATCGTATCTATCCAAGCACTTTTTAAAATTGCTTCTAGTTTATCATCGCCCCACTCTACAAAATGGAGCCCTTTTTTGTCTAACTCTTCTAGCATTCCTAAAGATATAAAGTGCTCCAGACCGTGGTTGTAAATATCATAATGAAAGATATTATCGCCATAACACTGCTGGAGTGAAAAAGTTGGTGAAGTCACCTCTTCTTCATAACCAAGCTCCTTAGCAATCGCTTTAACAAAAGTTGTTTTACCAGCAGCTAGGTCACCTTTTAAGATAACAACACCACTTGGGAACTGACTCAAAACATCTTTTACTAAAGTGTCAAGTTCATTTAACTTTAGAGTGTATTTTTTCATAGCTTGTTTGAAATCTCGATTATCTGTTTGAGTTTCTTTTTTGCTCTTGCGTTTCGTATAGCTTCTCTTGCCATCTCTAAACCATCTTGCATATCACGAGCCAAATCATCAACCATCAGAGATGCAGCTGCGTTTATGAGGACTATGTCTCTTTGTGCATCAGTTGAACTAGAGTCAAAAATAGTTCTTAAAATGTGAGCATTCTCTTTGGCTTCCCCACCGATAATAGCTTTGAGAGGAACTTTTTTTATCCCATACTCTTCGGGGTCGATAACAAACTCACGCACCTTGCCATCTTTGAGTTGTGAAGCGTAAGTTACATCGCTGATACTTATCTCATCCATCCCCTCTGCTGAGCTTACAACCATAGTTGAAGTTGCACCATTGACTTTAAGTGCCTCAGCCATTTTAGGAACAAAGGCTTTATCAAAGACACCAAGCATTGATTTCTTAGCCCCAGCAGGATTTGTCAGAGGACCTAAAATATTAAAAACAGTCTTATCAGGTATACTTTTTCTAACAGGCATTATAAACTTCATAGCAGGATGATGGTTCTGTGCAAACATAAAAGTGAAACCTGTCTCTTCTAAAAGTGTTGCACTTTTTTGCATATTCAGATCCAGTCTAACACCTAACTCTTCAAACATATCTGCACTGCCTGACTTTGAAGTAATAGAGCGACTTCCATGTTTGGCTACTGTTGCGCCACACGAGGCAACTAAAAGTGCTGTTGTTGAAGAGATATTAAAAGAGCCTATTTTATCCCCACCTGTCCCAACTATATCTATTGCGTTTAAACGCAGCTCATCTGAGATTGGTAGAGGTATAGCAAAACTTCTCATCACTTCAGCTGCAGCAGCAATAGTACTTACACAAGTATGCTCATCCAGTGTCATGCCAACTAAAAACTCTCTCATCTGCTCATCACTCATCTCATGCTTAAAGAGTGAGGTAAATGCTATTTTTGCTTCATCATAATTCATAAGATTTCCTTTATGTATTCATCTTGTAGGGATTTTGGTGTTGATTTTGATGTGGGAATTTTGAGTACTTCGTACTTTTTTGAACTCTCAAGGTAGTTGATAGTTATAATACTGCCAACCTCTACATTCTTGCTAGCTTTAGCAACTACATCATTAATCAGTACGACTTTATTGCTTATCATATCTTGTGATATCGAACGACGCTTGGTTATGTTTACTGAATTTAAAAATTTATCTATTCTCATTCTTTTTCTTTGGCTTTTCAAATTTATTTTAGTTATTGTAGACAAATAAAACTGAAAGATATGTAAGAGGATAAAAAAGTTGGAACATTATTTGCGTTTGTCTCATATTTTTATATTAAATATCTTATTTTGTTACTTTTTATGATTTTATTGTATAATTGTATCAAAAAGGGAGTACTCTTATGTTCAACACAACAACAAAAAGTTCCAAACAGATTAAACTAGATGAGCTACTCCCTTTAGTAACTAGAACTGACGAAAGAGGTGACATAAAATATGCCAACTACTATTTTAAAGAGATTACAGGCTATACAGATTTAGAACTTATAGGACACCCTCATAACATTATTAGACATCCAGATATGCCTAAGGTAATATTTACACTGATGTGGCAGCGATTAAAAGATGATCAAGATATTTTAACTATTTTAAAAAACAGAACAAAAGATGGAAACTACTTCTGGGTAACAACGAGCTTTAGAACTACTTACAGTGAAGTTACAAAGCATAAAAATGGATATATGGCGGTGACTCACGCTGCACCTAAACAAGCTATTCAAGAGGTAGAATCCCTTTACGAAAAGCTTCTAGAGATAGAAAAAAGAGAGGGTGAGGTAGGATCTATTAAATATCTACTTGACTTCTTTGAAGCAAATGATACAAACTATGATGAATATCTTAAAGATATCACCACCAAACATGGGTTTTTAGATAGTATGTTTCATAAAAACAGAGTTTATCTAAAATAAAACTGTATAATTCGACCATGTTAAACTTCTCAAACCAAAGTATGATTAAGATTGTCACAACTCTCAAAGATATAGTAAAAGCCCTCGAACCAAAAAAGATAATCGAGTTCGAAGTTTTAAATCCTGACACCTGCTCCTCAACTTACTCTGGAAATACCCTTAAAATTCAAGATAGTGAGTATGTTTATAGAGGTTATAAAGCTTGGATAGATTTAGCCCAACAACTCAACTGTCGTATGCTTACTCCTGCTAAAAACTCTACAAACACAGTTTTGATACAGTACGAGAAGCTAAACAGTGATGAGAGTTTTCATAAATCTATCACTGACACCGAAGAGAAGTATGGGGAAAAGTCTATATTTAGTGAGATACATAAAAATGAAGAGCCCTCATTTTTAATACACTACCTCAAAGCCTTAGAAAATGTAAAAGTAAACCAGAGAGTTCGTATCTTAAATCTAGGTGTAAACAGTGGTGATGAGTTTGAAGCTATACAAGAATATGCAAGTAACTTTTCAAACTTAGAGCTCATAGGGGTTGACTACTGCTCCTCGGCAATAAACGCAGCCAAAGAGAAGTTCAAAGAGTGCTCAAATGTATCTTTTAATACGCATGACATAAATGATTTAGCTTCCTTGGGACTTGATAGGTTTGACCTTATTATTAGCATAGGAACACTTCAGAGTTCAAACCTTGAATTTAACCCCCTCTTTATGTCCATAGTTCAAAACTACTTAAAACGCGACGGAGCGATGATACTTGGCTTTCCAAACTGTAGATGGATTGATGGGGAGATGATATATGGAGCACGTGTTAAAAACTATCCATTTTCTGAAATGGGGCTTCTCTATAAAGATGTGATTTTTTGTAAAAAGTATCTGCAACAGAAAAAGTTTCGTGTAACTATTACCGGCAAAGATTATATATTTTTAACCGCTACTTCTATCAAAAAGATATAATCATATTATTCTGAAAACCTAAGAAGCAAATCCACTTGAGAAGCTATCTTTTTTGACAACTATCTGCTTCTGCTTTTCTTTGCGTTTCGTATCCTTTTCAACAAATATTTTTTTACGAGTTTTAGGATCCATCTCCGTATAGTACATAACAGCTGAGTAAGTTGATGGAGTTGGTGTAAAAACTTGGGCTTGCTCAGGGTTCATCTGTAGCTCTTCACTTGTAAAGCGCTTAAGTTCATGCATATCTTTCTCTTCACAACCTGGATGTGCCGCAATAAGATAGTATGTAAGAAACTGGTTTTTACCCTCTTCTTTGTTAAGTCTATCATACATCTTTTTAAAATCAACAAGTGTCTGCTTACCAGGTTTACCCATCAAGTCTAAAACATGCTGTTGTGTATGTTCAGGTGCTACTTTCATCTGTCCGGAGATATGATGCTGAACTAACTCTTTAAGGTATGAGTAACCATGCTCTTTATCCTCAGTTATAAAGTCATATCTTATACCTGAAGCAACAAAGGCTTTTCTCACACCCTCTACATCTCTTATCTGACGAAGCAGGTTTATGTTTCGTGAGTGGTCTACTTTCATGCTTGAGCAGAGATGCTTGGAGTCAACACAGCGCTGATACTCACAAGTACCAAGTTTGAGTTTTTTGTTGCACTCATAACCGTACATATTTGCTGTTGGTCCACCTACATCAGAGATGATTCCCTTGTAATCTTTGTATTTGTTAAAATCTTTGGCTTCAGCGAGTATGTTTTTTTCTGAACGCGGTCTAATTGTACGACCTTGATGCACTCCGATAGCGCAAAAATTACACTCTCCCCAGCAGCCATGGTGCGTCATAATAGAGAACTTGATAGTCTCCAAACATTTCACTTTTCCCATCTTCTCATAGTATGGATGCTGTTCTCTCGTAAATGGCAGATTAGAGTTTTCATCCATTTCATCTTCATTTAGGTAGTCACAGGGAGGATTTTGAATTAAAAAACGCGTATCTACTTTCTGACATAAACCGTTCGCAGAGATGGGGTCATTGTTATCATAAAAATCATCAAAGAGGTCTATATATTTCTCAGGGGTATCCACACAATCCTGATGTGAAGGGAGTTGAATATACTTCTCTTTTGCTTCTTTAGAGATATAACAGATACCACGAATATCTCTATAATCTCGACCATCAGCAATAGCTTTTGTAAGTTGCTCGATAGCAATCTCACCCATACCATAAACCATAATATCCGCTTTAGAATCAAATAGAATCGGCTTTTTCATCTTGTTTGACCAATAATCATAATGACTTGTTCGTCTTAGACTCGCCTCTATTCCACCAAGGACTAAGGGAACGGTATTTTTAAAGTATCTTCTGATTAGATTACAGTAAACACTTAGGGCTCTATCGGGGCGCTTGTTATTTTTTCCACCCGGTGTATAGTCATCTGAATTTCTAAACTTTTTTGTAGCAGTGTAATTACTAACCATACTGTCAACACTACCACCACTTACACCCCAGTACAAACGCGGTTCACCTAAACGCATAATATCATCAGGAGACTTCACATCTGGTTGACCTATCATCCCGACTTTGTAACCCATACGCTCAAGCATACGACCAACCATAGCTACGCCAATAAAAGGAGAGTCAATATAGGAGTCACCACTTACAAGAATTACATCACAGTAATCCCAACCGCGTGCATCCATATCGGCTCTTGTTGTTGGTAAAAAATCTTTTTCTGTAAAGCTTACTGTTTTTCTATTGGGATTATTATGTTTATTTTTGCTTCGTCTACTCAACTTTTCACCTTAATTATTACAAAATCATTCCATTTGGACTATTTCTATGTATAATAATACTCAATAAAATCAAAATAAGAGATTACGAATGATATACCCTTATGAAAATTTAGAAAACTTTACACTTCCTTCTCTGCTAAACCGTTCAATAGAACTATATGCTGAACAAGACGCACTTGGTAAAGCCGGTGAAGAGCCTATGAAATACTCAGAGTTAAATGAGAAAGTTCAAGAGATGGTCAAACTACTTCGTGACAACGGTATATCAAAAGGCGACAAAGTTCTTCTTCTGAGTGAAAACATGCCTAACTGGGGTGTAGCATACTTCGCTATTACTTACTTTGGAGCAGTAGTAGTCCCTGTTCTGCCGGACTTTCATCCATCTGATGTTCATCATATCATTAGACACTCAGAGGCAAAGGCTGTATTTGTTTCTGATAAACATCTTGCGACTATAGAAGAGTGCGCTGATCATGGGATTAACTTTGTTATAAAACTCGATGACCTTACTTTAGTTGATGAGTTGACAAACAAAAGTTATGTTTCACAACTATCTCAAAAGATTTCTAAATCTTCTGAAATAACAAAACCCAAAGAGGATGATATGGCGTCACTGCTTTATACTTCTGGAACAACAGGGCACTCTAAAGGGGTTATGCTCTCTCATAAAAACTTAGTCACAAACGCAATGAGTGCACATATTCAACTAGATATAGACAAAGATGATATATTTTTATCTATCCTTCCTTTAGCGCATACACTTGAGTGTACAGTCGGCTTAACAATTCCTATACTTCACGGTAGTAGTATCTACTATATAGATAAGACACCGACACCTAGTGTTTTACTCAAGGCCTTTAGCATTGTTAAACCTACAATGATGCTCAGCGTGCCACTTATCATCGAAAAAATTTATAAAAACAAGGTACTGCCAAAATTTACAGGCTCATTTATCATGAGAACTCTCTATAAAGTTCCTTTTATTAGAAAGAAACTTAATATAGTTGCTGGAAAAAAGCTCATAGAGACCTTCGGTGGAAGATTAAAGTTTTTTGGTATTGGAGGTGCTCCTCTCTCTCCATTTGTTGAGCAGTTTCTCATCGAGGCGAAGTTTCCATATATTGTTGGTTATGGCTTAACCGAAACTGCCCCTCTGCTTGCTGGTTCAGTTTTAGGTGGTGAGATAAAGTCAAAATCCACAGGAATACCAACAGCGGGTGTAGAACTTGCCATTAAAAATATGAACCCAGAGACTGGAATAGGAGAGATTATCGCAAAATCTCCTAGTGTTATGCTTGGTTACTATAAAGACGAACAACAGACTGCTGAAGTTATGGAAGATGGCTGGTTCTTAACTGGTGACCTTGGTTATATAGATAAAGATGGCTTTTTGTTTATAAGCGGTAGAAGTAAAAATGTGATTATTGGACCAGCAGGTGAAAATATATACCCTGAACAGATTGAGTCAGTTATCAATCAAAATGAAGCTGTTATGGACTCTTTAATGATAGAGCAAGATGGTAAGCTGGTTGCTAGAATTCACTTAGATTATGAGCTTTTAGATAAGATATTTGAAGCAGAAAATGCACCTGAGGCAGAAGTTCGTCAAAAAATAGATAATCTGCTAGAAGAGATGAGAGTTGATGTAAACTCACAGATATCATCATTTTGTAGAATGGTTAAATTCATAGAACAGATAGAGCCATTTGTAAAAACTCCAACTAAAAAAATCAAACGCTACCTCTACAAAGACTAAATCAAAAAAAGGATTCATCATAAACAATATTAAGAAAGTACTTCATAAAGATGAATCCGTTCTAGTACAAGCAGAACTTTCCAAAACATTTTATATCCCTCTTGTGAAACTATATGCACTTGGAGCTGCGCTTCTTTTGATAGGCTATGAGTATGAGATAGGTGTAATTGGTGTTGTTCTGATTTTACGAACTCTCTATGTTCATATCCATGAGATAAAAGAGAAAGCCTCTTACCACTGTCTATTGACAGAGGAGAGGCTTATCATTTTAAAAGGTCATGAGATACGAGAGGTCTTTCCTGTAAACTTAGAGGAGATTAGAACTATCTATATTAAACCCTACAGTGAGCGTTTCAAAAATTTAATCGATGTTGGTACTATAGAGGTGTTAACAACAGATGGTGGAAGATTTGTGATTAGAAA
>JAYEMB010000061.1:11888-35509 GCA_034717855.1 Campylobacterota bacterium
TTCCTGTAAACTTAGAGGAGATTAGAACTATCTATATTAAACCCTACAGTGAGCGTTTCAAAAATTTAATCGATGTTGGTACTATAGAGGTGTTAACAACAGATGGTGGAAGATTTGTGATTAGAAATATCAAAGAGCCCTATCTGTTTCACAGAGCTATTATCGGTGATGTTGTAAGTGCTACCCACTACTCAAATAAAATGAAACCAAAAATAAAGACCTAGAAAGTGACTACTTTTGTAGAGTCATCTTGAAGCGCTTCAGTCAGCATCTCACCAGTATGAATGAGTTTTACACCTAACTCTCTTAGCTTCTCAGAGACACCGTAATCATCTGTACATACTACACAAGCATTAAACGCAACGCCACTATCTCGTACAATTGACATCTGTTCTTGAAGTTCTCTGTTCTGTGCAAGTATCTTTGCAGATGGCCCCCATATCATTATAGTAGCCTCATCCCAATACTTTCTCTCAAGCATAACCGAACTATAAAGCAAGACTAGCTTTTTAGCCACTTCTACTTCACCACTCGACCAGACTATAAGAAGTTTATTCATCAATATTTTTTATTTAAACTGTGGTTGTAGGAAAGGGATAACCTGTTTCTTACGACTTAAAACGCCATCAAGCCACACTTGATTGTTCTCTAATTTAGTGTTAAACGCAGTCTCTATTTTAGAAGTATCATCACTTACACATAGAAGTTGAGAGCCCTCTTTCATGATGTCAGTTAGAAGAACAAGGATAGTGTGCAGCCCCTCCTCCTCTTTCATCTTAGCCATATCTTCTAGGATGTCATCTTTTCTGTCATCTAAAGCTGAGATATCTACCATTTCAAGTTGATTTACACCAACTTTCATGCCATTCATCTCAAAAGCTTTATAATCTCTTGTATTTAAGTCACGTGCAGTTGCACCCTCTGTTGCAGACTTAACTATAAACATCTCCATAGCCAGTGCTTTATAGTCCTCAACACCTGCAATCTTTGCAAGTTCTTTAACAGCTTTTGTATCTACTTTTGTACATGTTGGTGATTTAAAGATAACAGTGTCACTTAAAATCGCCATCATCATCATACCAGCGATATCTTTTGGAATTTCAATATCATAAGCTTTATACATCTCATAAACTACAGTGTTTGAACAACCTATGGGGCGTATCCAACACTCTAAAGGAGTATCTGTTGTCAAGTCACCAAGCTTGTGATGATCAACTATACCAAGAATTGTCGCTTCCATAATATCTTTTGGGGCTTGAGCTTTATCTGAAAAGTCTATAAGATAAACATTTTCACCGGCTACTGAAGTTTTAAGCTCTGGAGTTGTGCCTCCAAATTTATTTAAGATAAATTCAGTTTCAGCTGAGATTTCACCCTGACGAGTAGGGACACAATCTTCACCAAGTTTGTTTTTAAGGTATGAAAGAGAGATTGCGCCTACAATAGAGTCGCTATCAGGGCTAGTGTGCCCAAATACATATGTTGACATAGTTTATTGCCTTTAAAATTTTTGTGTAATTATACCTATTTTTTTCAATATGAGATTTAATAGCCCATTTAAAGAAATTATTTTATTTTTAGTGTTCCATCAGAGAGTATTTTTACACTTTTTGAGTCAAGCACCTCGAGCGAAATTTTAAAAAGCTCAAATCTCGATATAGGTTTTTTCAGGTGCCCAACAGGCTTGACTCCCCCCTCAATAAAGTCTATATCTTTTAATCTTACACTTGTCAGTGTTACTACTGGCGCTCTACTAATGTTAGCTATAACCTTTGACACAGCGCTCTCATCAACACTTAGCATATCTATATCTATAAATATCATATCAAACTTCTTATTTTGAAGATTTTTTATAGCTTCTCTAGTATTACTAAATACATCTACCTCTACAGCTGTATCTTGAAAGTTTTCTACAATTGTCTTACCTGAACTATTCTCTTCATCAATTACCATTACAGAAGCCCCATCAGGTCTAATTAGACTAAAGTCAACTAATGGATTAAAGATATTATCCTGTTCGTTTGATAAAAAAACTTCAACCTGGTTAAAAAAGAGTGCAAAAGTGGAGCCTTGAGATATTTGACTCTGAACCTGAAGTGTTGCGTTTATTGAATCTGCCATTTTTTTATTGACAGATAATCCCAGCCCCATTATTTGCGTATCTCTATCATCTAACTTTTCAAAAATTTCAAAAATTTTACTCTGATTTTCCTTCTTGATTCCAACTCCACTATCTTCTACGATAATAGAAAAGTTAATAGCATTTTTTGCCTTATCAAAACCATTTGAGAGCACTCTGACTTTCACATATCCACTCTGGGTAAATTTTATTGCATTATGAATTAAGTTATCACTAATCTCTTGGATTATACTTTCGCTCAACATTAAACGGTTTGGTATATCTTCATCTACATTTAAAGTCAGGTCTAACTTTTTCTTCTTAGCAAGAGCTCTGTACTTCTGAACTCTTTCTTCAAGCAATCCCCTTAAATCAACTGCACTTTCAGAAACATCAAACGTATTTAATTCTAATTCAGAGAGTGTAATTATTTTTTCAAAAAGAGCAGAGAGTTGATGAGAAGAGTTATATATGTTTTTTGCAAAATCTAACTGTTTCTTATCTTTTAAAGATTTCCCTAAAGACTCTGTATTTGTCACAATAGTATTTAAGGGCGTGTATATTTCATGTTTTACATTTTCTAAAAAGTTATGCTTAATCATATTTGCTTGCTGAGCAATTAGCTTAATATCTTCTACTCTCTCTTTTTGCTTCTCTAGTGCAATCTCAAGAGTTTCTACTTTTTGAATCTGTGAACCGATAAAACTAGTTTTTGTTATATCTATCTCTGAACTTTTCTTAGAACTACTCTTATCAGCAAGCTCTTTTTTTAGACTCTCAATTTCAGACTCAAAATCATCAATCTTTCCTGATTGATTCTTAGGCTTCATCTTAAAATATACAAACAGACCTACAAAAAGAAGAAGTGCTTCTATTGTTCCTATGACCAAAATTTCATTCAAACTAAATAACAAATCACATACCTTATTAAAATATAAACCTATTATACTAAAATTATGTTATTAAAATATTATTTTTTGTGTAAGGATAACTCTTTTTTGAGATACTCCCCTGTATAAGAGCCTGTCTGCTCGTAACTCTTTGCAATATCTTCAGGTGAGCCTTCGGCAATAATAAGCCCTCCACCAGAACCACCTTCTGGTCCCATATCAATAACCCAGTCAGCATTTTTTATCATATCAAGATTATGCTCAATAATTAAAACACTGTTACCAAGCTCTACAAAATGGTGTAAAACCTTTGTGAGTCTGTCTACATCTGCAAAGTGTAAACCTGTTGTTGGTTCATCCAAAATGTAAAGTGTTTTTCCTGTATCTTTACGAGAGAGCTCTTTAGAAAGTTTTATTCTTTGTGCTTCTCCACCTGAAAGCGTTACTGCGTTTTGACCTAAGGTTATATAACCAAGTCCAACATCCACAAGTGTTTTCATTTTTTGATGTATTTTAGGGATAGGTTTAAAAAATTCGAAGGCCTCATCTACGCTCATAGCTAAGACATCAGCAATAGTCTTACCCTTGTAAAAAACTTCTAAAGTCTGCTGATTATATCTTTGACCGTGACAAGACTCACACTTCACCATAATATCAGGCAGGAAGTGCATCTCAATCTTGTTTTCACCCTCACCTTGACACTTCTCGCATCTTCCACCCTTTACGTTAAAAGAGAAACGCGATGATGTATAACCTCTAATTTTAGACTCTTTAGTCTCTGCAAAAAGATTTCTAATCTCATCCATAACACCAGTATATGTTGCAGGATTTGAGCGTGGTGTTCTCCCTATTGGGCTCTGGTCAAGATATATAACTTTATCTACATTCTCAAGGCCTGTTATCTCAACACCTGCAACTTTATTCACTTTTCTAGCGTGATTTAAAAGCTCACGTGCCGTTGGTAGCAGCGTTTGAAGCATAAGTGAACTTTTTCCACTCCCACTAACACCAGTGATACATACAAAGTTATTAAGTGGTATTTTTGCATTTAGATTTTTAATATTATTTAATTTTACATTTTTTATCTCTATATATTTCTCTTGTGAACGTCTATGAAAGTACTCTATCTTTTTTCTACCATAAAGATAATCTGCAGTTAGTGTTTTAGCCTTTTTCAACTTATCTAATGTTCCGCTAAAAACAACTTCTCCACCAAATTTTCCAGCACCACTTCCTATATCAACTATATAGTCTGCGTTTTCAATGGTCTCTTTATCATGCTCAACAACGATTACAGAGTTTCCTTTCTCCTGTAGGCTTCTAAGAGTCCTAATGAGCTTTTTCGTATCTCTCTCATGAAGACCGATACTCGGTTCATCTAAAACATACATAACACCTGTCAAACCACTACCAATCTGTGAAGCAATTCTAATTCTCTGAGCTTCTCCACCACTAATCGTTCTTGCATCACGTCCAAGTGTAATATATCCAAGCCCTACATCAAACAAAAAGTATAAACGCTCTCTTATTTCATTTAAAATTGGAGCTGATATTTGAGTTCCTTGCTCATCAAGATATGCAAAGTTACTCTTATCTTCGAACCATTCATATGTTTTTGCTATTGGCATATCTAAAAGCTCTGCTATACCTTTTTGCCCTACTCTAACCGCTAAAGATTCTCGTTTAAGTCTGTGAGAATCACAAATATTACAAACTTTTTCACTCATATAATCAGCTAGCTCTTTCTCATCTTTGAGCATATCGTAGGCTATTCTAATAATTCCAGGGAAAATTCTTTTGACTTCATGCTTTTTCCAAAGAAAAGTGACTTCATCTATATTTCCATGAAGTATCGCTTTTTGCTGGTAAGTCTCTAGTTCTGAGTAGGGAATTGTGATGTCAATATCATTTGCAGCACAAAAGCCCTTTAAAAACGTAAAGTAATAACCTTTGTTGAAACCATAAACAATTTTAACAGCGCCTTTTTCTATACTCAGGTCTTGGTCTATTATCTTCTCTTGGTCAAGTGCATAACGAAGACCTAAACCGTCACACTCACTACAAGCACCCTTTGGAGAGTTAAATGAAAAAGAGAGAGGTTCTAATGGGTCAAAACTTATCTTACAGTCAAAACAGGCGTTGTGCTCTGAGTAGTGAACCTGAGACTGACTCAGACCTAACTCTTTATGGTTTAGGATATCTATCTCAAGCTCTCCATAACTCTCTTTAAGAGCTTTCTCAACATCTGCTGCTATTCTCTCTTTGTTTTCAGCTTTAACGACTACTCTATCTATAACAACTTTAATAGTATGCTTTTTAGTTTTACTTAACTCTATCTCTTCATCTAAACGCACCATTACACCATCAATCATCGCACGAACATAACCTTTATGAACTAGAGACTCAAGCATATCTGCGTATGAGCCTTTTTTCTCACGAACAAGAGGAGCTAAAAGAACAAGTTTTGCACCCTCTGGTAACTTCGCAACTTCACCAATAATATCTGAAGCAGACATTTGTGAGATAACTTTTTTACACTTATGACAGTGCTGAATTCCAACTCTTGCATAAAGAAGTCTAAAGTAGTCATATATCTCAGTAATAGTTCCTACGGTTGAACGAGGATTTTTTGAAGTTGTTTTCTGGTCTATCGCAATGGCAGGTGTTAAACCCTCTATCTTATCCACATCAGGCTTTCCAACACGGTCTAAGAACTGTCTCGCATACGATGAGAGTGACTCCATATAGCGACGCTGTCCCTCAGCATAAAGAGTATCAAACGCAAGTGTAGACTTCCCACTACCACTAAGTCCAGTCATAACGATTAACTCATTTTTAGGCAGAGTAAGATTTATATTTTTTAAGTTATTCTCTCTTGCACCAGTTATTGTAATCACATCTTTTTTTCTCATCTAATACCTCTATAAAAATATTCTATATACTAAATACGCAACAACCGTAAAGTAAAACGCAATTAACATTCTTCTTTGTAAAACAGAATCTACTCTGTCCTTCAAGTGAATCCCTATATATACACCAATAAGCGATGCCAAACCGATAACAACACCACTCTCATAATCAATATGCCCTAATCTTGCATGTGATATAAAACCTGCAACAGAAGAGAATATAACAAAAAAGAGTCCTGCAGATATCGCCTTTTTCAGTGGTACATGTAGGAATCCGACCAAAATAGGAACAAGGATAATACTGCCACCTACTCCAATAGTCATACTCAAAGCACCCAAAGGGACGCCTATTGCTAGTAGCACTGCTTTGCTTACTTCTCTTTGGTCTCTATGCTCTTTTGTTTTAAAAAACAGTCTCACCAGTGCAAAACTTGCAAAACTCAAAAATATCATCTCTAGCAGTCTGTCATCAAGATTAGAGGCGATTAAACCACTCAGCAAAGCACCAATAAAACCACCAATACCAATCAGAAGAACCATAGGTGCATCAAGTGTACCTTTTTTGTTATTTAAGTAACTTCCATAAATAGAGCTAAAAACCATCTGCAAAACAGAGATTCCTATGGCACTTTTTGTTTCATAGCCTAGCATAAGCAAAAGGGGAATTAGTATCGTTCCACCACCAATTCCAAAAAAACCAGACAGAAGACCAACACCGAGACCAAGAAAGAGTAACTCTAACATTTACGAACTACTCCTCTTCCTTATAACTTTTCTCGAATTGTACTCAAATATCCCTTTATGCTTGTTGTATATGCACGATGATTATAGAGTTTAATATTCATTTGAGATTCGATGAAGTATAATCAATCTAATTAAAATGTATCTATAAAGGGTGAATAATGTTACAAACCATCATAAAAGCATCAGAAAATTTTTGTATACATCAAATTCGAGAACCTCATGAAGTAAATGATGGCGATATTAAAAAGAGAACACTTATTGCTTATATAGACATAGATATGGAAGATGGTTCAAAACATAGAGTCTATATAGCATCTGATGAAAATTTCATGCAGAGAGTCTCTAAGTTGTTTTTAGAAGAAGATGAGAGCGATGAAGAGACATTGATAGATATGGCACTTGAAACTGCAAATCTAATCATAGGTAGTGCGAAGGTTATTGCGGAAGAAGCAGATGAAAACCCTTACACTATCAATACACCACACTTTGAAAAAATAGATATCTTTGATTTTGAGTATGATGAAGCAAAAGTTATTAAAGTAGCAAATGATGAGTTTATGGTAGCAATTAAGGAATTAAATGGCTAAGAAAAATAATTATCACCAATTTGGTGAACCAGAACCAGAATACAATCCGGAACAAGAGTTGTCATGGATGGACTACTCTGGTATACTAGATATGGAAGTTGAGTTTGTAGCTGATTTAGGGGAAACAGAACTTAGCGTAAAAGATATTCTGAAACTTGAAAAAGGCTCTATTATTGACCTTAAAAAACCAGCTGGTGAAAGTGTTGAATCCTATGTTAATGGACGTATACTTGGTAAAGGTGAGGTTATGGTTTATGAAAAAAACCTTGCTATACGTATCAACGAAGTTCTAGACTCAAGTGCTGTACTTTATCACCTCTCAAAAGAGAGATTATGATTAAGTATATTTTTCTTTCTCTTCTTCTAGTCAGCATGCTCGATGCATCAAAAATCTTAAGTTATAATATTTACGACAGGACAGATAGAGCGGATGTGATGATTACTTTTGATACGCCTTACGAGGGAGTTATCAAGCAGAGTATTACTAGGTCTAAAATAGTTATTAAACTTAGCGACGCTTCTATCGAGTCCTCAAAGATAAAAAAGGTTTCATCAAACTTTTTACATTCTGTCACAATCATACCTATGTCAGACCATACTCAAATTGTTGCATCTGTTCCATCCTCAGTCAAACTAATCGCTTCAAAAACATCTGACTCATATGGATTAAGACTCAGGTTTACAGATACAGCCTCAAGTGCAAAAAACGCAGTAAACACTCCTCAGGCTAGTGGTTCAGACCTACTATCATCACTGCCTACCAAGAAGAGTGATGATATGTCAAATAGCTACTACATAGTTGTAACTATACTGATTATTGGTATCTTAGTTCTTTTTGTACTCAAGAAAAAGATGACTCTTAAAAATGCACAAAACACTCCAAGCCCTTGGCTATTTCAAGAGAACAAATCTAAAAATGAGCCTCAGACTCAAAACGCAACACCTAAAACAGATATAAACCCACAAGGAAATGACATCTCTATAAGGTTTCAAAAATCTTTAAATGAAGAAAATAGTGTTGTTATGCTTGATTTTGCTGAGCAGAGCTATTTAATTCTTATGGGAAAAAGTAATATACTCCTAGATAAATTTACAGACAACAAACCAAATACACAAGAGGATTTTGAATCAATTTTGAAAAATAGGCATCAAGAGCTTGATGACTTTCTAAGAGTTGACTCTAATAAATCAACTGCTTCAAATGACTCAAAAGAGGCTCTACAAGCATATAAAGAGAGAGCAGCTTCAATTCTTTATGAAGCGTAAGTTTACGCTCTCTCAAACCTCTCTTTGAGTAGTTTCTTAATTGTATTTACACTACTCATATTAAACTCATAACTCTTATCCATAAGCTTACTTACATGAAATACTTCTGTAACTGTAATACCGTATGGGTCTTTTTTCTCTTTACTCATTTTCCCTTCATCATCAAATGAGTAGAGATGTAGGTTTTTACGAGCTTTTTGAATATAGTAAGTAACAACTATCTCATCAGAGAACTTCTTCTCTAAGGCTACTACAACCTTCTGGTCTTCTGCATAATCATCAGTTAAACCTAGCAGTTCTCTTGCGTTTTCTATACTAAGATAACCTGCATAAAACTTATTATAAAGATCATGATATCTCTGTATCTTTGGATTCATTAAAAAGCCCATATCTATTATGTGTTTTTTGTGACTTCTTAAAGTTTTTGTAATCCATGACATAGTGTTATAGTATCTAAAAGGGTGAAGCTTCAGAGTATGCGCCTCTATCATCTTTTTAGAGTTCATAATCTCTTTTGGAACAATAATCTTTTTATTATCTTCATGCGAGGTGATATAATCAAGTACTTCCGCAGCTGAGAACTCCTTTGTGAACCAAACCTTACAAAAATCCGGGAACTGTTTAACACCAGTTGCACCATCATTTAAAATAATGAGAGATTTAATCTCATAATTAGGAAAGATTATCTCTAGAAGTGCCTTTTTCTTTCGAAGCCTGCGTCTTAATTTAAGTACAGACTTAACGAGTGTCATCTCTACAAAATAGAGCTCATTCTTTTTTGTAAGAAACATAGCATCAAATTCACTAATTTCACGACTTTTTGTTCTATAGACAATCTGCTCTTTTTCACTTATAGAGAGAGTATTTGGAAATGCTTTTTTCTTATTTTGATGAAAACCTTTTAAGATAAATTTACTAATATAGTCATTATCCTCTGCATATCTTAAAAGCTTTTCGTATATAAAGTTTTCAAAAACCTCACCCTCAAAAGAGCGATAAGAGCTCATATAAGATGGGTCCTCTTCATCTATGCCTTTATGTATTAGTGATAAAAGATGTTTTGTATTATAATCATAGTGCAGTATATTATCCGCAATATCACGCTTTTCTAGGTTTCTTATAGATTGAGATATCTCTAACATTAGCTTACAATCTCACTATTTTTAAAAAAGTCATCAAGAACACCTCTATACTCTTCAACATCAACTATACTATTTACACTGTTTCTTAATACAGAAGCGCCTCTATAGCCTTTAGAGTAAGTGTGAGTATGCTTTCTAAACATAGCTACACCGTGTTCACCATAAAACTCTATCATCTTATCAAAATGCTCCATTATAATCTCATGCTTCAAATTTTTATCTATATTCTCATTGCCTGAACGCAGTTGATGAAAAATCCATGGGGCGCCAACGGCACCACGACCAATCATAATTCCATCTGCACCAGTATGCTCAAGCACCCACTTTGCTTTTTCATAAGAGTCTATATCACCATTTGCTATTACGGGAATTGACACTGCTTCTTTTATCTCTTTTATAGCATCATAATCAACAGCAGCTTTAAACTTCCCAACACGCGTTCTACCATGAACAGCTAAAAAATCAGCTCCACTATCTTCAACCATTTTAGCTATATCTATATGGTTTTTCTCTTCAAATCCAAGTCTTATCTTCACACTTGTTAAGTTTTTATTTGAAGTATCTTTAATGGTTTTAATAATATCACCCATCAGAGGTAAGTTCAAAAGCAGAGAGCTTCCGCTTCCATGACCTACAACCTTTGGCACAGGACAACCACAGTTGAGATCAATGATATCAATACCATCTTGCTCATTTAAAACTTCAACAGCACGTCTAGCCATATCAATTTGTGAAGCGGCTATCTGAACAGAGTAAGGGTCTTCTAGTGGACTTTTCTCTAACATATGTAGCGTTTTTTTTGAACCATGAGCTAAAGCATTTGAACTTAGCATTTCACTAACTGTCAAATCTGCTCCAAACTTCTTTACAACACTTCTAAAAGGAAGGTCAGTAAAACCTGCAAGTGGAGCCAAAACATATACAGGGTTATCGAAGGAGAGCTTATCTTGCATATAGACTATATAAACAGCTCTATACTGAAGTGCTTATTACACTCTTTTAAAGCTCTATAAGCTTTAAAGTTTTGATACTCATTAGGCTGAGAGATATCCAATATCTCATTAGCAGGCTGAAGCATTTCTAAATCATAGAGTGTATAGAGGTAAGCATCCATCGCTTCTTCATTAGTAGTGCTTAATGTTTCAAAAAGTTTTATTCTCTGTTCAGGAATCATACCGCGAGAGAGTGCTCTTGAAACCTCTAAATAATCTTTAAGTTGAAAATCTAAACCGCTAAAGAGAACCATAAGTGACTCATTAGATATCTCAATATTATTCTCATCAGCATTAATTCTGCTTAGTATTTCCAAGAGTGAATCTTTCGTTAAAAATTTTTTATACTTCTCTAAAGAGTTAAGTGAAGCAGTTTTTGCGAAATCACTATAGACCTCTTCGCATAGCTCTTGAGCATACTTTTCTGAACGAGAAAGTATATCCTCACTACTTATATCACCTTTTTTATATCTATTTCTCTCATTTTGGATTACTAATTGATTTGTAGAGAGCAGGGAGTATGCTTTTAAATCAACAACATCTCCATTTTTAATAGAATCAACTGCTTTTATTACGCTATTTATCTTCTCATTATCTGTAGTTGGAGCAACATCACCTTTTAAAAAGAGTGTTGTTTCATCTAAAAGCTTACCAAGGAGTTTATATCTAGGAGTTTTAAAAGCATGATTACGTACCGCCTTGTTTAGGTAAGCATCAACTATTGCATCAATAATTTTTTCATAATCTTTATCATACTTGCGAACCTTAAATCCACCAAGCATACTATAAAAAGACATATGTAAAACACTTGCAACATATAGTACAAAAAGAGGTATAATAACCCATACTGCTACAGATAAAGATGGTAAGAGTATACCAAATAGCTCAATACCAATTGTATCTTGTGTAACATATGCATACACATACCAACCTACTAGAGCCATTAAAATTAATGAAGCAATTGTATATCTCTTAATGTACATAATTATCCCCTGCTTAAGATTTTTCTACTATCTCTCTACAATCTATACAATAAATTGCATGTGGTTTCACTTTAAGTCTTTGAAAACCTATATCATCTTCACACATTTCACAAATACCATAGTCACCAGCAGATATTTTACCAAGAGTTACATTTATCTCTCTTAATTCTTGCTCTTGCTGTTGAACAATTGCACTTTCCACCATAGAATTGTTGTTTACAGATGCATGATCGCCCTCATCATTTAACTCTAGTGAGTTTAATTGATCCAACTCATCATTAACACCTCGGATATTCTTTCTTATCTGTTCTTGTCTACTCTCAAGTATCTCTTTAAAGTAATTTGACTCACTAGCTTGCAATTATTCTTTCCTTACTTATGATATGGGTGGTTACTTAAAATAGAAAAACCTCTATAAATTTGTTCAAGCAATACTGCCTTAGCAATTTTATGACTCATAGTTAATTTACCTAAACTTATGACAGAGTTACCTTTTTTTAAAAAGTCATCCTCAAAGCCATACGCTCCACCTATAAAAAATTTAATCGACATTTTATCATTTAAAAGCTTACTAAAGTCAAAACTATCGATTAATTTTCCATCAGGGTGTAAAACAATAGAATAATCCTTGCCAATATAGGGTTCTAAAGCCTTAGTGTAAGCCTGCTGAGAGGCTTTTGGTGAAATAGTGTGTGATTTTGCTACATCTTTTGGAAATAGTTCAATATCCTCTATTTTTGCAAAGCGAGAACTCATTTTTGTTAACTCTTTATAGAGTGGATCATAAATACTTTTCTCTTTTTTCGCTATTGAGATAATATCAATCTTCATTTTCTAGACTACCAATCCACTACCAATTACATGATATGTAATATTTTTAAACTCATCATCAAGTTTAACACCACCAATCGCAGCAACTAAGTGTTTGCTCTTAGAAGCTATATCATCAAGAGAAGTGCCTAGTACACCTGCAATATCTTTTTTGGTATCTGTATCTCTATATGCACCTAATCCGATGTAGTTAAGGTCCATTTCGTTAGCTTCAATAACCTCTTTTTCATTATGTGTTGAGATACCTAAAATTTTATCATCTTTGATTACACTTCTTAAAATCTTTACAGCTTTAAAAATATCTTCATCTATCGCTTTTAAATCCTCTTGACCAACATGAACGCCATCACAAAACTCGATAAGCTCATACGCATCATTTACAATTAAGAAACCATCAAAGTTCTTTCTTATATCTATGAGTTGCTGCTTGACAAACGCAATATCTGCGTTTTTATTTCTGTACTGGATAATTTCAGCGGAATTTTTTTTAGCAAGTTGAATATACTCAGATAAAGAGACACCTTTGCTATCAAGCATATCTTGATCACAAAGCGCATAAAGTCTCATATTATACTTTTAGAAGTGTTAGAAGATCTGCTAAGGTCTGTTTTAGCTCATTTCTATTTACAATCATATCCACAGAACCCTTTTCAAGCAGAAACTCTGCTCTTTGAAAACCATCAGGAAGAGCTGAACCGATAGTTTGCTCAATAACACGCTGTCCAGCAAACCCAATAAGAGCGCCAGGTTCTGCAATAATAATATCACCAAGTGTTGCAAAAGAAGCAGATACTCCACCCATAGTAGGATCAGTTAGCACTGAGATATATGGAAGATTGTTTTTAGCAAGCCTAGCAAGCGCTGCTGATGTTTTACTCATCTGAAGCAGAGAGAAAGTACTCTCCTGCATTCTAGCACCACCAGAAGCACTCAGTATTATAAGACCCTCTCTATTCTCTATAGCACGATTTGCTGCTCTCACTATTTTTTCACCCTCTACTGAACCAAGGGAACCACCCATAAAACTAAAGTCAAAGATTACAACTTGAGCAGATACACCATTCATTGTGATTGAACCACTTACTACTGATGATTTTCTACCAGTTTTAGCAAATCCCTCTTCTATTCTTTTTTTATAAGGTTTTTTATCTACAAAAGAGAGAGGGTCAACTGGTTCTAAAGTTGAATCGTATTCAACAAATGTACCTTCATCTGCCAGTAGTTCTATTCTCTCTTTCACCCCTATACGTAGGTGAAATCCACATTTAGGACATACATAACTTTGGTTTTCTACCTCTTTATAGTACATCAAAGAGTGACAAGATTTACACTTTATCCAGTGAGAAGATGCTTCCGCTTTTGCAGGGGGTTTTGTTTCAAAAGTTTTAGTAAAAATGTTTAATAGGTTCAAAAAAAATCCTTAAAATATATAAATAGTCATTTATTGTATCTAATTAATACTAATATTAAAGAATGATTGATTTTTTTGCAGAAGAGAGCCTGTTTACAGGAGTGTAAATAGGCTGTCATGTGTTTTATTTTAGCAGAAAACTAACTATAATAATCCCACCCCATGAATTAATCCCGACTCCATTTTCAGTTAAGAAAGATGGAAGAGTAAGGTCAAATCCAAGCGACATTATAACTGCTCCTGCGTTTACTATAGTTTAAAGAGCTTTTTACTACTCCCCTCTTTTACTAGCTTCTAGCGTTGGTCTTGCACTTCTAGGAATAATCATCCATATTTTTCTCACTTCACTTCTATAACTATGCAAGATATCCTGTGCTTTTTGACTTCCTGTTTTTTCTACGAAATCTTGTAGCAGTCGCTTAAGTTCAAACATATCCGCATCAAACTCATCATTATCAAGTCTGATAGCTTCTACAAGCTCTGTATTGATTTTTTCATAGAAAGTTCTATCTTCATCATAAACAAATGCTTTACCGCCAGTCATCCCAGCACCAAAGTTAACACCTGTTTTACCTAAAATTACAACTGTACCACCTGTCATATATTCACACGGATGATCTCCAGTCCCTTCTACAATAGTAGTGACTCCAGAGTTTCTTACAGCAAATCTCTCACCAACTTGACCATTGATATAAAGAGAACCACCTGTAGCACCATAAAGACAAGTATTTCCGCCAAGAGCAAACTCTTGTCCACTATTTTCAGCAGTAATTACAATATTACCACCATTCATACCTTTACCAATGTAGTCATTTCCTGCACCATCAAGGTTGATGTTAATTCCTTTGGTCATAAATGCACCTAAAGATTGTCCTGCAACACCCTTCATATTGATTGTAATTGTGTTGTCAGGTAGTCCATCATTTCCGTATCTTGAAGCAATCTCACCTGAGATTCTAGTAGCAAAACTTCTATTTAAGTTAGAGATCTCTTTTTCTAATACAATTGGCTTTTGCGGATTCTCAATTGTTGGTAACAACTCTTCAATCATCGCTTTTTCATACTCATTTTGATCATAAGGTTCATTAAATGGTACTTGACATGTATTTGTACCCTCAATTCTATAAAGTAGTGATTCAAAATCAAATTTTTGTGCGAACTCATCATCAATAACTTTCAGTAAGTGGTCTTGACCAACAATATCTTCTAAAGATCTATAACCAAGTGATGCAAGAATCTCTCTAACGTCCTCAGCTAAGAGTGTAAAGTAGTTCACAACTTTATCTACATTACCATTAAATTTTTCTCTCAGTTTTTCATCTTGTGTTGCAACACCAACGGCACATGTATTGAGATGACACACTCTAAGCATGATACAACCTACAATTACAAGTGCACCTGTACCAAATGCATACTCTTCAGCACCCATAATGGCAGCCTTAACAACATCTAAGCCTGTTTTGAGACCACCATCAGTTTCAAGTGTCACTTGACCTCTTAGATTATTTACCTTAAGAGAGTTATGCGCCTCAATGAGTCCAAGTTCCCATGGGTTACCTGCAAATCTAACCGATCCAATCGGTGCAGCACCAGTTCCACCATCTCCACCAGAGATAATAATCTTATCAGCATAGGCTTTAGCAACACCAGAAGCAATTGTTCCAACACCAGCAGATGATACAAGTTTAACTGCAACTTTTGCTTTAGGATTTGCTTGTTTAAGGTCATAAATAAGTTGCGCTAAATCTTCAATAGAGTAGATATCATGGTGCGGTGGAGGTGAAATAAGTGTAACACCCGGTTTTGTAAATCTAAGCGTAGCAATAAGTGGAGAAACCTTTGAACCAGGTAACTGTCCACCCTCACCCGGCTTAGCACCTTGAGCAACTTTAATCTGTAACTCCTCAGCGGACTGTAGGTATTCTGGAGTAACACCAAATCTACCCGATGCAACTTGTTTAATCTTAGAGTTTCTATCGCTTGTGAGTCTCTCTTTTGCTTCACCACCCTCACCTGAGTTTGATTTAGCACCGATTTTATTCATAGCTGCTGCTAAAGTCTCATGTGCTTCTTGCGAAATAGATCCCATTGACATAGCTGCTGTTGAAAATCTTTTGAAAACTGCAGAGAGTGGCTCAACTTCATCTACTGAAATTGCTTCTCTTCCACTTTTTAGCTCAAAGAAGTCTCTGATAAACTTCTTATCTCTTCCATCAACTAACTCTTTTAGCTTGTTCCAATCCTCTTTTTTCCCCGATGCAGCTGCGTCTTGAATTGCGGCAATTGTTGGACGAGAAAGGTCATGAAACTCTTCACCTTTTCTATACTTGTAGTATCCACCTTTATAGAGTGCTTTATCTTTACCCTCAAAGGCATCTGTATATGCACGAGAGTGATTAGAGTTTAATCTCTCATCAATATCTGAATATGAGAGACCCGCTAGTAAGGTTTCACTTCCTGCAAAACAATCACCAGTAATCTCATCGCTTAATCCAATAACGTCAAATAGTCTTGAGTTTCTATATGAAGAGAGTGTAGAGATACCCATCTTAGACATAATTTTCATAAGACCGGCACCCATTGCTCTTCTAAATCTTCTTAAATTAAAAGGCATATCATCAGCATATTCAGTACCCTGTGCCACTTGCTCTACTGTGTAGTAAAGCAGGTAAGGGAAAATCGCTGCAGCTCCATACCCTAACATACAAGCTGCCGAGTGTGGATCAAATATTTCACCACTAACAGCAACGATACTTACAAGGTGTCTCAATTTTACATCTAAGAGTCTCTGACTTACAGCACCAATAACCATAAGCATTGGTATTACTTTATTATCAGCATCTAACTCTCTGTCATCTAAGATAACTGTTCTGATACCATTATCTCTAACATCAACAATAATTTGCTCAACTAAAGCATCTAAAGAGGCTTTTAGGTCGTTTGTATATGCAGTTGAGTATTTACCAGCTTTATATGCTGAATCATATTTTGAAGAGTTTTCATCACCAAACTCTTGTAAAATAGAGAACTTCTCAGCCGACATAACAGGAAGTACTGTTTTGAGTCTTTTAGCGTGTTCTGGACCATCTGCAAGTACATTTCTTGTTTCACCAAAACCAGTATTGAGACTCATAACTGTTTTTTCTCTAATTGGATCAATTGGCGGGTTTGTTACTTGTGCAAACTTCTGCTTAAAGAAGTCTGTAAAGTTTCTCTGCTCTGTAGAGAATGCTGCAATTGGTGTATCATCACCCATAGCACCAGTTGTCTCTTTACCCTCTTTTAACATTGGCATAATTACTTGCTTGTTTAACTCTTGTGTATAGTTAAAGTATCTCTGCTTTGCTTGCATCTCACTTTGACTAAACTTACAAGTGTCAACTTCTGCTGTAATGGCATGCTCTTGAAGGTATGACATATTTTCTGACAACCACTTATCATAGTTATGCATACTTTTTAGATGGTCGTTAATATCTTCATTTTTAAGAACTTTTCCATACTTAAGGTCAATTCCAATCATCTCACCAGATTGAAGTCTTCCTCTTTCAGCAATCTCCTCTTCTGGTAGCTCAAGTACACCATACTCTGAAGAGATAAGCATTCTATTGTCAGTAGTTCTAATATACTTAGATGGTCTCAGTCCATTTCTATCAATTACACACCCGATATATCTTCCATTTGTCATACTAACAGCTGCTGGACCATCCCATGGCTCAAAACAAGTAGTTGAGTACTCATAGAATGCTCTTAATTTGGAATCCATTGCATGGTCATTGTGCCAAGGTGCAGGAACCATTGAACGTGCAGCTTTAAAGAAATCTACACCATTTACCTGTAAGAATTCCATGAAGTTATCTAAGCTAGCTGAGTCACTCATACCATCTTGGATAACATCCACCAATCTGTTCATCTCATCTTTAGTAAAAATACCAGATTCTGCTGCAGCCATTTTAGCTTTAACATTAAATCTATTTGCTGTTACAGAGTTAATCTCTCCATTGTGTGCAATCGTTCTAAATGGTTGCGCAAGTTTCCATTGAGGCAGAGTATTTGTTGAGAATCTTTGGTGGAAAAGACAAAAAGAGATTTTAAAGTCTTCAGACGCTAAATCTGTGTAAAACTCTTTAATATGAGTTGGCATCACAAGACCTTTGTATGATACTACAACCCTTGAAAATGATGGGATATAAAATGTACTGTCATCTTTTAGTTTTGCTTCAATCTCTTTTCTTGAGAGATATACTAAGGCATCTAGCCTTTCACTAGCAACAGGAGAAGCAGGTGCAACAAAAACTTGTTTAATCATTGGTAGCATTTCTAATGCCTGTTCGCCAAGTGCATCAGTATTAAGTGGTACCTCTCTTGTATAAATAACTTTTAAATCATTATTTTCACATACAGAATTAATAACATTAAAATCATTCTCATTTGTAGAAAACACCATTGCTACAGCATACTGTCCTGGTACTTCTATACCATTTTCAGCAAGCTCTTTCTCAAAAAAAGATTTTGGCATTGAGAGTAGTAAACCTGAACCATCTCCTGTTTTACCATCAGCAGCCACAGCCCCTCTATGCATCATTCTTGATAGCGAAGTCACAGCATCCTCTAAGTTTTTATGAGTAGGTTTATTGTCTATTGAAGCTAATAGTCCAAATCCACAGTTATCTTTAAAAGAAGTTAATATATCTAAATTACATCCCATTTTATTCCTTCTATCTATTGACATTTTAGTTGTCGAAGGGTATCTAAAAGAGCATTAAGACAAGGTTAAATTGGGTATACTTCCACCATGCAAGGGTACATAATAAATCTTAACAAAGTTAAAGATGAAGACTTAATAGTGACAATTTTATCCAAGGGAAACCTAGAGACCCTTTACAGATTTTATGGTGCAAGGCACGGAACTATCAACATTGGTTTTAAAATTGACTATGAAAAAGAGCCCTCTTCAAAATCTACAATCTCTAGACTTAAAGATGTTATTCATATAGGTTTTAAGTGGATTAATGATTATAAACTACTGCGTTTATGGCAAGATTTTTTAGCACTCTTTCATAAACATCTCAAAGATGCAGAAGATGTTGGTGATTTCTATTTTGAACTTATAGATAAGGCTTCGCAAGAGTGGAATAAACAAAACCCTAAACGCATTGCGATAGAAGCTTATGTAAAGATTTTGGAGCATGAGGGGCGACTTCATAAAGAGCTAAACTGCTTTTTATGTTCTATGTCCATAGAGGATGATGTCTCCCTCATACGTGCCTATTTGCCAACACACAAAGCATGTTCACACACACTTAGTATAAATAAAAATGCTCTTAATGAACTCTTTGAAAACAAGTCATCACTTTTTCTTAGTGACAAAGAGGTCGATAGGTTGTGGAGCGTTTTACTTGAAGGATTATAAAAATCTCTTTTACGCTTTAACTACTCTATTTCTTCCACTCTCTTTTGCTTCATAAAGAGCCTCATCACTTTTTGCATAAATCTCCTCTTCAGTAGAGTTATCTTCAGGCTCTACAATACAAACCCCCATAGATATAGTTAAAAATTCTGAGGCACTGTTTTTACTATGTGCAATACGAAGAGCTTCAACACCAGCTCTTGTCTTCTCTACAATTTTCATGGCATCCTCTGCATCTTTCACCATATACAACATTCCAAACTCTTCCCCACCTAGTCTAAAACTATAATCATCGGGACGCTTGAGAGAACTCTTAAGATGTGAAGCAACTTTTTTAAGAGCTTTGTCACCATCTTGGTGTCCATAAGTATCATTGTAAGCTTTAAAATGGTCGATATCTATCATCACAAACGCAAGTAGTCTCTCTTGTCGGTGTGCTATTTTTATGACCTTTGAAAAGGTCTCATCAAAAAATCTTCTGTTATAAAGATTTGTCAGCCCATCAACTCTTGATATCTCCTCTATTTTTTTCTTACTTGATATGTCATTTAAAATATTTGTATGACCAATAACCTTATATTCAGAATCAAACTGCGGAGTAATATAAGCTTCAAACCACTGTAAACGGTTCTTTGAATTGAGTTTGGAAATTTCCCCGTGCCACTCATGTCCACTCTCTAAAGTTCTTTTTATCTCATCTTGAAGCTCCTCAGAGCAGTCACTTATTAAAAAATTATCCCCTGTTGCAAGAAGTTCAGTTTTAGAGAGACTAAAGTGAAGAGAGAGCGCATTACTTACTTCAAGTAGCTTAAAATTTTTATCTGAACTTGCACTCATTATATTTTGGTCAATGAGATGAAGGTGCTCTTTTAGTTTTCTTTCACTTCTTGTTACACCCCTCACTAAAAGAACCAAAACAGTAATAACTATAATTAAGATAAGTGCTAAAAGTGAGAGAACTAAAGTGATGGATTCACGTTCACTCTTGAGTGCGTTTTCTTTAAAAAAGATAGCTTTATTACTCGCATAATCAACCATTTTACCTACTTGCTTGTTTAGGTCTGCAACATGTTTAGCACCTTTTCCCTTTGTGATTTGTGCTGCTTCATCACTTTTTCCTATCTTCATAAGGTCAATCACTTCATCACGGATAGGCTTCCAGTTTACAAAAGCATCATAACTCACTTGAATATCTTTTCTATCACCCAAATATCTGTCAAATACTATATCAAACTCTTTATAGATGACTATCTCATTCTCATTAACTTTCATTACAGCCTTTTTAATCTCATCCATACTATTTGCAAGTGCAACATCTTTCATATATCTATGCATCGAGACTAAGTTTGTCTCGATTGTTTTTGTTGCGTTTGTCACTGCAAAAGGGTGTTTATATAGCTTTTGTGTAAGTTCTGAGAGTTCCATCATTTTCATAATTGAGACAGCTCCCAAAAAGATTAAAAGAGTTATCGTTATAGTAAAACTAATAATTATATTTTTATTCATATATTCTACTTTTTAGCAACCAAAGATGCTGTTTTATTTTTTTCGCCTCTTAGGTTCACACCATCTTTCTCTTCATAAAAGATTATATCCAAGTCGATAAACGCAGCTAAAAGCTCATTTTTTTCTAACAGATAATCAGGGTTCATACTCCCCTGCTCTGGCTTCTCATGAGCTTCTATGAAAGTTTCAAAGATGATTAAACCTCCATCTTTTAGTGACTCAACCATCTGATGCATCAGCCTGCGATTTAAGTAGTTTGTGTTGACTATCAAGTCATAAGAGTTTTTCTTTAAATCATAAGAGTCCAAATCAACTTCTATTTTTGTGATACTCGGTATCTCTTTGATACGAGAGAGTGCATAATCCGAGAGATCAACAGCATCAACACCAAAACCCAACTCCTCTAAAAAATGAGTATTTCTCCCAGTTCCACAAGCTAAATCAAGTGCATCTCCAACTTTAGCATATTTCACATAGTTTTCAAGAATTGGCGAAACTGTATGCTTCATAGGTTTAGTTACATGCCTAACATTCCAGCGTTCCTTGTCTTCAATCATGATAGTCTCCCTTTATAATCTTCATATCCAAACTCTTTAACAATTTCTAGCTCTGAACTACTGCGTTTTATGGCTAAAGATGGAAGTTTAACACCATTAAAAGTCGTGTTTTTAACAAAAGTATAGTGGATTTGGTCTTTAAAAATAATCTCATCTCCAATCTCAAGTGGTTTATCAAAAGAGTAATCACCCATGATATCACCTGCTAAACAGGTGTTCCCAGCTAAACGATAGGTATATTTTTTCTCACCAGCTATACCTGCGTTTTGAACTTCTGCACGATACGGCATCGCTAAAGTATCTGGCATATGTGCTTCTGCAGAGCTATCCAAAATAGCGATTTTCATGCCATTATCAATGATATCTAAAACGCTACTCACTAAGACTCCTGTCTCCCAAGCAACTGCTTCGCCCGGTTCGAGATAGACTTCTACACCGTACTTCTCTCTGAACTCTTTTATGAGCGATATGAGTTTCTCAACATCATATCCCTTTTTAGTTATATGATGCCCTCCACCAAAATTTATATATTTGAGATTTTTAAAGTGTGAGGAGAAGTTCGTCTCAAACGCAACTAAAACCTCTTCTAACTCATCTGCACCCTGCTCACACAGAGCATGAAAATTAAGCCCGTCAATATGTTCTAAGAGACTCTCATCAAAGTTATCAAGTGTGGTTCCTAAACGCGAGTGAAGAGCACAGGGGTTATACAAATCAACCGGAGAGGATGAGACTTCAGGGTTTATTCTCAGAGATATATGAATAGAAGGATTAACACTTTTGACTTTATCTTTAAATCTAAAAAGTTGCGCAGGGGAATTGAAAACGATATGGTCTGAGATTTTTGCAATCTCTTCTATCTCTCTCGCTTTAAACGCAGGAGAGTAGGTATGTACCTCTTTGTTAAACTCCTCTCTTGCTAAAAGTGCTTCATGAAGTCCACTAGCTGTAGCACCATGTAGATATTTTGAGACTAAATCGAAGGTACTCCACATCGCAAAACCCTTGAGTGCTAAGATAATCTTCGCACCACTCTGCGTTTGTACATACTCAAGAAGTTTGAGATTCTTCTCTAAAAGCTCCTCTTCACAGAGATAGTAGGGTGTATCTAAAGCTCTTTTATCTGCCAAGGTAAGCCCTGTCTATTTAACTCATTCATAAAAATATCTGGGTCAAACTCTTCCATGTTAAAAACGCCATCGCCACTCCATTTTCCCTCAAGCATAAGTTTTGCCCCAATCATTGCCGGAACACCTGTCGTGTATGAAACTGCTTGAGACTTTACCTCTTTGTAGCACTTTTCATGGTCACTTACTTGATAGATGTAAATTTTTTTTCTAACTCCATCTTTAACACCATTGACAACTACACCTATATTGGTTTTTCCTTTTGTACGAGGACCAAGTGATGCGGGGTCTGGTAGAAGAGTTTTTAAGAACTCCATTGGTACAATTTTTTGTCCCTTATGCTCTACCTCTTTAATCCCTAGCATTCCAACATTTTGTAAACATCGCATATGCGTTAGATAACTCTCTCCAAAGGTCATAAAAAACCTGATACGTTTAAGACCTTTGATGTGTTTGACTAAAGACTCCATCTCTTCATGGTAAAGCAGATAGGAGTCTCTCTCTCCAACCTCAGGATAGTCCCAAACCATTTTTACTTCCATAGGTCTTGTTGTTAGCCAACGTCCCTCTTCCCAGTATCTACCATCTGCAGAGACTTCTCTAAGATTTATCTCTGGATTGAAGTTTGTCGCAAAAGGGTAGCCGTGGTCACCATCATTACAATCTAAGATGTCAATAGTATCTATCTCATCAAAGTAGTGTTTCTGGGCATAAGCACAAAAGACATTTGTCACACCCGGGTCAAAACCACTTCCAAGCAGTCCCATGATTCCCGCTTCTTTAAACGCAGCGTCTCTCTCCCACTGAAGCTTATACTCAAACTTAGCCTCATCAGGATGTTCATAGTTTGCAGTGTCTAAATATGGCGTCGAAGTAGCGATACAAGCATCCATGATAGTTAAATCTTGATACGGCAATGCAACATTTATAACTATATCTGCGTTTACTGCGTTTATGAGCTCAACTATATCCTCTGTAATATCTGCATCAACAGTTCTAATCTCAATGTCTGCGTTTGGAAGCTCAGACTTAATCTCTTCACATCGTCCTATAGTTCTACTCGCAAGAACTATCTTGCCAAAGGTAGCTGCGTTTAAGACGCATTTGTGTACCACAACGCGACCTACTCCACCCGCTCCAATTATTAAAG
>JAYEMB010000061.1:35609-43498 GCA_034717855.1 Campylobacterota bacterium
TCAGACTTAATCTCTTCACATCGTCCTATAGTTCTACTCGCAAGAACTATCTTGCCAAAGGTAGCTGCGTTTAAGACGCATTTGTGTACCACAACGCGACCTACTCCACCCGCTCCAATTATTAAAGTTGTTTTTTGCATTAAAATTTTTCTCCTAAATATAAATATCCACTCTGCTCTCCATCATCTGAAAAACCGTATGCTAAGTAAAATGGTCCTAAAAATGTATCAGCAGCTACATATATTGTTGCAGAGTTATGAAGAGTATTAAAATCCGCTTTATCTCCATCACCCCATACTTGCCCACTCTCTAAGGAAAAACCAGCATAGAGTGGTGAATTTAAAGTACCAAAGAAACCACCATCTTTTAGCTGATATCTATATCGCACTACACCAAGTATCATATTATCATCATTGAGAGAGTATGGGGCATATCCCGATAAATTAAAGAGTCCTCCAAGTGTATAACTTCCTGCTAATGCTGTTTTTGAATCAACTATATTATAAGTGGTTCCATACTTAAAATAGGCCGTAATATTATTGGCAAAGAGAGTTAAGGGTTTTTCTAGCTCTACGTATATCTGCTCATAGTCATAATCGCTATCCATGCTACTTAGTTCTTTTGTCCACTTCACTTCTAACTTCAATCCAACTTCTGGGAAATGTATATTATCTAAAGAATCAGATTTAAATGACACATATGCCGGAGTGGCTTTATAATCATTATCCACCTGTTGAGACTCTATAGTTACATTATCTCTGTAACTAGAAATCCCAACTTCAAATTCATAATCAGTAGTTACATGCATACCAAAAGCAAAACCAGCCCCATATCTGCTTGTTTTTAACTCTCTGTTACCAAACTCTGTTGGTAAATACTCATTTATTGGTACTAAATCTGTTAATGACTTGTACTCGAAAAATGGTCTTAGATAGTACCTCTGCATGCTATCTAGTGGTTGAAATATCTCCGTATAGGCTCTTTGTCTATTACCTATTTCAAAGTCATTTTTCCATTCACCACCAAAAGAGTTAAGTCCAAACATCGTATAGCCAACTTTTAGTGAGTATGCAGAGTGTCCTTTAAAGTCATCTTCTAGACCTATAGCAAATCGCACTTCACCGTGGTTATCCCAACTTGGTGTTGTAATAATTGAGAGGATATTTTTACCATTAATCTGCTCAAGTTCATAACTAACACCATCAAAAATAGTCATATTGTAGAGATGCATCAAATCTTCTCTCAAAACTTTTTCATCTAAGCTTGAACCTACTTCTTGATGTACTCTTTTTCTGATAGACTCATCGGATATATAGGTTTGGTTTATAATCTTTATCTCATCTATTACTGGCTCACTGTAGTGATGTTTAGATCTATATTGCGAATACTCTTCATCACTAAGAGACAAGGCTTTTAGCAGGTGTTCACTCTTTAAAGCGACATCTACACCCTTTACAACAATCTCTGCATATTTATCAGCTTCAAGAGCACCATACATACCAACATCAGGTACAAGCAGTATATCTTTTTTGTTCAAAGTAGAGATAGACTCTTCTACATTTTTTCTAGTTAAAATATCTACAAGTTGTCCCATAACAACAAGGTATGAGCTAACATCCAAGTCTTTAGAAAAATCTTGGCTTACGTCAACTGCGATAATTATATCTGCACCCATATCTCTTGCTACTTCGATTGGGAAGTTGCTACTTACTCCTCCATCTACTAAATCAACTCCATCTATATTTATAGGTTGAAAACCACCAGGAATTGAGCTTGATGCGTAGATGCTTTTAGCTAAAGAGCCTCCTTTGAGTATTACTTTGTCTCCATTTCTAATATTTGTAGCGACTGCTCTAAATGGAATAGGTAACTTATCAAAATCCTTTATGTCTTGAACATTTTCAGTCATAGACATCAACTCCATAAGATATGGTTCTCGCTTTAAAACTCCGGTTGGAAGAACTAACTCATTATCTGCGTTTATCCCCAGTCCCAATCTTCCCTGATAAGTATAATCCACATCCTTTCGTCTCATAGGCATATCTTGACGATTAAAGTCAGCAGTAATAAATCTCTTCCAATCAACAGAGCTCAGTAGCTCTTCAATCTCTTGGGGTGATTTTCCACTAGCGTAGAGTCCACCCATGAAAGAGCCCATACTTGTACCAACAATCATATCAACTGGTACTCTATTTTTCTCTAAAATCTTCATTACACCAACATGAGCAGCACCTTTAGCACCACCACCACTCAAAACTAGAGCTATTTTTGGTCTCTCTTGTGCACTCAACGATGTAAATAGAAGAGTGGTAATTAGAAAAAGTTTACTCAGTCTCATGCTTATCCTTTAGTTTTTGTATTATATCTTTTAGTTGCTCAGCATCTGTGTTTTTTGCTATCGGTTTTGAAAAATGAACTTTAATCTTACGTCTTTTAAAGAAGCTCTTTTTAGCCTTAGGTTTATACTTTGAGAAGCTACTGCCAAAAACACCATCTATATAAAATGGAATAATCACACCATCATAATTTTGTGGAATTAGCTCATAGCCTCTATAAAACTTGCCAAGTTCTCCATCTTTGCTTATCCCACCCTCAGGATATACAGCAACCATTTTTCCACTAGTGAGCCTCTTATGAGCCTCCTTAAACGCATCTTTTGAAGCTCTTGAAGAGAGTGGTATTGTCTCGCCTTTTTTAAACATGGCATTAAAAAATGGCCAGTTATATATCTCTTTATCCATCATAAAGTTAATAGGCCTTTTCATAGGAATCTGTAAAATAATCCAATCCAACCAAGAGACATGATTTCCTAAAAAAAGCACTGCCTTATCTCTTGGGATATTTTCTAAACCTTCATAACTGTACTTATGACGAGTTCTCGAAATCATCTCCATGGTAGCAAAAAATGTCATAACAAAATATCTTTTAAACATCATATAACTTAGATAAAGACCTACAAATGCCATCAGATAAAAAAGCACCTCTGCATTCATCCCAAAGTATGCAAAGAGTGTCGTTATAGCTAAAAAACTAAACATAAAAATATTTTGCACAAAATTACTTCCTGCGAGTATAGTCCCAAGGTGAACATTTGGTGAGAGAAATTGAATATGTGCATTTAAAGGGACTAATACAAAGCCTGAAAACACACCAAAGAGCATAAACATAAACGCCATCACTCCCATTGATGAGATAAAGGGGACTAAAAAGACTATGATAGTTATACCCACAGAACCGATGGCCACCAAACCTGTGTTGATATAGTGCTTTGAAAATGAGGCAGCCATCAAAGAGCCGACAACCATACCAACACCAGCCAAAGCCATAACACCCTGAACGAAGATTGTATTTGTAACACCAAGTTCACTCTTGGCGTACTCTCCAAAAATCGCCAAAACAACTTGAGAGATAGACCAAAAAAGGCTCAGAGCAATCACTGCTTCAAATATCTCCTTTTTTCGTCGAACTATTTTTAGGTTTTTAGAGAGGTAATAAGCACTTACATATTTTTTAAACCTGAAACTCTTCTGACTCTTTCTTATCATCTTGTTTGGAAGTTTTGAGGCTAAAAACCACTCAACTATAGAACTAGCAACTAAAAGCCATCCAAGAGGAGCTATAGCTTTTAAGATATCCTCTTTAGTTCTCAAATCATCACTGTACATTCCCTCAAACAACACAGTATAAAAAATAATCCCACCGAGTATCGCTACTGTTGTAACAGCTTGGACTGCTCCATTTCCACTTGTGATGAACTTTATGCCTACAAGCTCTTTGATGTAACCATACTTTGCAGGTCCGTATATAGCACTCTGAAGGGCAAGTAAAAATGTCATACCAAAGGCAGTATAAAAGTGTCCATTATAGTAGGAGTAAGTGATACCAAGCGTGATTAAAACAGCAAACGCAGAGGAGTGTTTCATTATGAGGTTTTTAGCAAATCTGTCAGCTAAAAAACCAGAGGGTGAGAACATCAGGACAAAAGGGAGTAAAATAAGTGCGTTTACTATAGCCGTTAAGACTATCTGCATCTCTCCATCATAAACTTTAAAGATTGTATTTTGAATGATGATTTTATGACCTAAATCAGTAAAGGCATTTAAAAAAACAACTATAAGATAGTTTATAAGACCAGTGATTGCAAAGAGTCTCTTCATGAGCAGTTAGTCGTCAGAGTTTACTAGAGTGGTACTCCAGCCTTCATAGTAGCCATGCTCTTTTTTGATAAACTCAAAAAGTTCAGCTATAACTTTTGTAGCCTCTTCATATGTAACAGCATGATTTTTCACAAGTGCAACACCATGTTCAAACTCATCAGAGCTTATATCATCTTTAAAACTAAAGCCCTCAACATTAAGGGTGTTGATAAATCTATTTTTCTGTGTAGGTACTTCAAATGAGACATAGTGTTCTACATCTCTAGCAAGACTCAAATCATCTCCCTCCTCTTCTAAAAGAAAAATGATTTTTGCTGTTTGAATATTGTGCTGTTCTAACTCTGTTGGAAAGAGCTGCGTTTCATAGAAGTTCCATTTTTTGTCTTTGACTACATTACTCTCATAGGTGTAGCCACTCTCTTTGAGTATAGCAGTTGACATAGAGTTAAGCTCTTTAGAGTCACTTGCATAAAAGTAGAATTCACTCCAGCCATCAACTACCCTAGAACCTACATAGTGAACTTCACCCTCTGACTCTAGAGCTATAATAAGAGAACCTTTAGTCTCTAAAAACTCTTCAAAACCATCTGAATTCTCATCACAAGAATCAAACTTAACAAAAACACTAAAGAGCCAAGGATTTTCACTTTTAAACTCACCAGCGTCCATCTCTACTTCATAATGTATGTTTTCACCATCTTCTAATCTTTGAAAAATTTCTCTCATATGCTCTCTATTTTTTTTATTTATTATAGCTTGTTTTGCTTTATTTTTTTTCTAAAACTTTTATAATATTTATTGATATTGAAAGTAATTATCAAAACTAAGAGTAAGATAAGAAAAAGTGATTACAATTTCAGAATAAAAACAATTATGATATCTATTATCGTAATCATAAACAAGGATATAAGATGAAAAATTCAAAATTAATGTTATCACTAGTAACAACTTTAGCACTCTCAGGTTCTGTATATGCAGATGAAACGCAGGATATTAAAGATTTAAAAGCAGAAATTAGTGAACTTAGAGAGATTACACAGTCACTCATCGATGAGACAAGTGACTTGAAGACTGGTTTTAACTACACGACAGTTGATACAAGTAAGTCATATAGTGGGCTTGGAAGTGCAGCATCAAAGGTTTACTACTCAAAATCTCCACTGAGTATCGGTGGTTACGGGAAGATGGATTACTATCATAAATCAAATGAAGATGGAACTGCTTCTGATAATATTGATGTATATAGATTTATCCCTTACATTGGTTATAAATTTACAGATAATATCATCATGAACACTGAAATAGAGTTCGAACACGGTGGGGCTAAAGAGGATGAGGCTAAAAATGGTTACGTAATTATAGAGTTTATGTATCTTGATTTTCTGTTCAATGAAAACGCAAACCTAAGAGTTGGTAATCAACTCATGCCGATGGGTCTTATAAATGAAAAACATGAACCAACACTCTTTACAACGGTTCAAAGACCAAATACCTCAAAAAAACTGATTCCTTCAACTTGGCATGAAAATGGAGTTATGCTTTATGGTCAGTTAGCTGAGAATCTCTCATATAATCTTGGTGCTTTTTCTGGCTTACAACTAGACAGAGGTACTGGAGAAGGTAATGACTGGTTAAGAGATAGTCGTGTAGGCTCTTTTCGTATCGATGAAAAAGGCGGTGAAAGACTTGAACTCGCAGGTACTCTAAGAGTTGACTACACAGGTATTAATGGTCTTTTTATTGGGGCTTCTGCATATGTTGACTCAAACCTTGTTATGAGTGATCTTCACTTTGATTATAGTCTTGATGCCTTTAGAACTTATGGTGTCTATACACAAACAAGCCGTAGTGAAACTGTAGTTGGAGAGCCAGAAAAAGCAAAAGGTGGTTTCATAAACGCAAGTTACGACCTCTTATCATTTACAAAAATCCAAAATAGAGTGCCGGCATTTGTGCAGTATGAGAGTGTTTCTGCTCAAGATACTATAACGGGTGGCGGTTCTGTGGATTCTACCGATACTATCACAGTCGGTCTCAACTACTTTCCACACGAACAGGTTGTTTTTAAAGCCGACTACGCGATGAGTAAAGACAACTCTAAGGCAGCTAACGAAGATCAAACAGATATATTTAGTCTATCTATGGGATTTATATTTTAAATCCCTCTGTAAAAGGTTGAAATTATGAAGAACTCACTACTAATACTATCACTGTTTGCACTCTCATTGAGTGCGAAAATACTTATCTCTCCTCTTGATGCTATGAAGCAGAGTTACGGAGATGATGCGGTTATAGTTAAAAAGAACACCCTACTCTCAAAAGCTCAAGCATCAAAGATTCAAAAAGAGTCTCAAACAAAACTTGATAGTAAAATATTTAGAGTTTATAAAGCCACAAAAGAGTCTAAACTTCTAGGCTATGGAATCCTCATAAATAAAAAAGTGCGTTCTAAAAACGCAGTTGTTTTATACTTTATATCAAAGGACTCTATCTTAAAAAGCATCGAGATAGTTGCGTTTAACGAACCTGTAGAGTATCTTCCATCAAATAAGTGGAACTCACAGTTTGAAGATATCTCAACAGATAAGATGTTAAGAGTCTCAAAAGAGATACCAACGATTACCGGTGCTACTCTGAGTGCAAGAAGTATTACTGATGGTTCAAGAGTTGCCTTTGCGTTTTACAATGAAGTTTTAAAGGATAAGTAATGCGTTTTACACTTATAAAAGATTTAAAAGAAGATAGCATGATGAGACCTATCTTAAGTGGCTTACTCATTTTTATACTTATCTACTTACTCTCTGATATTCTTGTAAAACACTCCAGTTTTGGTATCTCTTTAGAGAGTGTAGAGACTACACTCTTTGGAAATGAAGATGAGTTTATAGACCCTATATCTACCGCCTCATTTTTAGAGTTTTGGCACATGGAGATATTTTTTATCATGATGACTCTTTTGACCCTTAGTGCTGTTTACCTAAGGCTTGCTAAGTCCAATAGATACAAAATTTTAACACTAAACCTCGTCATGATTTCATCCCTGCTCGCTCTTATCTCTCTACTACTCTCTTTTTTTATTAGCCCTGCGTTTATAGTAGTTTATATTGTCTCATTTTATATTTGGCACATTGGCGCAATCTACATGACGCTCTACTCTATTTTAAAGCTCTACTATGACTGAGTCATACAGATATGCAATCGCCTACTTTCTACTCTTTAGCCTACTTCTATTACTGAGTGGCGTGATGCTTTTTGAACACAAAATAGGTTTTGGAGTTGAGGAGATTAGAACTTATTACCTTGGAAATAGCGAGCAGTTTGCAAATGCTAAAACATATGACGGTCTTTTAAAAACTGTTCTCCCCCACATAATTGCCTTTGGAGTACTCTCTATGGTACTTTTACACTTTTTAATCTTTACAAAACTAAGAGAGAACAGCTCTATAAAAAAAGTCATTTATCTACTCTTTATAAGTGCGTTTCTTGAAATATTTAGCCCGTTTTTTATTATCTCTGGAGCAGATGGTTTTGCTTATATCAAAATAGCCTCTTTTGTAGTTTTTGAAGCTTTAATTGTCTATATAGTCTGGTTACTTTTTAGAAGCATCTTTTATGAGTAAATCTTTTACATAATAGTACAGATTATCGCTAAAGAGAAACTCATTGTCGTTTTGTATAACTATATAAGCCACACCAAGAGAGTCTAAAAACCTATAAGCCTTTTGTTTAGGC
>JAYEMB010000062.1:0-4186 GCA_034717855.1 Campylobacterota bacterium
GAACTGCGTCAGCTCCAAAATATTCATAGTATTTATCAAGAGGCATATTGTATAAAATCTCAGTGTCATATACACCCTCTTGTTTCATAATGTCGCTAACCATCTCTGTAGGAAATGTGTAATAACCCATAAGAGCAAATGGCATTTCAGTTGTCGTCATATAGTAGTCTTTCGCTTCAGCATCTGTACTTTCATTCATAGGAGGAAGTATGAGAATTGAACGAGGCTGCTGTTCATACATTTTAGGGAACTCTGCTCCCTTTGTTGCATATGAAGGACCACAACCTGTAAGAACAAATAGAGACACTATTGAAGCTATCAGAGCTATAAGTTTTTTATTTATCATCTATTTTTTCCCCTCTGCCACTTCTATTTTTTTAATCATTCTATCCATAAAGTGTGCTGACTCTGGATAAATTTCTTTCTCTTTTTTAAAACTCTCTACGGCTTTAGCTGTTTTACCGCCTTTGAGATAGATATAACCAAGGTTGGCATACATTCCCGGAGCGACTCTACCTGAGCGACTGTTAGCTGAGTTTTCTATAGAATACTCTATAGCCTTTTGAAGTTCTAGTGCAGAATCAGCAGTAAGCTCTTTTTTTGCGTGATAGTAACTTTCGCTATAGTCTCCATAGTTATATAAAGGTTTTGGTTGGGAACTACAACCGCTCATAAACACAGCCGCTGTAAGAGCACTTAAAAGTGCTAGATTAGAGAGTGTTTTCATTACTGAACCTCAATCTCTTTAGCAATACCATCGCCAATATATACCTCGCGTTTTACAACGATAGCTCCATCTCTATAGACTTCAACTAGGTGTTTACCCGGTTTTACACCATACTGATTCGTTTGACCAGCTTCGACAGAGAATTTTTCTCCACTATCTATAGAGACTTTTACATTACTTGTGTTCCCACTAAAATAGAGGTAAGATTTTTGAGTAGCAGTTGCCACCCCCTCTTTATAGCCACACCCAGATACTCCAAGAAGTAGAACCAAACTTATTATTGATAGAATATATTTCATTATTTATCTCCTAATTGGATGTAAAGATTTGAAAAATCTTTAGATTTGATATATGAGTTAATATCGCCATTCGTAATCTCTGCCAGTGAAACTTCAGTCTCAGGAGTGTCCCCGATAGTAGCTACGACTTCTATTTTTGCGAGTTTTTTCCCAGGCAGTGTCATCATCATATTTGTTTGAGGATTTTTAACCTGCTTACCTTTTTTGTAGATATCAAACGCGTCACCAGCTTTGATGTTTTGACTTTTTCCACCGGATGTGATGAGGTTACCATCTTCATAGGCGAGTATGTAGCCCCTCCATGGTTTATCAAGCATGTTTTCAATGATGTTTGATGTTAAGTCAGATATAGCAGCATCTATCGCTTTATCATTTAGCTGACCATTGTATCCGGCTTTACCACCAACGCCCATAACAGTACCTGCTTCACTAAACGCAGTACCTTTTCCCTCTTCAGAGTATATAATCTGTCCAGTGCTTACATCTACGATTCTGATATGAACTTTTGCAAAAGCTTCTTGTTTCTTAACACGGCTAAATACACCGACATCACTTGTCTCTTTTCTACCAAACTCAGTGATAGAGCCAAGGATTAAGTAATCTGCTGAGTTACCAAGAGTAGGAGCATTCCCTATCTTTAACTCTTTTTCTATTTTCGAGAGATCAGCACGCTCAAGCATGATAAATCTCCCTGACTGGAAAAGTTTTGCAGATAGAATATCCATAGCCTGTTTTCCTATCTTGTCATTGTTGTCATCAACGAAAAAACTTTGACCATAACGTGTCTCGTTTGTAAATCTGCCTATGGCAACTTTTCTTTTTAAACCGCTTGGTTGACCCTCTTTAACGCTTAGTGATTTACTCACTTGTGGCGAAGCAGCAACTGGAGTCTCATGTGTCTCCGTCTTTTGCATTGTGGCACATCCGCTAAAGAGCAGTGAAACAGCAGCAATGAAATAGATACTTTTTGATAACATTCTAATCCTTTAATAGGCGAAATATGGCAAATGGTAGCACCTAAATTCTTATAAAGTAATTAATTTAAACATTAATTCATTTAATAAGGCTTTATAATTTTTTATTAAGGAAATTCTCCTTACAATGTGTTCATCTTAAATAAAAGGTTCTTCAATGAAAAAAATTCTAGTAAGCGCGTTAGCGGCAGTAGCTCTTAGTACGTCAGCAATGGCAACAGTAAACTCTCAAACAGGTTGTGGTCTTGGTGCAGTAATCATCAAAGATGATTCTTCAGCACTAATGTTAGCTCTTCAGGCTACAACAAATGGTATTTCTGGTAACCAGACTTTTGGTATTACTTCTGGAACTTTAGGTTGTAAGAAAACTAAACTTGTTATGAATGAGAGAGCTGAAGAGTTCGTTGCTTCTAACATGGACATTTTAGCTAAAGAGATTGCTGTAGGTCACGGTGAGTCTATCGATACTTTAGCTGAACTATTAAACGTAGAAGACACTGCAACTTTCAGTGCATCTCTTCAATCAAACTACAATAGCATCTATACTTCACAAAAAGTAGAGATGAATGATGTTCTTGACAACATCGCTACTACTTCTCTGTAAGTAGAATCTAAACCAGACGATTTTTCGTTTGGTTTAACCTCAATTTTTAGATACTATCTTTAGGAAACCTCCATCTTACACAAAATATTATTCACACTCATTTTTTGCATCAGTTTTTCAGACGCTTCATCACTAGACTATAAAGAAAAAGCTCATGAGCTAAATCTCTCAAATGACAGATACTGGCACCTGCTTCTTCATATGGTAGATGGGGAGAGTGAGATAGATGACAGCAGGTTTTTCTTCTCTAAGAGTGGTAAAACTAATGCAAAAGATGAACTTGATGCAACACTGGATGCTTTTTTCACTGAAGAGAGATTTGATGATAACTCAAGTGCTTGTCGGTTTCCTGCTAGAAAAGCTTGGCTGGCAGAGAAGTTGGATATAGGTGATTTTCCAAAAGTAGAGTGTAGTGAGTATGATAATACACTAGAGAGATTAAATCCAAAGTCTGCCACACTTGTTTTTCCAGCGGCACATATAAACTCTCCGGCATCTATGTTTGGACACACTTTTTTGCGCATAAACTCCGCTTACAAATCAAGACTGCTATCATACGCTATAAACTATGCAGCAGATGCAAACCCTGATGATACAAACGCAGCCCTATTCGCTATACAAGGACTCTCCGGTGGTTATTATGGAAAGTACTCCCTTCTTCCTTATTATGAGAAGTTAAAAGAGTACAGAGATACGGAGCAGAGAGATATATGGGAGTATGATTTAAATCTTAATGAGGAAGAAGTTTTAAGAATGACGCGTCATATTTGGGAGCTTAACGGTACTCAGTCAGATTATTACTTTTTTACAGAAAACTGTTCTTACAATATGCTTTGGCTCATAGAGTTGGCAAGACCGAGTGTGCATTTAAGAGAGCATTTTCATTACGAGGTTATTCCTCTTGAAACAGTTCACGCTGCAAAAGCAGAAGATCTAATCTCAGATATCCACTATAGAGCATCTAAACGCAGTATTCTTCTAAAGTATGATGAGTTACTTGAAGATGCTTATTTAGGGATACCAAGAAAGCTTGTTGAGAGAGAAGTAGAGCTTAAAGATGTACTTAGTGATGAGACAATACCTCTACAGCAAAAGCAGTATATACTGGAAGCTTCAACAGAGTTTTTAGAGTACTCTTTTAGTAGAAATGATATGGATAAAAAAGAGTACATAGAACTTTTTCATAATCTCTCAAAAGAGAGAGCAGCACTTGGCAGAGGAGAGAAGCTTAATATTCAAACTCCCCCAGATCCGATTGAGAGTCATAGAGCTATAAGAGTAACAGCAGGAGTCGGTTCAAGAGAGGGTGAAGCTATAGGTTTTTTAGGAATCCGTCCGGCATACCATGATTTAGAAGACTCTAATTACGGATTTTTACGAGGAACGCAGATAGAGTTTTTAAATATTGAACTCTCATACAGTGAAGATGAAATAGAACTTGAAGAGGCTACGGTGTTATCTATAGTCTCTCTCGCTCAACGTTCAGAGTTCTTTGACTCTCTCTCATGGAGAACAAAATTTGGATGGGATAGAAACTATCTCGACGCTGAGACAAATTTTATCGCAACTCTTGGTGCAGGGT
>JAYEMB010000063.1:0-4140 GCA_034717855.1 Campylobacterota bacterium
AAAAGCACTTTATCGGGGTCGGACCAAGCTAAGTTATTGTTTTTGATAGAATAGTATATGCTGGCTGAAATCTGGGGTCGGACCTCAGTAACTGGTCGAAAACACAGATAAATGTATTTAAAAACATTCGAGGATATGCCTTAGAGGCCCCATTTTGTTATAACAATAGCGCTTCTAAGGTTTTTATAGTTTTTTGGGGGGACTATGCCACGAGCGAATCGCTACTTTTTGCCGGGTCATATCTGGCACATCACACATCGCTGTCACAAACAGGAATTTTTACTGAAGTTTTCTCGTGATCGGGCGCGCTGGATTTATTGGCTGTTTGAAGCCAAAAAGTGCTACCGTTTATCGGTTCTCAACTATATCGTGACCTCTTAATCGGGGGACACCTTACTTAAGGTAGGCAAAGTATCAAGGTTGGTGCCAAAAATCTTGTCTGCTTCTGGTCGGTACGGGAGTTAGGGATGTCATTGTTAGAATTGGCTGTAATTTTCAATATGAGTGCTTCAGGAATAGGCTATGTCGTGGTGCAGGGGGAGGTTCAAGGAAAAGAATCTTAGTTTAGTTTTTTAAGAGCGTTCCGCTTTTCTAGCCCCCTTTTATTCAACAATTAATTATGCTTCAATCGATTGACGACTAACATTCATCGAGGTAAACTTAATGCCAATACAATTTTATTGTTTTTGACAATTTTGATATAGCATGGGAGAAAAAGGGTGATTTATGAATTTAGCTGCTCAAATAAGTGAAGAAGCCAAACGCCTTCCTGAACCGCTCGCGCGTGAAGTTCTTGATTTTATCGGCTACATAGCGGCTAAACATAAATTGAATACTGCTGATATTGAGCCACTTAAACAGGCGCAAATACCCACAATGCAATCTATTTGGGATAATAGTGAAGATGAGGCGTGGAATGAACTGTGAAATCGGTAAGCTGATCGGTATACCATTTCCGTATACTGACCTAACTACCAATAAAAAACGTCCAGTTCTAGTGATAACTACTCCCGATAAACGTGGTGACTTTATTTGTGTTGCGGTAACTTCGGTACCAACAGATGAGTTCGCTATTGCCATAAATAATGATTCTGTGCTTGACGGCCGACTCCCTAAGCAGAGTTGGGTTCGGTGTGATAAAATCTTTACCTTGAACCAGTCTATTGCGATTAAGGAATATGGCACACTTGCTAATGAAGTGTTGGTAAGGGTAAGGCATGAGCTGTGTTCTTACCTTGCTTGTCCGTAACGTTTAAAAAACATAAGGGGTCAGGTGTTTACTTTTAATCCATTGTCGCCAGTTCAACCAAGTTGCAGGGCTTTTTTCATGTAGAAAAATACTCCCAAAAACTCACGACCTCAATATCTGCTATTTTTTCATTTTGATTGTAGGTGATGATATGTTTTTCATCGAGATGAAAGGGCAGTTTTGTGATACCATTCATTTCTCTAGCCCTGTTTTGCTCATTTAGCTCATAGCATACCTGTATCGCAATGATTCTTTCATCTTTTTTGACGATAAAATCACATTCAGTCTCTTTGTTATAAAAATACATGTCGTAACCTCTTTTTTGTAATTCACTAAATACAAGATTTTCAAGAAGTTTTCCATGATTTGAACTAAAAGAATACCCTAAGCTCATAAAGCCATTGTCACTTAAGTAGAGTTTCTTTTTATTATTTATTTGTTCCTTTAAGGAATATGAAAATAGTTTTAATTCACTAAACAGGTAACATTCTTCTAAAACGGCAATATAATCTTTTACTGATCTATCATTTATTTTAACTGCTTTAGATAATGAAGAGTATGAATGTAAAGATGTTAGGTTCGCCAAACAATAAAAGCTTAAATCCTTAAAGCCTCGGATGTCTCTTATTTGATTATTTGAGACACAATCTTTTAATAAAATCGTATCATAATAACTGCTGAGCAATTCTCTTTTTAAATCATCTTCCATCTGGTAAATTTCAATAAATGAACCATGTTGCATCATGTCATCTAGTATTTTTAAAACTTTTGGTAATTGTTTATTTAGTTCTAGAAAGCTATTTATATTATTGATTTGAAGTATCTCTTTAAAGCTAAGTGGATAAATTTGCGTAGAGAGATATCGACCCGTTAATAGTGTTGCAAATTCCCCTTTTAGAAGTGAAGAGTTTGAACCAGTTATAAATATTTTTTTAAACTCATCACTATCATATACACTTTTGACATACTTTTCCCAACCTACGATAGCTTGTACTTCATCTAAAAAAAGATATTTTATCTCTTTTTGAGTCAGTTTTTTTGCTGTTTGAATTATTTCATAGAAACTTGCGGGATCATTTGAATATTTGGTGAAAAAGGGGTCATCCAAGTTGATATATAGTATTTCGCGTGGATCAATATTTTTTGAAAGGTAATTTATCATCAATTTAAAAAGTGATGATTTGCCGCTTCTTCTAATTCCTTGCAATACTTGAATATGTTTTGTTTTTAGATTGTTTACAAGTTTAGTAAAAATATCCCTCTGAAATAAAGAAGGATACTTTTGTTCCCAATGTTTGTTCTGAGATAGTATTGACCTTTTCATATTATAATCCTAGATATATTGAAATATCTCGCATTATAGTTTGTAAAACTTGATTTGTCTACATCGTTTTTGCAACTACCCATATTGCTACTTTTGGACTTAGTCGGAATAAATAAATAGAAAATAAATTGTCTCACGTCAATTATCTTGTCCGGTTTGACGACAATTAAGATGGCCGGTTGAGGGCGGCTATCCCAGGCTTTTGCGGTGTAACCCACCGCAGTTCTTCGTGGATCGTAAACTTCTGGGACAGCCCCCATGCGGGGGACAGTCCCGTTTTTGCTGACAGCTACCCTTAAACTAGCGCCATTCTATTGTGTCACCGGAATTCCAAAATGTTTGCTCGCATCTGGACTTAGTTGTTGTCATCTTTTAAAAATTTAACTATTTTGTCGGTTATGTTTTCCTTTGCCTCTCTCACAGAACTGCTCAATACCCTTTCCCGCTCCAAAGAACTGCTTGCCGAGATGTTTGAAAAGCGTAAATCGTTCGCCTACAAATATGATCATGCGGCAGAGTTGATAGATGAGGCGCTGCTGGAAAACCTGATCGATCTTGAGGTGGTACGTAAAAACGGTGCGTTGCTGGAGCTGGACGATCGTTTTCTGCACTTTTTTGAACAGATTCTGGAAGTTAACGAGGAGATCAACACTGCGACGGTGGATGAGAATATCCGCATGTTGAAGCAGAATATCAACTACTACCTGCAGGAACAGAACAGCAATCGCAAATACAGCTACCTGAAGGCGGTCAAAACCGTTTTGCGCAAAATCGGAGTGATGACCCTGCGCAATATTGTCGATCTGAATCGCAATATCGAAAACACCTTCAAGACCGAACCGACCTACAGTATCAAAATCGATAAGCTCGACAATTATGATCAGAAGAGACGTGACATCAACGCCCTGATCGATCAGACACAGCGGCTGCTCGATGGCGAGGAGCTGACCTTCTTTAAAATTGCTCCCGACGAAGAACTGGGGCGGATTACAACGCAGCTGCGGCTGCAGCTCAATGAGGCGCATCACAATCTGATCGAAACGCAGAAGCAGATTATCGACTTTCTCAATCAGATTAAATACCAGAGCCGGGTGCTGGAAAAAATTCGCCGGATCAAATATCTCAAGGATCAGTTCGAGCTCAAAGAGCGAACCGATTTTATGGCAATTGTAGGGAGCTGTAGCGATCTCTTTTTTACCGCCCAGCGTCCCGGTCGGCTGAAACTGTCGCTCGATCTACTGCAACACGATTCAGCCTATCCCACCCTGCTCAAGGTGAGTCGTAACCGCAAAACGGGCGGCAAACAATTACGTTCACTGGCAGAAAACATCGCACCCGCCTACCTCGAAAATGTGAGTGAGCACGAAGTTGCCATTGATCTCGAAGAGGTGAAAAACAGTTTTTTTGCTTCGGGAGACCATCTGTTCAATTTTTTACAGCATTATCGGTATCCCAAAGAGATGACTTTTGCCGAAAAAGTGACCTTGTATTGTCAGATCCTTTCACTGTACGAGGATGACTGTGTGCTGACCGGCGGGTACGGTGAATATGAGAATATTGAGTATGC
>JAYEMB010000064.1:0-4088 GCA_034717855.1 Campylobacterota bacterium
TGGCTGAGAAGATGAATGAGATTTTCTTAGAGGTTGTTATCGCTGGTCGTATCACTCCTGAGGCTCAGGAAGTATTTGCTAAGAAAAAACGTATCAAACTTTTTGAGATGGGAAGCGAAAACTTAGTTCTTGCAAATGACAAAAAAGATTTCAAACATGTTGATGGTGGATTTGTATTTCAAGACGCTGACAATGTTGGAGCAGATGAAGTTAAAAACGCGAAACTTGTTTCTAAAAACGCAGCTTCAGCACAAGATATGAAAGATATGGAGATAGCATACAAAGTAGCTTCTCTTACAAAATCTAACTGTGTTGTGTATGTGAAAAACTCAGCAATGGTAGCAGTTGGTATGGGTATGACATCACGTGTTGATGCTGCTCAGTGTGCACTCAAAAAAGCAAAAGATATGGGTCTAGATGTTAGAGGTGCGGCACTTGCTTCTGAAGCATTTTTTCCATTTCGTGACAGCATCGATGCTGCAGCTGAGGCTGGTGTTAAAAATGTAATCGAGCCTGGTGGAAGCATACGTGATCAAGAGATTATCGATGCTGCTGATGAGTTTGGAATGTCTCTTTACTTCTCAGAAATCCGTCACTTTTTACATTAAAAGTTAGAGCATTAAATGTTTATAGAAAAAGAGTTACTTCTGTTTGATTTAGATGGTACACTTATAGACAGTGCTCCAGATTTAGCTCTCTCTATAAACTACATGCTCCGTAGCATCAACCATAATGAGTTCTCTGAAGAAGTCATAGATTCATGGGTTGGTAATGGTGCTCAAACCCTAGTTAAACGTGCTCTTAGCGGGAATAAAACTGTTGATGAAAATATAGATAAAGAGCTGTTTGACAGAGCACTCTCTATATTTTTAGAGTACTATAAAAATAATCTCTGCGTTAAAACAACTCCCTATCCAAATGTTAAACAGACACTTGAAGCTCTTAAAGATGATGGTTACAAGTTAGCAATTATTACAAATAAACCATTCGATTTTATTGAACCAATTTTAGAGCAATTAGCGTTAAATACTCTTTTTGAACTCTCTATCGGTGGTGATTCACTCCCCCAGAAGAAACCAAGTCCTCTTCCTCTGCAATATATATGTAAAAAATTTAATGTCAAAGCAAGAAATACACTAATGATAGGTGATTCTAAAAATGATATTTTAGCGGCAAAAGCTGCAGGTATTGAGAGTATCGGTGTCAGTTATGGGTATAACTACGGAGAAGATATTCGTGTTTATGAGCCAAACTATGTAGTTGATGATTTTGCCGATATTTTAAAGGTAATTCTCTAAAGTATGAAAAAAATAGCAATCATCGGTGGTGGTATTGCTGGTTCCTCTGTCGCACTTTACCTCAGTCAACTCGGTCTCAATGTCTCTCTTTTTGAGAAAAAAGAGACACTTGTCGATGGTCCGCCAATCTGTCACCTTCATGCAGGTGGTAACCTCTACAGAGAAATCTCTGATGAGCAGTGTTTACAGCTTTTAAGAGAGTCTATTGAACTTGTTCAGCTCTATCCTTGTGCTGTTGATTTTAGACCAACTGTCATAGCTGTTCCTACAACTGACAAAGGTAATCCAAAAGATTTACACAGTCGCTTAGAGAAACTAAAAAAAGAGTATGAACTTCTAATAAACAGAGATATCAAAAACAGAGTTCTTGGCGGTGTCGATGACTACTATAGGTTTTTTAATAGAGATGAAGTAGAAGCTTTACAAGCCAAAGAGACCTTAGAAAAGCCACTCACTTTTGAAGAGTGGATGATACCTGTTGCAAAAAACATAGACCTAGAGAGAGTGAAGTTTCCACTCATAATAGTTCAAGAGTATGGACTCAATATCTTTAGATTGGCTGCGAGTGTTACGCTTTCGCTAGAGTCTATCTCAAACGCAGAGGTCTTAACAAACTCCTTAGTTACAAAGATTACTGAGGATGATGAGCGTTATCTTTTGGAGTATCAACAATCTGGAGTTTTAAAAAGAGAAAAGTTTGATTATCTCATAAACGCAGCAGGATTTAAAAGCGGTGAGATAGATGATATGTTGGCTATTAAACGCGATAGATTTGTGGAGTTTAAAGCGGCTTATGTCACTAAATGGCAGAGTGAAGTGACGTGGCCTGAGGTTATTTTTTATGGGGAGAGGGGAACTCCAAATGGGATGGCTCAGTTTACCCCATATCCTGATGGTTATGTTCAACTTCACGGAATGACAGAGGATATAACTCTTTTTAAAGATGGTTTAGTGAGAAGTCATAAGTTAAGCTCACAACCACAGCTAAACCAGAAGTATGTAAACAAGATATATAAAGGGTGGAAAAAGGCTGATATTGATAAACGCAGCTCTTTAGCTATTGAGCATATATCACAGTTTATTCCTGCGTTTAAAAAAGCGAATGTAGCCTCGAAGCCACTTTTTGGAGCACAACAGATACCTGGAGGAGATGCAACTCTGCGTGCTGCAGATGTCTCTTTTGAGGGTGATAAATACGCAAGATGCGAGATAGTAAAGGCATCCTCTGTTTTAGCGATGGCAGATGCAATTACAAAAAGATTAATAGAGTTAGGCTTTTTAGAGAAGGAACTTTATGGCAGAAGAGATTTTGAGACGAGCCGTGTTTTTACGGAAGAGAAGGTAACAAAATTTGCTCAAGAGTTGTGCCTTCAAAGAGATTATCCGAAGTCCTTAGCTAGCAGAAACAACTCTTCGTTGATAATTTAGAGTTGATTGACATCCACTCAACTCTTATGATATAATCCTACTAATAAATAAACTTTTATAAACATACAAATTTTCAGGGTAAAGAATGGCAAAATCATTATATAAGACATTAGAAGTAAACGAAGGTGCTAGTGAAGCAGAGATTAAAAAAGCGTACAGAAAGCTAGCGCGTCAGTATCATCCAGATGTAAACAAAGATGCTGATGCAGAAGAGAAGTTTAAAGAGATAAACTCAGCATATGAGATACTAAGTGACAAAGAGAAGAAACAGCAGTACGATATGCATGGTGACAACATGTTTGGTGGACAAAACTTCCATGATTTTTCACGTTCTCACGGTAGTGCAGGGCAGGGTGACTTAGATGATATTTTAAGACAGATGTTTTCTGGCGGCGGAGGTTTCGGCGGTGGCGGTAACCCATTTGGCGGTGGAGGTTTCGGCGGTGGTGGTAACCCATTTGGCGGAGGTGGGTTTCAGCAAGAACCAAACCTAGATATTGACACAAATGTAACAATACCTTTTAGTGTCTCTATCTTAGGTGGTTCACACTCTGTTTCAGTAAATGGAGAGAGATTTGATATCAAAATTCCTGCTGGTGTGAAGAGTGGCGAGAAGATGCGCGTTAAAGGAAAAGGTCACGCTCAAGGTGGTCGAGCAGGTGACCTTTTCCTAAAAATCACAGTGGCTTCAAACCCAGAGTACGAGCGTGAAGATGATGACCTTGTGAAGAGTTTTGATGTTCCTTTAGTGGCTGCACTCTTTGGTGAGAAGATTGCTATACAGACTTTAGAGAAAGAGATAAAACTCAAAGTACCGCAAAACACAAAAAATGGACAGCGTTTTCGTGTAAAAGAGATGGGTGCTATGAACAGAAAAACTAAAGTTCGTGGAAACCTCTACTTAAAAGCAAATATTGTTTTACCAAATGTTGATGAGTTAGATGAAGATTTAGTGAAGATGATGAAAGAGAAACTTCCAAAGGAGTAGGTTGTTATGCATACTTATGATGAACCAGTTTATTTAATCAGTGTTGTTTCTAAAATTTTAGATATTCACCCTCAGACTCTTCGCCAGTACGAAAGAGAAAATCTTATCTGTCCTTCACGTTCAGGTGGACGCATAAGACTCTACTCACAAAGAGATATAGATAGAATCAAACTCATACTTAGACTTACTCGTGAGCTAGGTGTGAACTTGGCTGGTGTGGACATCATACTGCGTCTGAAAGAGAATGTGGATGAGATGGAAAGTGAGATTGCAGGTTTAAGACATGAAGTTGCAAAAGCGAAAAACTCTCACTCTGTTTCACCTGATAAGGCATTAGTAACTAAAAAGTCTATTTATGAGATGATAATCTTCGA
>JAYEMB010000065.1:0-4085 GCA_034717855.1 Campylobacterota bacterium
GGACTAATACCAAACTCATCTTTTTCTGGAATATCTGTATAGTCCCAGATCCCTGTTATGTCAAAATCCAACCAGCTGAGTAACTCATTTTCAAACACTAAAACGATGTGATGTTTATAGCGACCAGATTTATCATCTGTAAAAGTAAATTTTGAATCAAATGAGATATCCGTCATTTTACTTATCTCATACTCTACTCTTGTACTCAGTTCAAGCGATGCTGATGACGATGAACTCTCTTCATTTGGTGCAACAGTAATATATTTACTCTTGATAGCTGCTGGACCACCCGATATATCCCATTCAAAACGCTTTTTATTTATGAGTGTATATCCGATACCTACACCGGCTTTATACTGAGAGTCAATATTTTGAAAAGCATCTTGATAGTACTCACTAAAGAGTGGTGTAACAAAGAAATCCCTTGTGAGATAAACATCAAACTTCTCATTTATACGGTGATCATTCGCTGTTTCAACTGTGTCAACATTTGAGACTCTTCCCAAATAATCAAAACGCAAGCGAGTATTGTTTGTTCTTCTGTTTAAATTAGCGTTTGCGGTGTAATCAAACTGCTCTCTGTTCCCTTTACGTATATCAAGGCTCAGGGTTAGCTTCCCTGACCAGTAATTTATCTCCCTCTCACCTGACTTAGCAAAAGAGACTATCTGATCTCTTTTAAAGTTGTACCTTGAGTCACCCTGAATAATTGTTAAGTTGTCATCTTTAAAACGCAGTAGTCCATCGAATGAGGCAACACCTACAATATTTGTACTCATAATATGATAGGTTTTAATCTGTTTTACATCTTCAAAATCAAATGTATAAAGACCAATCTCATCACTGTCAAACTCAAGTTCATCATCATACATGGCTTTTATCTCACCTTTAAACCACTCTCCTGATTTTGTTTGAATCCAGTCATTTTTTTGAGGACTAGGTGAGAGTTCTCTCCAATTTAGTTGAATCTTGGAGACATCAACTTCACCCTTTTCATCTATGGCATCTATTACTTTGTTGAGTGAAACTTTCTTACTACTTTTTTGAGTATCACTCTCTTTGGCTATCTCTCTTAACTCATCATCACTCAGTCCAGAATCATCCTCGATGACAATCAATTCACCTGATAAATTCTCACTACTATTAGTGTCTAAATTTTCACCAAAAAGTAAAGTTTGTATTAGTAAAAAAAGTAAAAGTTGCTTCATTTTTATCCAGTATATAATTTTTTATATAGTTTTCTATATAGTTATAGTTTTCCGTACATTTCATTGTAAAAAGAGAGTGCATATCTATCACTCATGCTAGCTATGTAGTCCGCCACTACACGATGTTTTGAGCGATATGAGAGTTGCTTATAATAAAAATCCGGAAGCATCTTATCCTCTTCCATCAAACCCTTGTAAAGCCCTTTTATCGCCTGTTTTCCTGCGAACATCTTAATAACTATCTTTTTATGCTGGTACATTTTTTGAAAAAGTATCTTTTTTAGCTTCTTAATTTTTGTCTCCAAAGAGGCTTCAAAACCTATAGGAATTTCACTCTTAGAATCAAGTGAAGCACTTAAGACTTCACCTACTTCTATTCTCTCTTTTGAGTATTCAAGCAGTGAATAGACAAGATGGTTTATGAGGTGTGAACTAAATCTATAACGAAACATCTCATCATTCTCTTGTCCAACACCCTCCTCAGCCACCTTTTGAAGTACCTCTTGAACCAACTCACTCTCTTTTAAATCCTCAAAACTGATAAGTCCAGAGTGAACACCATCGTCAATATCATGACTTATATATGCTATCTCATCTGCACGGTCAACTACCATCGCTTCGATAGACGGATGCGTATCTAAGTTGAACTGCTCATGAATGGATTCAGGTAAAAAGCTTTTTCTGTAGGGGTAGGAGTGTTTTAAAATCCCCTCTAAAGTTGCAAAAGTAAGGTTAAGACCATTAAAGTCCTTGTAGCGTTTCTCTAAAGATGAAACGACTCTAAAACTCTGAAAGTTATGCTCAAAGCCATTTTTAAATCCATCAGCCTTGAGGCACTCATCTAAACTATCCCCACCAACATGACCAAAAGGAGTATGCCCCAAATCATGTGCAAGTGCTATCGCTTCAGCAAGTGACTCGTTAAGTCCTAAGTTTGAAGTGATTGAACGGGCAATTTGAGAAACCTCTATGGAGTGAGTCAAACGTGTACGGAAAAAATCACCCTCTTGGTTCAAAAAGACCTGCGTTTTATACTCAAGCTTTCTAAATGAACCTGAGTGAATGATTCTATCTCTATCACGAGCGTATGGATTACGAAAATCTTTGTCTATTTTATAAAATCGTTGGTTTGCTTTCATTATGATTTTTTCAAATATTTTGTAAGTATATGAATCTTAACACCATTCACACGACCTTCAATGTGCTCAGCATCATTTGGAACAAGACCGATGTTACGAACAGCTGTACCGCGTTTAGCTGTGAAACCTGTTCCTTTTACATCTAAATCTTTAGTGATTACTACAGTGTCACCAGTTTGCAGCGTTACGCCATTTGCATCTTTATAAACAAGTTTTTCCTCATTTGAAATACCTGCATCTGCCCAAGATTTTACATCCTCTTCCATATACATCACATCTACTAAGTCTTGACGACCAAGAGCAGATAAAAGTCTGTAACTCATAACAGCTACTGCTGGTACTTCACTCCACATAGAGTCATTGAGACAGTTAAAGTGTGTCTCATCAAGCTCACCACTCTCTATCTGCGTTTTACAGTTTGAACATACATAAATCGACTGCTCATCACTGCCATCTGATGGAGCAACTTCCAAAGCACTTAGAGCCTCACTACTGCCACACAACTCACAAACGCCACCACTTCTTACTTCTAAACTCATATATATTACCTCTTAAGACTCTTTGATTACCGTTCCAACACCTTCACTTGTTAATATCTCAAGTAGAAGTGAGTGTTCAACTCGTCCATCGATTATGTGAGCTTTCTCAACTCCACCATGAATAGCTTCAAGACAGGCATCTACCTTTGGTATCATGCCGCCATGGATAGTCTCATCTGCCTTATAAGCCTCAATCTCTGATTCTGTAAGAGTTGGTAAAAGATTTTTCTCTTTATCTAAAACACCTACAATATCTGTCATAAAGATGATTTTTTTAGCGTTTATCGCTGCTGCAACTTTACTTGCACATAAGTCTGCGTTTACATTAAAACCTGGATGATTAACTTCATTTCCAGAAGCTATCGGTGCTATTACAGGGATGAATTTATCTTCGATGAGTTTATTTATAACTTTTGCATCTACACCTGTTATCTCACCAACGAGACCATACTTTCCATCGGCTTTTGGTTTTGCTGTGATGAAGTTTGCATCTTTTCCTGTTAAGCCAAGTGCTTTTGCACCGTGAACATTAAGCAGAGTCGTTATCTCTTTGTTGATATTTCCGCCAAGAACCATCTCCACAACTTCCATAACCTGCTCATTTGTCACTCTCATGCCATCAACAAACTCGCTCTCTATCTCTAGTTTATCTAGCATAGAGTTTATCTTCTTCCCGCCACCATGTACGATAACCGGTTTAATACCCACAAGATAGAGCAGGATAATATCTTGAGCGAACTTATCTTTTAGCTCTGGATTAATCTGTGCAGAACCGCCATATTTGATAACGAACACCTCATTGGCATATTTTTTGATATATGGAAGTGCTTCTAGGAGGGTTTTTGCTGTCTCAATTTTCTGTATCATCTTGATCCTTACTAAACTTGATTATGTTCTCTTTACTCTCTTGCTTCTCTTGCGTTTTGTTAAAGGCTTTCTCCGCCTCTTCTTCAGAGTAGTTTCTACACTCCTCAGGCATTGTTGCGTGTGGGTCAGAAGCTATTTCATTACACATTGTCGCATTAAAGGTCATGTTTGAGCATCCCGTTAAGGCAAAAATTGCTATTAGATATATTTTAATCATGAGGATTCCTTTATGACTTACTTTTGATTATAAGGTCTAAATATTTCTTCGGTGTCACTCTCATCATCTCTTGAGCTAACCAGCGGATTTGAAAAAACGCAGCACCACTATCTCT
>JAYEMB010000066.1:0-4050 GCA_034717855.1 Campylobacterota bacterium
TTCTTTCAACTACGAGTTCGCCTTAGTAGGAGAAATATTTTCTACGCTATTTTGGAACTATATATGCTAAAATATAACTATAAAACGTAAAGGGGACTCTAATGCCAAATGAGATTAGCCTATCTCTTATTCAGAGTGTTGTCGATTCACAAAAAGATCTGATTGTAATATTTCACAATGATGAAGAGGTTTTAATCAACAAGGCTTTTCAAAAATTTTTCGGAGTTTCATCTTTAGAGCAGCACAAAGATGAGATTAGCTCTTTTGTAGAGAAGTTTGTTCCCCATCCATCATATTTTAATGCTAGTTTTATTGAAGAGGGTGAGAGTTGGTTTGATGCTATCTTGAGAAAACCGAAGTTAGAGCAGATTGTAAGTATGTTAAACGCAGGTCATGAGCCCCACGCCTTTGCAGTTACGATAGAGACAAATACTCCAGAGTACACAATAGTAAACTTTAATGACATTACTCAAAGCCTTATTAAGCGCATTATGATTGAGAATGAGAAAAATATTGATAAAAAGAGTGGAGCCTACGCTAAGGATTATTTTTTACAAGTTGCAAATAGTTACGAAGAAGCAGCAGTTTTCAATGAAAAAATTATAGGAGCAGTTGCGATTGATATGGCTAAGGCGGATGAGACTTCTGCAGTTGATTTTGTAGAATTTTTGAAAAACAGTACACGTCAGGATGATATGATAGTTCGCTGGAGTGATTATAAATACTTAATCATTTTTCTCACAGATGGCGAACTTAATGCTCTTTTGATGCTTAAAAAACTAGAAGAGATTTTAGACAAAAGAGGAGGTGAGAGTTCTTCATACGGACTCTCCCTTCACACACAAAAAAAGGGTGAAGATATGGACCTTATAGTCGCTAAGGCTCTTGAGTCTTAATCCATCCAGTAGCTTGGATCATACCCATCACTCGGACGAACAATCTCTTTTTTCTCTAACTCTTTTCTCAGTAAAAAACCTTCACTCTCTTTTTTAAATCCAAATTTTTCATAAAACTTTAGAGCCTTTGGTTTTTGACTAATATCAATTTCAAGAGCATCATAGAGTGCCCCAGCCTCTTGTAGAAACTGCTCCATCATAAAAGCTCCCACACCCTCTCCTTTGTATTTTGGAACTATGGCAACACTCATAGTCGGTACTTCCTCTGTGCTAAAACGTCTTGAGAAGATTGCACCTGCTATCTCTCCATCAACAAGAGCGTAGAGACCTAAATCTTTATCGCTAAAACCAAAAAACTCTGTATATTTTTCGAGCTCTTCACTCTTGTGGGGATGTGCATACTTGAACATATCTACTACAATTTTTTGCTCACTTGAACGTAGGAAGTATAACTCTCTACTCATACTAACTCCTCTATTTTTTTCTCATACTCTGCGTTTATCTCTTCAAGCTCCATGGAGAGCTCTTCAAACTCCTCAAAACTCTCTTCGACTTTTTTCTCTTCATCACTAACTGTTTTTGAGAGTTCCATAAGTGTTGCACTGTCTCCTGCGTTTGATGCCTCTATGAGTTCTTGATGATGAGTCTCTAGTTGTTCTTCAAGCTCCATGATTGCGTTTTCTAGTTTTTCTACTTTTTTCTTTAGAGGGGAGGTGAGCCTGTTTCTCTCACGCACTAACTCAGCTTTGAGTTTTTTGTTCTCTTTGTTGTTAGATTTTGGAGCTGATTTGATACTCTCTTCTTTAATCTCCTCTTCCCAACCAATCTTTTCTAAAAACTCATCATAACCGCCATCAAAATACTCTGCACCATCTTTAGCAAATATAATGAGCCTGTCACAAACGCGACGAAGTAGCTCCTCTGAGTGAGTAACGATTATAACAGCACCTTCAAACGTTTGTATTGCGTTTGTTAGTGCTTCGATAGAGTCTATGTCAAGGTGATTAGTAGGCTCATCGAGAAAGAGCAGATTTACACTTCTCGCTAAAATCTGACCTAGCATGACGCGAGATTTTTCCCCACCAGAGAGTAGAGATACTTTTTTATCGGCAGAATCCCCGCTAAACATCATCGCTCCACAGATACTTCTGATAACTTGAGTTGAGAGCTTTGTATTTGCGGAGTGTATCTCATCTGTAACTGTTGCGTTTGGATGCAGACGCGCTATATTTGTCTGTCCGAAGTGAGCAAACTCAACTGATGGATGGGAGTGAATATCTCCACTCAGTGCTTGAAGCTCACCAGCTAAAGTGTTAAGCAGAGTCGATTTACCCTTACCATTTTTACCGATAATTCCAAGGCATTCACCGCGTTTAATGTTAAAAGTAATATCTTTAAACAGAATGTTCTCAGGAGTGTAGCCAAAACTAAGATTATCTGCTTCGAGCATAATTTTTGAAGGAGTCTCTTTAAAGTTGAAGTTAAACTCTAGAGTGTTGTCAAATGCCAAGTCGTCCATCAAGTCCATCTTCTCTAACTGTTTGACTTTTGACTGCGCAAGAGATGCGGTTGAAGCACGCGCTTTGTTTTTTGCGATGAACTCTTCGAGCTCTTTTACTTTCTTATCTTGTGCTACTTTTTGTTTTGCGTGCAGTTCATCATTTGAAGCTAACTGCTCATAAAATTTATGAGTATCACCCTGAATTATTTCCACTTTTTTACGGACTATTCCCATAGTGTGGGTGCAGACACTATCCATAAAATCACGGTTGTGAGTGATTAAAATCACTTCACCCTCAAAGGCTCTTAGAAAGTTTTTCAGCCATCTAAGCGAGACAATATCCAAGTAGTTGGTAGGCTCATCTAAAAGGAGTAGATTTGGCTCAGTTACAAGAAGTTTAGCAAGGTTAATACGAATTTGATAACCACCAGAAAAAGAGAGAGGGTCTTTGTCTAAATCCTCTTGTGTGAAACCCAGACCAAAGAGAATCTTCTCAACTCTATAGACATCATACTTCATCTCATCTTCTAAAGCCAGAGCCGCCTCTTCACGAAGTGTCGACTCACTAAAAGTAAGATGCTGTTTCAAAGTTCCGATTTTGTAGTTTTTTGGGATGATAATATCACCACTATCAGGACTCTCTTCAGCTAAAATCATCTTAAAAAGAGTAGATTTTCCGCTCCCGTTTCGCCCAACTAAACCGACACGAGTACCTGCGTTTAGTTTTAAGTTAAGTTTGTTAAAAAGCTCTTGTTTAGCAAAGTTTTTTGAGATATTTGTTAATTGAATCATGGTGAAATTATAGCGCTTTTAGGTAGAATAGTTTATGGAAAATGCAAAAGCAGTAAAAAAAGAGCGATTTGAAGCGCTTGACATACTTCGTGGACTCTCTATGGTCATTATGGCACTTGATCATGCTAGAGACTTTTTTGCTCTTGGTTTTGTTCTTGGTGCACCTACAGATATTGAACTGACAAATATGGAGGTCTTTTTAACGCGTTGGATTACACACTTTGCGGCACCTGTATTTATATTTTTAGCCGGAATAGGACTCTATTTTGCCTCAGCCAGACGCTCTAAGTTTGAGCTTGCTACTCTTGCGTTTAGCCGTGGTATTTGGCTTATATTTTTAGAACTTACACTTGTTGGATTCTTTTGGTGCTTCTCTTCAGACTTTATATATCAGCCAAAAATCGGTGTTCTTTTTGTTATTGGCGTATGCATGATAGCGATGGCTGGTTTTATCTATCTTCCCAAGTACTTACTTGTAGCTATAACTGCGTTTTTAATCTTGGGACATAATGCCTTTGATGGCATAAGAGCTCAAGACTTTGGCACTTATGCTTGGGTTTGGCAGATTCTGCATGAAAATGGAAGCATATATATTGGCTCTATCGAACTTAGAGTAATCTACTCCTTTATACCTTGGATTGGTGTCATGGCCTTTGGGTATCTCTTTGGACCTGTAACAAAAATACCAAGAGAGCAGAGAAAGCAGATATTTATGCTCAGTGGTATCGTCCTTGTCCTCTCTAGTTTGGTTTTAAGATACTTCAATATCTATGGTGAGAGTGCTATTTGGAGTATGCAAGAGAGTCTCGAGTTATCAATAATGAGCTTTTTAAATTTCTCAAAATATCCTCCGTCTCTCAT
>JAYEMB010000067.1:0-1339 GCA_034717855.1 Campylobacterota bacterium
ACTAAACGGTTAAATTTCTCTAAAGAGGAGTTCATATTTTACTCTCTGTATCTTTTTTTGGCACTAATATCCATAGTTTCAAAGGGGCTTTTAGCTCACCAGCAATCTCTCCAGCCTCATCACCAAAGCCTAAGAACATATCTGCTCTCACACTCCCTTTTATAGCTCCACCCGTATCTTGAGCAAAAACTGTTCTCTGATACTCTTTAGTCTTACCTAAAGCACTCAAATAAACCATACTTCCAAGCGGTATATATCTTCTATCTACAGCGACTGAACGTAGTGGTGTAAGCTCTAAGCCGAGTGAACCAGAGGCTGCGTTTTTTCTCTGCTTAAAAAAGACAAAAGAGGCATTATGGTTGAGAACCTCGTCCACTCTTGCCGGGTTTGCTTTAAACCAAGCTCTTATACTTTGCAGGGAAATATCCTCTTGACTTATCTCACCGCTCTTAACGAGATACTTACCTATTGAGCTATATTTGTGTCCATTTTGGTTGTCATATCCGACATAAATAGTCTCACCACTATCGAGCTTTACTCTTCCAGAACCCTGCACCTCTAAAAAAAACTTATCTATTTTAGAGTCGCAGTAACATATTGGCTCTGCGTTTATCTCTCTTGCGTTTATCTCCGCTCTTGAGTAGTAGGGAACGACTCTATTTTCTTCTAAACGACCACGCAGTCTATACTCTTTGAGGTCTGCATACACAGAAGCTAAATTTACCACTACTAAATCATTTGGTGTATTATATATAGGGTACTTAAATCTCTGCGTTTTAGTTAAAGAGCCATGAAGCTCAGGTTCAAAATAGCCTGTCATTATGCTCTCTTCATGAGTACTCTGGGCGACAATCCTATAAGGGGAGAAGTTACTCTCTAAAAACTCTTTTGCATCTGAAACTCTTTGCGTTTTTGAACAGAGTTCACCGTAAATCTCTACACTCTTTTTAGCTCTGCAGTTATTCATAAATGAGTATAAAACCTCATCATAGTTCTCATTTTCCCAGTTTGGTAAATCTTTAAAACTGCTCTTTTGCAAGTTTGTTTGAGGCAGCTCTTTAAACGCAACACTCGGCTCTTTAGAACAGCCTAAAATAAAGATAACTAGTATAAAAATAATATATATTTGTTTCATAAAAGGATTATACTTATATTAAATTAAAAACGATATAATTCGAAAAATTATTTAATATGTGTGGAAAAGAATGGAAGATTTAAGTTATTATGAAATTTTAGAAGTATCTCAAAGTGCAGATAAGACAACTATCAAAAAAGCATATAGAGCGATGGCTAAAAAGTATCACCCCGATAAAAACGCAGGTGATGCAGATGCAGAGCA
>JAYEMB010000067.1:1439-24819 GCA_034717855.1 Campylobacterota bacterium
ATTGGAAAACGCGGAACTCGTGGTGACCTGTATGTTACATTTACAGTAAAACCTGATAAACACTTCCAAAGAGAAGGGAATGATGTTTATATCGCAATCCCAGTATTTTTTACTCAGGCAGTTGCAGGTGACACACTTACAATCCCATCACTTACAGGTGAGCTTGAACTTAAACTTGATGTTGGAACACGTGACAAACAGCACTTCACTTTTAGAGGTGAAGGTATCGAGGATGTTCACGGTCACGGAAAAGGTGATTTAATCGCTCAGGTAAATATTACCTATCCGAAAAAACTAAATGATGAGCAGAGAGAGATCTTAAATCAACTCCAAGAGTCATTTGGTATCGAAGAGTCAAAACCTCATGAGAGCGTTTTAGACTCTGCTATTGACACAATGAAGAGCTGGTTCAAGTAACCGCTCGGCATAACAATGTTTAAATTTTCTTTTCTCCTACTCATACTTACTATTCCCTTTTTAAACTCAGATATCTACTATGGTATTCCTATGTGGGTCTATGCCTCTTTAAGTGTGACTGTTATTTACGCTCTTGTACTTATCTTTGTTATCGAGAAAAAATGGAACTCACTCAAAGAGACTCATGAATAACGAAGCCCTACTCTCAGAGGGTGGTATCTGGTTTTTAGTTGCCTACCTTACATCACTTATCCTCATCGGTTTTGCTGGAAAATTTGCCTCTAAAGAGGAGAGTCTTAAAGACTTTTACCTTGGCGGTAAAGGTTTTGGTGTTACAGTTCTTTTTCTTACAATGTATGCAACTCAGTACAGTGGCAACTCCCTCATAGGATTTGCTGGCAGTGCCTATAGAAATGGCTGGTTTTTTCTTGTAGGTGTCACTTTTATGATAGCAATCGTTGCAGGCTATCTACTTTATGCTCCCAAACTATACCCAATCAGTAAAAAACATGGTTTTATTACAGTCGGGGACTACATAAACTTTCGCTATAGCTCTCAAACTCTTACCTACCTTGTTGTTGGTATATCTATCTTCGCACTCTCAAACTATATGCTTACAAACCTCAAGGCTATCGGCTACATCATGGAGTATGTCACAGGTGGAGGTATCGGCTTCAGTGAGGGTATCATCTTCATGGCTATTATTATGGTTATTTATGAGACTTTAGGTGGGATGAGAAGTGTTGCTTGGACTGATGCTATTCAAGGGATTTTACTTTTTGTAGGTGTTATCATCATCTTTAGTGTTGTTATGATTCACTACGGGTCACTGAGTGAAAACACTGCACTCTTCTTACAAACGCAGCCTGAACTTTTTAAAGATGTAGCTCTCTCAAACCAGATAACTTGGTTAAGTGTTGTAATCCTCATCTTTTTTGGTATCTCAGTCTATCCCCAAGCGATACAGAGAATCTACTCAGCGAGGAATGAATCAACTCTTCGCCGTTCACTCTCACTTATGGTAGTTATGCCTCTTCTGACAACTCTGCCTCTAATAATCATCGCTATTGTAGGTTCAGCACACTTTCCAGACTTAGATAAGGCAGGAAGTGAGCAGATAATCCTTCTCATGTTAAATAAACTCACACATATAGAAGGTATGAGTATAGTCATCACGCTATTTGTAGCTGCGGCAATTGCTGCCATCATGTCAACGGTTGATAGTGCGATGCTTGCTATTGCCTCACTCTTTACGCAAGATATCTATCATAAACGCAATCCGCATGCTTCACAGAAAAAGCTCACCTATATAGGAAAGATTTTTTCATGGTTTATCATGGCGTTTATGGTTGTTTTAGCTATCTATCTCCCATCAACTATATGGTGGCTTATTCAGATGAAACTAGAGATTTTAGTACATATTGCACCTGCTATTATGCTCGGAGTTCATTTTAAAAAGTTAAGTTATAAAACTATAACATATGGGCTTTTAGTAGGTGTTTCAATCACCTTACTATTTTTACTTACCCCACTACCCTCTAAACCTTTTGGTTTTCATGCTGGTGTTATTGGGCTTGTTTTTAACTTTTTAACTATATACTTACACCATAGATACAAAAACTAGAGGTTAGAATGAACAGAGCAAACCTAAAAGAGAAACTCTCAACCCTTGCCCTTTCTATGTTTAGAAAGGACTTCTTTGGAATTTATCACGGTTCAATATCTGCAAAGACTGAATCAAACCGTTTTATCATAAACACTAAAGAGGCGGTTTTCGATGCTATCGATGAGAATAATCTTATTGAGCTCTATTTTAAAAAAGATTACAGATGGAATCAAGCGAGTATAGACTCTAAAATCCACTTTAGTATCTACTCTCAAATCTCTGAAGCAAAGTTTGTCTCTTTCTCTATGCCTCCTTTTACAACTGCTTACTCACTCACACATAATGTCATAGAACCAAAAGATTACTTTGGAAACAAAGAGATAGGTTCGATAGAGATCTTTGACCCTAGAGAGTTTGATGACTGGTACGATAGAGCACAGAGTGAAATCTTCTACTACTTTCAAACAAGAAAAACAAACATAATAGTTATACGCGGATATGGAGTTTATGCCTACAACCGAGACCTTCATGAGATGGCGAAGCAACTCGCAGTTTTAGAGAAGAGTTGTCGTCTGCTTATGCTCGATGGCTCTCAAAGCAGTTCACATTTTGAATAAGAAAGGAGATATATAAAATGTCTTTTATACAAGTAGATGAGATGGACTTCGATGAAGTACTAAACGCAGAGTTTGATAAGCAACAGATAGTTATTCTAAAGTTTGGCTCAGAGTATTGTGATGCATGCATGGCACTAGAGTTTGAACTTGAAGAGATTGATGATACTTATGAAAATGTATCCGTTTTAGAGATAGACTGCGGTGAATCCGACGAGTTAGCTCAGAAATATGGAGTTATACAAGTTCCAACAATGGTAATCTATGAAAATAGAAACTCAACTCTCTGGCATAAAGAGGGTGTTGTTTTAGCACAGGATATAGAAAAAATCATAGGACACTAGTTAAATAACTTCTGTTTTATTATATTAATAGACATTTAAGAGACTAACTACTATCATTGATGTATGAAAGCACTATTAATAATGTTTATGCTCTTCTCTTTTTTGTACGCACAAGGTATAGATTCCCTTTTAAGTGACTATGCGCAAGAGTCTGAACTCTCAAAAAAAACAAAAGATGAGTCTGCCGGAAACTTAATAGTCTATACTCGTGATGACCTAGAGCGTATGCAAGTAGAAACACTCAAAGATATTTTAAAGTCGTTACGATTTTTTCCTTATGCCGAAAACCGTACTGCTCATCCTGACATCTTAAATCAAGACCCTCTTAGTTACGCATCGAAAAATGTTCGTATTTATCTCAATGAGACTGAACTATTGACTTCAATTACAGGGAGTGGTTTTTTTCTCTTTGGTGACATGGAGATGGATTTTATAAATCATGTAGAGATCTATGAAGGTTTTCCATCTTTTGACTTTGGAGTTGAGCCTGCTACTATTGTTATACGCCTCTACTCTAAAACAGCAAAACATGATGAGGGTGGACGTGTAAAAGCAACTATTGACAACAAAGGTTCAAATAAACAAAATGTCTATTATTCAGGTGCGACAGATGATATTTCCTACTTTCTCTATGCAAACCGTACTGATAAACAACAAGATACCTACGAACATCAGAATGAAACCCTAGGAAGAGACAAAGGAACAAATCGATTTTATGGTTCACTCTCAACACAAAATCATACTCTTGAACTTCATACGATGCAACAAAGTGGAGATGCTCTTCTTGGCTCAACTATAGGTTTAATACCAAAAGATTCTAACATCGATATGTCTTTTTTAAATCTTTCAACGAACTCTAAATTTCTTGATGATTCTCTCATACTCAATCTCTCATATAACTATGCCCAGAGTGATTTTAACTATGATTACAACCCACTCACTTCAGGTATCTCTTCCATGGAATATACAATGTTAGAGGAAACATTTACCTCTAGTCTAAAAAAAGAGTGGGAACTAAATAACAACACTATAACTGTTGGACTACAGTATAGGTATAAGAGTTTTGACTCTTCAGATGTAAAAATAAACAATAATCCCATACAAACAAAAGAAAATTATAACGAGACTATATACTCTGCTTTTATAGAGGACTTAATAGCCTTAAATGATAAAAATCTAATAACACTATCTGTTATGCAGCAACTATATAAACGCAACAACAGCTATAAGGATGAAGATGCTCTTCAGCTGCGTTTTGGTTATATCTTTTCAGATAAAGAGTGGGTATCAAAAACTTTTATCTCTTCTCAAGAGTTTATACCTGGACCCTATTTAGTTCTAGCTACAGATAGAGAGCTGAAACCTGAAACTTATAAATCAATCATTGAAGAGATAAGTTATCAAACAGATAAAACAACCTCTAAAATTGTATTGGTTTATAGTGTTAGTGAAAATATGCCTATAATGGCTTTAAACAGTAATACTCCTCCTAAATTAGAACCACAAAATGGCACCGAAGAACTCACAACAATAAACGCAGCACTAGAGTTCACTCTTCACTTTAACAAAAAAGATAAATTGGAACTACAGGCTAATTATATGAGTGTTGATTTTCCTGATTATGGTGAAGAGATAGTGCATTATAACTATCTCATTAGGGTGCTAAATACAATCTCTAAATTTGACATATATAATGAACTTGTTATAAATGATAATTTTACCAATGTAAAAACTGGATACAACTACTCTGTAGGTGTAAAATATGAAGTAAACAGAGATTTTCATATTAACTTCAAGGGAGATAATATTTTTGATTCTGCTCTTGAGTGGGACTATCGTACTCCCACAGCCAGTAACCCTACTGACACTCTAGTTATTCCTGTAATTGAGCAGCGCTTTATGTTGGGAATGGAATATCTTTTTTGATTACTTCTGCCTAGGAAAATTATAATCAGAAAGCCTCTCATACTTTCTAAATTACTATGAAATATAATATTAATCTTGACTCTAGTTTTTATAAATCTATTAAGGACTAACCACTGTTGTTACATATTAATAAACATTTAAGCTACAAAGCACTATCATAAATGCATGAATATACTGTTAATAGTTCTTGTTTTTGCATCTTTTTTGTATTCTGATAGCATAGACTCTCTTTTGCATGATTACGCACAAGAGTCTGAACTCTCAAAAAAAACCAAAGATGAGAGTGCTGGTAACTTAATAGTCTATACTCGTGATGATTTGGAAAGAATGCAAGTTGAATCACTCAAAGATATCTTAAAATCACTACGCTTTTTCCAGTATGCCGAAAACCGTTTAGCTCAACCAGATATATTAAACCAAGATCCTCTCGCCTACTACTCTAAGGGTGTTCGTATATATCTTGATGAGTATGAACTCCTTAGCTCTTTAGCTGGTAGTGGTTTAATCCTCTTTGGTGATATGGAGATGGACTTTATTAATCATGTAGAGATTTATGAAGGTTTTCCATCATTTGAGTCAGGGGTTGAACCAGCCACTATTGTTATTCGTCTCTACACTAAAGATGCACAGCATGATGAGGGTGGAAGGGTTAAAGCAACTATCGGTTCCCATGGAGCAAATAAAGAGAATGTTTATTACTCTAGTATGAATGATAATTTTGCATACTTTTTTTATGCAAACAGAAGTGATGATAAAAAAGATAGATATAAATATGGTGCTCAAGAGCTAAAACGAGATTTAAAAACAGACAGGTTTTTCGGTTCACTTAAGAGTGAAAACCACACTGTGGCGTTTCATGCTATGAAAGCCTCTGGAGATGCATTTCTTGGTTCAGCTGTTGGATCTATACCCAAAGAGACCTCTAAAGAGACAGAGTATCTGAGTCTATCAACAAACTCTAAACTTCTCAATGACTCTTTGACACTCAATCTCTCATACATTAATTCAGAAGCAAACTACGCCTCAGAGTATTCCGTTGGTGTGCCATTTCATTCCTACGAACAAACAATAAAAGAGTCTTCATTCACAGCTTCACTCAAAAAGGTCTTGGAGTTTGAGTCACAAACTATCACTGTAGGACTTCAATACAGATATAAGCAATCCGACCTCACTGATTTGAAATTCAATGGAGTAGATGATAATACACCTCAACCATACAAAATAGAAAATATATACTCAGTTTTTCTAGAGGATTCCCTCACTCTAAATGAAAACAACCTCGTAACTATCTCTTTAATGAATCAAGAGTATGTACGAAAAGGTGATGTTGAGAATCAGAACACAACCCAACTGCGCTTAGGTTATATATATACTAACAGTGACTGGGTATCAAAAACTTTTATCTCATCTCAGGAGTTTGCATCTGAACCATATATGACGGTCTCTCCTCATTACGGAAACACCGAACTAGAACCGGAGTCATATACATCTATTTTTCAAGAACTTAGCTATGCAACTCCGTCCACACTATCAAAAATAGTTCTAGGGTTTGGTGAGAATAAAGACACACCTATACTGATATATGAAAACAACGACCCAAGTCAACTTAAAATTATTAATGGCGACATAGATATTTTAGGATATTCAGCTGCGGTTGAATTTACTCTCTACTTTAGCCAGAAGGATAAACTTGAGCTAAAAGCAAACTATATTAAGACTGAATCTCCTTACGGGAATGCCGATACAGAACATTATAACTATGTCGTTAGAGTCTTAAACACTTTAGGTAAATTTGACATATTTAATGAGCTAGTTATTAATACTAACTACAGTAATGTTGATAATGGATACGATTACTCAGCAGGTGTAAAGTACTCTATTAACAGAGACTTACACTTGAGTTTTAAAGGTGACAATATATTCAACACTGGACTAGAGCAAAGCTTTTTAAATGGAACTGTACCACTGAGAGTTGAAGTTCCAAGAGTTGAGCAGAGATTTACTCTCGGATTGGAATACCTATTTTGAAAATAATTCTACTTGCATTTTTTATTATCACTACTCTTTGTGCAAGTGACGATAAAAAAGCTTCTACTATTTTTAACTTAATTGCTAAAAATATCACAAAAAAAACAGCACCCAATATCTATCTCCATAAATATAACAAATCGATTAAAAAATATCCAGGCAATCTCAATATCGTAACAAAATGTGAAGAAGCAGATTTAGTAATCCTCTCAACTACAAAAGATATACCTCAAGAGTGTTCAAAAAAGATTCTCTTTGGAACACGCTACTCTCACCTTAAAAACTCTAATGTTCTGGGTGCCTTTTTCTGGCAGAAAGGACGTCCAAATATTCTTTTTTATCAAGAGCGTTTAAAGAGAGAGAAAATCAAGCTTAGCCCAAGCTTTGACAAGTATATTGAGCCATAATGCATAGTAGATATAAAATGGGGAAGAATTTTATTATTTTTGCTATCTTACTGCCACTTATGACAATTGTTTCCATTTTTCTTTATATTGAATTTATTAAGACTAAAGAGACTCTCTTTAGCGTTATTAAAGAGCACCTCATAGATGAAAAACTTCAACTATTTAAAAACTACTCTGAATATATTGAAAACGCTATTGGCCCTAATATTAAAGAGGTACTTGGTACAGACAAGAGTTCTACTGAACACTATGAACAAGAGCTTCGTCTTTTACAAGGTGATGAGATTAAATATCTTTACCTCTTATATAAAGATGAAGATAATAAATTTCGGTTTTTACTTGATGCGACAGAGGATCAAGAGGAAAAAGCAGAGTTTAATCAAAAGTTTGACCCACAATCAGATATATGGGAAAAAGCATATAGCAGTAAAACTCTTCAGATTATCCATCAGCAAGAGTTGGACTCTCTGTGGATAACTATAGCCTATCCTTTAATCATAGATAAAGAGGTAATAGCACTACTTGGAGCAGACTTAACATATGATGTCTATAGTAAGATTGTCAAGACTCTCAACCCCATGGAGTTAGTCCATTACTATTTTACTATTTTTATGATAGTTATGCTTCTACTTGCATACTCATTAATTTATCTCTACTACGTCAATAGAAAAAAAAGCTTTATTGACCCTCTTACAAAAGTCTATAATCGACAATACTTAACAGAGTTCCTAGAGACAACATCTCTTCAAAATTATAAGTTAATGATGATTGATCTAGATTATTTTAAACAGGTAAATGATAACTTTGGTCACGATATTGGAGATCAGGTTTTAATAAGCGTCACTGCACAGATAAAGTCTCATATTAGACCAGATGATATACTGATTCGTTTTGGTGGTGAAGAGTTTATACTTTTAGTCTATAAGCTTGATATACAAAAAGCTACACATATCGCAGAAAGAATAAGAAAATCTGTTCAATCAACAGCTATTAAAGTAAAAAACCATGAAATAAACATCACAATCTCAATAGGTGTCAACCCTTTTCCATACTTTGCTAAAAATATAGAAGAAGCTATTAAGATTGCAGATGAGCAGCTATATAAGGCTAAAGCATCCGGTCGAAACTGTGTTGAAGTTTTTCAAGAAAAAAACAGAGAGGAGAGCCTCGCCTCTAAGAGAATTAGCGATGTTCAACTCGCCATTGATGAAGATAGAATAAAGTGTGCCTTTCAACCTATATACTCAGCAAAAACGCAAACTCTCTCAAAATATGAGATGTTACTTCGTATGGTTGATAAAGAAGGGAATATTATAATGCCAAATGAGTTTTTACCTGCCCTCAGACATACTCAAGTCTATATCAGTTTAACACGTCATGTATTAGATGTTGCACTCACTACTCTAAAAGAGCACGAGTTTGATTTGACACTAAACCTTGACCTCCAAGATATTTTAAATGATGATATTATGAAGCTTCTCAAGGAGAGGTTCTCTGGGAAGAGACTACTTGCACAAAAGCTTTGTATAGAGATACTTGAACATGAAGAGATTACAAATTTTGATCTGATACAAGAGCGCATAAAAGCGCTTAAAGATCTTGGCTTTAAAATAGCTATTGATGATTTTGGAAGTGGTTATGCAAACTTCCGTTATCTTTTACATCTTAACATTGATATATTAAAGATTGACGGCTCTTTAATTAGAAATATACACAAAGATAAGTTTGCTCATAGTATTGTTCAGACAATCTCAGAGTTTGCTAAAAGAATGGATATCCAAACTGTTGCAGAGCAGATCGAAACGCAAGATGAACTTCAAACTGCTATAGAACTTGGAATTGACTACCTCCAAGGCTACCATTTAGGTCGCCCTTCATTTGATTTTTAAAGCTCGTTTAACTCTTTAATAGCATCAAACGCAGTATCCATCATCTTATCAATCTCTGCGTTTGTAATGATGTAGGGTGGCATAAAATAGACTATGTGCCCCAGTGGTCTCAACAGGACTCCATTTTTAAGGCCGTGCTGATACACTTTTAAGCCTATTCTATCTTCTGACTTGTAGCCCTTTAATTCAACCGCACAAACCATTCCCGTCTGTCTCACCGAGTCAACATTTTCAAGCGCTTCAAACTTTTTAAGTTTCTCTGCCATATACTCAGCAGTTTTGTAGTTTTTTTCTATAATATTTTCATTTTCAAAGATATCAAGAGTTGCGTTTGCTGCCGCACAAGCGAGTGCGTTTCCTGTGTAGGAGTGAGAGTGTAAAAATGCTTTGTGCTCATTATAGTCACAGTAAAATTTTGCATAGATTTCATTTGTAGTAAGCACAACTGATAGTGGAAGATAACCACCTGTCAAGCCTTTTGAAAGCACTATAAAATCAGGTGTAATTCCTGCTTTTGAACAAGCAAAAAGTTCACCCGTTCTACCAAAACCAACCATAACCTCATCGGCGATAAGGTGAACATCATACTTGCTACATATCTCACGAACCAAGACTAAAAACGCAGGATGATACATATGCATGTAACCTGCACCCTGAATGAGAGGTTCTAAGATTATTGCGCTGATTTCGTCTGCTTTATCTTTACATAACTCTTCAAACTCTTTCGCTGCGTTTTGTGCTGCGTTTATGCTCATATCTTCTGGAACAGCTGTCTGAATCGTCTTTAAAAGTAGTGGTCCGTAAGTATCTTTATATAACTCAACATCTCCAACACTCAAAGCCCCTATCGTCTCTCCATGGTACGAGTTAGTGAGTGAGACAAAGGTACTCTTGTTTTTCTTGCCATCATTAAGGTGAGCGTGATAGCTCATCTTTAGAGCAACTTCAACTGCAGATGAGCCGTTGTCTGAGTAGAAACATTTGTTTAGTCCATCAGGAGTTAGCTTCACTAGTCTCTCCGAGAGTACTACAACCTGCTCATGAGTAAAACCTGCAAGTATCACATGCTCTAATGTGTCCAACTGCTCTTTAATTTTGTCATTTATATACTTGTTTGTATGTCCAAACATATTAACCCACCAAGAGCTAATAGCGTCAATATAAGAGTTTCCCTCAAAATCTTCAAGGTAAATGCCATGTGCTTTTTTTATCGGTATTAGTGGCAAGGTTTCGTGATCTTTCATCTGTGTACATGGATGCCAAAGCACATCCAAGTCTCTGTTTTTTAATTCTTTATTATTCATAACGAAATTATAGCTTTAGATTCCCTCTTTATCAAGTTTTAATACGAATTTACCTAGAATACTTCAAAATATTATAAACAAGGTTTAGACTCAATGATTACATGGATGCAGAGACATAAAAAATATCTAATAGTTACTATTTGGATTTCAACTATTGCGTTTGTTGGCGCTGGTTTTGTTGGCTGGGGTCAATATAGCTACGGAGATAAGGCTGGAGCAGTTGCCAAAGTTGGGAACGTAGAAGTAACAATGGGTGAGATGCAGAAGGCTTACTCACGTATGTACGCACAATATAATCAGATGTTTCAAGGAAATTTTGATGAAGAAAAAGCAAAACAGTTTGGTCTTCAAAAACAAGCACTGCAGCAGTTAACACAACAGGCTCTTATCTTAAACCTTGCAGACTCTTACAATTTAGAAGTAAGTGATGCTGAGCTTTTAGCTGAACTAAAAACGCAAGAGGCATTTTTTGATAACGGCGTTTTTAACAAAGAGATTTATAAACAAGTTCTCTCAAGAAATAATATGAGCATGAAAGAGTATGAAGATGATGTTAAAAAAGGTCTTCTAATTCAAAAAACACTCAAACTTCTTCCAGTTGAAGCTTCATCAAATGAGTCTAATGTTTTAAATACAATCATGACGATAGCAGATAAAATAAACTACAAAGTTTTAACAGCTAACGATATTACGGTTGACACATCAGATGCTAAGATAAAACCTTTTTGGGAAACTTCATCACAAAACTATATGAGCGAAGTTAGTTATGATTTAAACTCTATTAAGCAGATTAGAGTGACTGGGGAGTATGAAGAGTCAAAAATTTCTAAATACTACCAAGAGAACAGAACTAAATTTAAAGATAGTGAAGGTAAAATCTTAACTATTGAAAACGCAAGAGATGCAGTAATCGAAAAACTAAATGATAAAGCAACAAAAGACAAAGCTTTAAGAACATATATAGCTTATAAAAAAGGAAAACTAGACCCTGAAGTAGCTGTTGAAAGTACAACTATTTCAAACTCTAACAATCCATACACAGCTGAAGTACTAGAAAAAGTATCTAAGCTGAAACTAACTTCACCATACATGAAACCTGTACTCGTTGGTGAGAGCTACTATATCCTAGAACTAAAAAAAGTTAATCCATCGGTAGCTAAAACTTATGAAGAGGCAAAAGCTGAAGTTTTTCCAGCTTACCTTGCTCAAACTAAAAAAACAAAACTTCTTGAGTTAGCAAATAGCTCTTTAAACACTTTTAGCGGAGAGACTACAGACTTTATTACTGCAATGGATGCAGACAAAGTAAGTACTCTTGAGAAAGAAGAAGCTAGTGAGTTCTTAGAAAAACTTTTTGTTAGCAAAGAAAAAAGATCTTTTATAGTATTAAATAGTGGAAAAATCATTCTTTATGATATTTTGGAACAAAAACTGCTTGATAATTCAAATAGTGATCAAGGTAAATTAGTTACCAGATTAAAGAGTACTATTTTCAACGAAGGTCTTATAAAAAATCTTCAAAATACGTACCAAACTGAGATATTTATTCAAGGACTCTAAATTGAGCAGAACTGTTTTAGCCATTGATATTGGCTCTACAAAAATATGTGCAATAATAGCTCAGATAGGTGATGATAACTCTATCGCTATTACTGGTGCTGGAACTACTAAGGCTCAAGGTCTTAAGAAGGGAAGCATTACAAACATAGAACTTGCTGCGAGATCTATAAAAACAGCTGTTGAAGATGCTAAACGCGTCTCTGGTAGTGATGTGAATTCTGCTATAGTCTCAATATCTGGAGCATATACAAAAAGTTTAAACTCAAATGGAATAGTCAACATACAATCCAAAGAGATTAGCTTTAAAGAGATAGAGCGTGTTATGCACACCTCTTTATACAATGCAAATATTCCAAATGAGTATGAAGTTCTTCATGCACTCCCTTTTAACTTCAAAGTTGATGATCAAGACTTTATAGAAGACCCTTTGGGAATGAATGCTTCAAGATTAGAAGTTGAAACGCATATTATTACAACTCAAAAGTCAAACCTAAACAACCTAAAAAAAGCCGTTAATGGCGCCGGTGTAGAAGTTGAAAATGTTGTTTTAGCTGGATATGCTTCTTCTATCGCAACTCTAAACACTGACGAGAAAGAGTTAGGTGTAGCAGTTATAGATATGGGTGGAAACACTTGTAATATCTCTATCCACTCAGGCAATTCTATTAGATATAACGACTTTTTAGGTGTAGGTTCAAACCATGTAACAAGTGACCTTTCAATGGCTCTTCACACTCCTCTCAATGTAGCGGACAATGTAAAGCTAACACATGGTTCACTCTTAACACCTAGCAATGACCTAATAGAGCTTCCAGTTATTGGTGATGAGAGTACAACACATGAAGTCTCTTTAGAGGTTGTGCACAATGTAATCTTTGCAAGAGTTGAAGAGACGCTTATGATACTTGCTCAGTTTATAGAGAACAGTGGTCTTAAAGAGCAAATTGGTGCCGGTATAGTACTAACTGGTGGATTTTCAAAAATGGAAGGCATTAGAGATTTAGCTGTAGCAACATTTGGTTCTGTACCTGTTCGCTTAGCTCGTCCTATTGAGATGGATGGACTATTTGACAATCTCAGAGACCCAGAGTACTCAAGTGCTATTGGTTTAGTTATCTACTCTAGCACTCCATATACCGCTTATGAGATAGATGTAAACAAAAGAGTAAGACACTCTAACGAAACACCTACTAAAGATAGCAGTGTTAACTTTAAGCCTGAGTTTGAGATTCCAGTTGCTCCATCGGAAGAGGAGCCAAAAGACCAAATGATGAACTTAGAAGTGTCAAAAAAAGAGAAAAAGAGTGATGAAGCTAGTTCTTTTAGCAAGTTTTGGAACTGGGCTACCCAGTTATTTTAAAGGAGTGAGATAATGGAACCATTTTTAGTTGAAGAATCAAGCAGTGTGAGCGGAGCGAGAATCATAGCAGTCGGTGTTGGCGGCGGTGGTGGTAATATGATTGGCCACATGTTAAAAGAGGGTGTTAACGGTATTGAAATGCTACTCGTTAATACAGATGCTCAAGTTTTAAGCGAATCAAGTGCGGCATCTAAGATTCAAATAGGAACTAAGCTTACAAAAGGTCTTGGTGCTGGTATGAAGCCATCTATTGGTAAAGACTCTGCACTAGAAAACTATGATGAGATTAGGTCTGCACTTGAGGGTGCTGATATAGTATTTATCTCTGCTGGTCTTGGCGGTGGTACTGGTACTGGTGCTGCTCCTGTTGTTGCTCAGATTGCAAAAGAGGTTGGTGCTTTAACTATCTCTATTGTTACTAAACCTTTTGTGTTTGAGGGTCGTAAACGTCTTAAGCTTGCTGAAACTGGTTTGGAAGAGCTTAAAAAAGAGAGTGACTCAATCGTTGTTATTCCAAACGATAAACTTCTTTCTATTATCGATAGAAAGCTAGGTATGAAAGATGCCTTTAAAATAGTTGACAGTGTTTTAGCTCAAGCTGTTAGCGGAACATCTGGTGTAATTCTTTCAAGTGGAGAGAATGATATCAATCTTGACTTCGCCGATCTGCAAACTGTAATGAGTCACAGAGGTATGGCACTTATGGGTGTTGGTGAGCATGAGGGTGAAAACGCAGCTTATGAAGCTATTAAAGCAGCTATTGAATCTCCACTACTAGACAACATGTCAATCAATGGAGCAATGGGTGTTTTAGTTCACTTTAGTATGCACCCTGACTTTCCTATGATGGAACTTGCAGAAGCTATGGAAGTAGTTCATGATAGCGCTCACGATGACGCTGAAGTTATCTGGGGAACATCAACTGACAGTAATATCGCTGAAAACTATATCAAGATTACTATTGTTGCAACTGGTTTTGAAAAAGACCTCACAAACAATGAAGATTTTGTAAGTGAAACTCCAGCTCCTCCAAGAGCTAAAGCTCGTCCTCGCCTAGTTGTTGGTGGTGAACTTGATGGAGACTATTTAGATATTCCAGCATATATGAGACAGCAACAAGACTAAAAAAGAGTTACCTTGTCCTCCTTTACTAAAATCATGAAGTCCAAATCACTCCTTGGGCTTCGCGAAACTTCCACTCTTAAAGAGATTAAAAATAAATACAAAAACCTTATGAAAAAATGGCATCCCGACAAACATAAAGATGATGTTGAAAAAGCCACAAAGATGAGTATGCAGATAAATGAAGCCTATGAAACAATCTTAGAGTACTGTAACACTTATGAGTACTCATTTAACGAAGAAGATATCAAAAAGACTTCTTACTCCCCTTCTGAGTGGTGGCATGATAAATTTGGCGGTAGATAACTTCTAAACAGACCTCTTGATTTACATCATTTAATACTCCTTATATTTCTGTATAATATTGCTTAAATTAATAAAAGTGAATATTACAATGAATAAAATAGCACTACTACTTCTAGCATTTACACTCTCTCTATTTTCATCAGAAATAAAAACAAAAACAGGTGAGTTTCCAGCCAAAGAGATGAAAAAACAGAATCTTGAGATTACACGTTTAACTGCAGAGTCACTCTCAAAAGATCTACCTACAAGCGTTGATAAATATACTACACTTACAAAAGTTATAAATGAAGGCACTACTCTTGTCTGGACATTTGAAATAAATACAGGTGCCAAGAGTGATGAAAGCATTAGAAAAGAAGATCACTCTCGTATGAAAAAAGCTGTAACTAAAGGAATCTGCCAATCATCTAGTAAATTTTTAGAAGCTGGAATAGATACATCTTACATATATGTAAGTGCAAAAACAAAAGCTACTCTTTTTAGATTTGATATTTCACAAAAAGATTGTATAGGTATCTGATTTGTCTGTAAAAGATACTATTATCTCTATAGATTTTTTCTCTTCTTTAAATGAGAAACAGATTGATTTACTCACCGCTATATCCACCCTGCACTCTTACTCAAAAGAGTATATTATTCATTATGAAAAAATAGAGAGTAGTAATCTACTCTTTCTAACAGATGGATTAGCCAAAGCCTATAAGATAGATAAACATAACAATGAGATATTTTTATACTATGTCTATAAAAACACCCTACTCTCAGAAATTTCAGATATCAACTCCAATACTTTAGTATCCTTTTCAAATATAGAGACCCTTGAAGACTCTAAAATATTAAGTATAAACTATCAAAAATTTAGTGAAGAGTTTTTAAATAAAGGTATTCTCTGCTTAGAGTTTGCAAACGCAGTAATTAAACGCTCACAACAGTTGCAGTCTTTAGTCAATAGAGAGTTCATTTTTGACTCAGTAGCAAAAGTTGCTATGATGATATCTTCTGATTTAGCTATGTTTAACAAACTAAAACGTCACGATATTTCCCTTATTTTACATATTCAACCTGCCACACTCTCCCGTGTTCTAAATAGATTAAAACGCAACAAAATAATTGATATAATACATGGAAAGGTCACTGTAATAGACCTTCATGCATTAGAAATTATATATAAGGACTGAACAAATGACTAAAATAAAAGTAGTTGGTCTATTAGTTTTTGCCTTATCTATTCTTCTCGTGATACTCTTTAAACATGTGAGTGAGCAGAGTAAAACAAGTAATACTTTACTAGATACCATTAACCAACAAAAAGCCTTTACACAAGAGATATCAAAAAACATTTTCTATATATATAAAAATAAAAATGCCTCCTCTTCACAACTAGATAACTCTATAAAAAGTTTTATATCAAACATGAACTCAAGAGATCAAAAACTAGACAGTGTTGACTCTATTGCTATAAAAGAGCAGAGTAGTAAAATCATATCTCTGTGGAATAGTTTTTATTTAGAAGTGCAAAATTTTAGAGATGCAAGTAAAATAACCACTTCATACTCAAGTATAATCTTAGAAAAACTTGTCAACAAAATCTACAATCTCAACTTAGAGTTGGTAGTTGAATTCGATGCACTAATAAACATTCATCAATCAGAACTAGAAGATAGAATTAGTGTATATAAAGATATCCAGTATTTTTTATTTTTTCTTCTATTAGCTCTACTCATATACCTTTTTACGCAAATTAAAGAGATTATGCTGTTTATACAAAAATTTTCAGCTACCTCTAAAAAAATCATCTCAAACGCCAGCATAAAAGATTTAGAACCTTTAAAAGCTCATGACAACTCTACAAATACTCAAATATCCAATGCTACAGATAACTTCAATGTTTTTATAGAAAAAATAAATGACTCTATAGAGCACTCTAGTGGCTCTATTAAGCACTCTTGCCAATCACTAGATGTAGTTGAAAGCAATATAGAAAATCTCTTTGAACTGCTTTACGAAATGGAAGAAAACAAAACTATAGATAAAGAGTTAACTAAAAAAGAGGACATAATTATACAAACATTAGAAGAGTTAAGCTCTGCAACCCAGAATCTCAAAGAGTTAAAAATAGATTTAGACAACCTAACTTCCCACATATCTAAAAAATAGTCTTAAATAATAAAATTAATTATATATTTTGACCTTAGTCAAATCATAAGCCTTATAAATATAATAACATTACCTATCATTTGAGTATTTCTATTACTCAGAGGAAGATTAAGGAGAAGATTATGAGCAAGACTTTTAACAAGCTTTCTTCACTAATTTTAGGTACAACACTAGCTGCAACAGTTGCAACTGCTGCGGGTGGCGAACTACAAAAAGTAATGAAGAAAAGAGGCTTAACAGAAAACGATGTTATTCGTGCTGCTAAAACTTATATTCCTACAGGTGCAAGGAATGAGTTTATAGTATTTAGTTCTGGTGGACAGTCTGGACAGGTAATTGTTTACGGTGTTCCAGGTATGAGAATTTTAAAATACATCGCTGTATTTACACCTGAACCATGGCAAGGATATGGATTTGACGAAGGTTCTAAGGCAATTCTTAGACAGGGTAATATCCGTGGCAGAGAGATAAACTGGGGAGATACTCACCACCCTGCTCTTTCAGAAAAGAAAGGTGTTTATGATGGTAAATGGTTAGCGATTAATGATAAAGCTAATCCGCGTATCGCTATTATCGATTTAGCAGATTTTGAAACTAGACAGATTGTTGTTAATCCTGTTTTCAAATCAGCTCACGGTGGTGCTTTCTTTACACAAGATAGTGACTATATCATTGAAGCTGCACAATATGCTGCTCCATTTGATAATAACTACCATCCAATTGAAGAGTACAAAGAGACATACCGTGGTGGTGTGACAATGTGGAAATTTAACGATAAAATCGGTCGTATTGACGAGAAAGCTTCTTTTACTATTGAAATGCCTCCATATATGCAAGATTTAAGTGATGCCGGTAAAGGCGTTTCTGACGGTTGGGGTTTTACAAACTCATTCAATACAGAAATGTACACAGGTGGAATCGAAGTTGGTATGCCGCCAAATGAAGCTGGTATGTCAAGAAACGATACTGACTTCCTGCACGTATATGACTGGAAAACATTAGCTAAATTAGCTGAGAACAAGAAAAATGTTAAAATTGTTAATGGTCATAGAATTATTCCTATGAGTGTTGCAGTTGCTAACAATGCACTATTTTTGATTCCTGAGCCTAAATCTCCTCACGGTGTTGATGTTTCCCCTGATGGTGAATATATCACAGTATGTGGTAAACTAGATACTCACGCTTCTGTTTATAAATGGAGCAAAATCAAAAAACTTATCAAAAGTAAAAAGTATATTGGTAAAGATCCATACGGGATTCCTATCTTAGATCTTAAATCATCTCTACATGGTCAAGTTGAACTAGGTCTTGGGCCATTACATAATCAGTACTCTAACGTAGATGGTGAGATTTACACTTCACTTTATGTTGATTCACAGATTGTTAAATGGAACTACAAAACGCTTAAAGTTTTAGACAAAGAGAATGTTCACTACAACGTTGGACACCTTTGTGGTATGGAAGGAAAGTCTGCTGACCCTCAAGGTAAGTATATTATCTCTCTTAACAAACTTGCAATTGACAGATTTGACAATGTTGGTCCACTTCACCCTCAAAATCACCAGTTGATTGATATTAAGGGTAAAACAATGGACTTGCTTGTTGATATGCCTCTACCATTAGGTGAGCCTCACCAAGCTGTTGCAATTAGAGCTGAAAAGCTTCACCCACATGTAAGATACAAAATGGGTACGAATGTTACAACTGGTAAGCAGCATATTGGTAAAACATTAGCTGGTCAAGAGAGAATTGAAAGAGATGGTAAAAATGTAACTATCTATGCGACTATGGTAAGATCACACATCAATCCAGAACGTATTACAGTTAACAAGGGTGATATTGTAACAATGCACCTGACTAACTTAGAGAGAGCGCAAGATGAGACTCACGGATTTACAGTGGATCACTATAACACTCACGCTTCACTAGAACCAGGTGAAACTGCAACTATTAAGTTTGAAGCTGATATTGAGGGAGTTTTTCCTTACTACTGTACAGAGTTCTGTTCTGCACTTCACTTAGAGATGATGGGTTATTTAATGGTTAAAGATCCGAACAAAAAATATGTTTCGGCTCAAAAACTTAAAATGAAAACTATGTCTAAAACTGAGTTAATGGCTGAGTACAAAAAAACTGTTGCAGTTAATGATGCTACAGATGCTGTAATCCAATCAGTTGTTAAATTCTTAAAAGACAACAAATTCGGTGAGCATAAAGTTGTTGCTGACCTTGTAACTGATGCGTTTGATCAATATGGTCAAATTCCTGCACAGAAAAAACTAGCTGATAAAGCACTCAAAGATGGTGATATTGAAAAAGCTATCCTTTTTGAGAACATGATTTGGCAACTAATGGTTAAAACTGCTGATGTTGGTATTAGAGCTAAAGATGCTCTTGTTCGTCTAATCGCTACTAAACAATCTCCTGCTGTACAACGTGGTGAGAGAGCATTTGGTGAAGGTGGTTGTGGTGGATGTCACGTTATTGGTAAAGTTTCATCAGGTCCAGACCTTACAGGTGTACTTGAGAGACATGAAAATGGTGAGAAATGGGTTAAAGACTTCATTATGGATCCAGAAAAAATGTACCATGATGCATATGTTAAAAGTATGATTAACTACTTTAATCTTAAAATGCCTAACCAGCATATGAATGAACAAGAAACACTAGACATTATCGAATACCTTAAATGGATTGACGAGAATGCAAACTTATTCTAGAGATAGATAAGTTTTATTTATAAGGGGGAAGAGGAGTTCCACTCCTTTTTCCCCTTTTTTTATATATAATGTAACTTCCTTGACTTATGTCATTCTCCAAAGCTAATAAGTAAAGTATAATAAACCACTAATATAATAATTATAAATTTAATTTGAGGATTTTTTGAACCTTGAAATTAAATTTATACAAGGAATTCATATGCATCCAAGTTTAATAAAATCTAGAATCTTCGCAGGTTTAGCTTTAATTATTTTAACAATCTCCTTTACCTTCCCGATGATGGCGTTTCATGGCGTTCAAAATATGATTGAAGAGGGAAAAGGTGCTGAAGTATCAGATTTTAGTAAATCTGTCTGGAATCTCTACAATCAAGGCAGATACAAGAGTGTTACAACAGATAAAGATGCCCACAACGACTTAGAGAAAATGATAGAGTCTCATGCTGAGCTTGGTGTTGCTTCACTACCAATTTGGGCTGTTTCTTTAGAAGCTCCAAACTATCCAAAAGAAGCGTTTCCAGAAGGCATTCCTGTATATTTTCACTTTGATGGTTATAGTGGTGAAGTGCATGAGATGAATACAATTAACCACTACGTTGGTATGGACCCTATGTGGGTTGGTGGTACTATTGAGAGAGAGATTGGTATCTACGCTCTCTTAGCTCTTTCACTTGGAATAATATACTTCATTGCGTTTAATAATAAAATCTTAAACTATTTAATGCTTGTTCCCGCTTCTCTTCCAGTACTATTTATAGCTGATTATTCATACTGGCTCTACTGGTTTGGACACAACCTGCACGACTGGGGAGCATTTAAGATAAAACCTTTTATGCCTACAGTTTTTGGTGATGGAAAAATCGCTCAATTTGTTACACACTCATACCCTACAATAGGTTTTTACCTCATTGTTGCAATTGGCCTACTTAGTCTTCTAGCTTTTTTCTCAAAACAGAAAGCTATGAGAGAGATGCAAGCATAATTTTTAATATAGGCTTATAAATGTTTAAATTTTTATCTATAATTTTTTTATCATTGTTCTCTCTTTTAAGTGCTAATGCACTGCAGGATGCAATTGATAATGCACCAGAAGGTTCAATACTGAAACTGCCTGCTGGTGTCTATAAAGGTAGTATTGTCATCAATAAACCTTTAACAATAATAGGTAAAGAAGATGGCGTTATTATAGATGGAGAAGGAAATGGTACAGTTATAAAAACTACCGGCTCTTATATCACTCTAAAAAATTTAAAAATAATAAACAGTGGTGACTTGCATCACCAACTAGATGCTGCAATTGCTATGCAAAATGGTAAACAGTGTGAAATCAGTAACTGCATTATAGAGGACTCTCTCTTTGGTATAGACCTACAGATGATTAATAACTCCATAATCTCAAACAACTTTATAAGCTCAAAAGATTTAGATTTAGGACTTCGCGGAGATGGTTTAAGACTCTGGTACGCTAACGATAATCTTGTGAAGAAAAACACTCTATACAAATCAAGAGATATGGTAGTTTGGTACTCTCATGGAAATACTATTGAAGAGAATCATGGAGAGTGGTGTAGATACTCCCTTCACTTTATGTATGCGGGTAAAAACTGGATTAAGAACAACACATATAAGTTCAATTCAGTTGGTATCTTTTTCATGTACTCTCAAGATAGTATAGCAACTGGGAATGTTGTGAAAAGCTCACTTGGTGCTACAGGTATGGGAATCGGTCTTAAAGATGTTTCAAACTTTACTATAGAAAACAACACTGTAATCTACTGTGCACAAGGCTTTTATATTGACAGGTCACCTTTTGAACCAGATACAAATAACTGGATAATAGGAAATAAAATTCTCTACAACTCTGAAGCAGTACACTTTCACTCACTCAGTGAAAATAATATCATTAAAGATAATAAAATGATGGGAAACATTGAAGATATAGTCAACGACAGTAGAGGTTCTAAAACAGATAAGAATGAGATAGTGGGTAACTACTGGGATAACTATGCAGGTTTTGACAGAGATGGTGATAATGTTGGAGATACTCCCCATAGAGTCTATCAATACGCAGACCAACTCTGGGTTTATAATCCTGATGTTAAGTTTTTTTATGGTTCACCAGTAATTACACTGCTAAACTTTTTAGCAAAGCTAGCACCATTTTCAAAACCACTCTTTTTACTTGAAGATGAAAAACCTAAAGTTAGGATAGAAGGATAATTTTATGGCTAAAATAGAGACAGATAGACGAGATTTTATAAAATACTCTACACTTGGCGTTTTAGGACTCGTATTGGGTGGGGGAGTAGTTTTTAGTCCCTATCCACTAAGAGCTGAGAATAGACTCAGACCTCCTGGAGCAGTAGCCGAAAAAGAGTTTTTAGCTCTGTGTATCAAATGTGGGCAGTGTCTTCAAGTTTGTCCTTATCACTCCATAGAACTTGCGGATATTGGGACTGGTCACGGTGTTGGAACTCCATATATAGATGCTAATATTCGCGGATGTTATGCTTGTGAAGCTGTTCCCTGCGTTTTAGCTTGCCCTAGTGGAGCACTTGATCACGATACAGAAAAAGCGACTGATATCAAAATGGGAATAGCTGTTTTAGAAAACCCTAGAACCTGTTTGGCTGTAAGGAACCAACCGGTACCAGCTGGTTATGCTGATGAGATGAAAGCATTTCATGCAGGTGTTACAAACCTCAATCCTTTAGAAGAGAAATTGATGGAGAAGTTTGACGCTTATGAGGGCAAAGATTGTACACTCTGTGCAGATATGTGTCCTATGCCAAACCCACTCAGTGCAATTGAGATGGTTACAACAGGTGTTGGAATTACAAAACCTATGATATATGATGGTTGTACAGGTTGTGGTGTCTGTCAAGAGGTTTGTCCAACCTCAGTTCCATCAATTGTTATAAAACCGAGAATGACTTACGAAGAATATTACACAAATAAAAGTTAAAGGGGATAGTATGAGAGAGTATAATAAAAAGAAAATGGTTCAAAGCCTACTGCTAGCTTCATCTTTTTTAGTTATTACTGCGTTTAGTGGATGTAGTGATTCTAATGAAGATAAAACAGCTCAAAAAGAGTCTGTAAATAGTTCTCAAACTCCAGTGATTGAAATTGTTCAAAATGAAAACGCCCAAGAGATTAAAGTTCAAGAGAAAAAGAAAACGGAACTTGAGCTTAAAAATGGTAAAGCTTACTACTACGACTATAATGTAAAGAGTGCCTATGATGAGAACTCTATGCCTGCTAATAAAGATGCATCTGTTCGCTCTAAGCCTAGAACACCAATAGAAGCCAACATGAATGTTAGAAGTCCTTATGAGAAGGTTGAAGTATCACTAATGGTGAGAAAAATGAGTAAGAAGTTTATTGTTAAATGTTCAGCTTGTCATAATGATTATGCTAACGGTATTATCGGTCCATCACTTCTTGGAAAAGATGTTGATTATATCTTTAATAAAATTGCAGATTTTAAAAGTGGTAAAAAATCAAATCCACTGATGGATGATTTAATTAACATGATGAGCGATACTGAGATAAAAGAGATGGCACAAGAGATATATAAATTTAATGAAGAGATTCAAAATATGAGGAATAGATAATGA
>JAYEMB010000067.1:24919-39067 GCA_034717855.1 Campylobacterota bacterium
TGGTAAAAAATCAAATCCACTGATGGATGATTTAATTAACATGATGAGCGATACTGAGATAAAAGAGATGGCACAAGAGATATATAAATTTAATGAAGAGATTCAAAATATGAGGAATAGATAATGAAGAATATAATTGTAGGATTTTTTACACTTTTAACACTTGGTCTTATGGCTTGGACAGCCTCCCAAGGTGGAGCCTATCACGGTGGACAACATAACAAAGTCATAGAGGACTTTGGTGACACGATGACAAACGCAGCTACAGTAGCTGCTCCTGAAGAAAAATCTGACAGAGAAAAAGAGAATGAAGCACTAGGTGCACTTAGAGATAAAGCAGGAAACGCAGGCGCATTTAAAGTTTCTCAAGAGTATAAAAGTAAATGTGCCTCTTGTCATGGTGTAAATGGTTCAGGTTTCCAAAATGGAAGAGCGATGATGGGACCTAAATTGATTGGACAGAGTGCTGAGAAACTTTTCACTGACTTAGTTGACTTTAAGGCTGGTAGAAAAGAGAATATGATTATGAGAGGTCTTTTACTCAAACTTAGTGAAGAGGATTTAAAAAGACTTGCAGATGAAATTGGTGAATTTCCAGCTCGTGCAGAGGCACAACAAAACGCTAACTAAGGCTTAAGATATGGATAAGTATAACAATAGAGAGACCATAAATAAAACAACTTTTTGGTCAACTTTTTTTGATACAACTAGAGACGGTAAGAAAAAGTTTAGCTATAGAATGAAAAGATGGATTTTAGTTATAGCTATTCATCTTTTCTTCTTCTTGTCATTTTTTATAGACCTGCAGATGTTAGAGGGAACACTGAGTGGCTCTAGATTTTTAGGTTTTCATATGATTGATCCATTTATGACTCTAGAGGTCTTTTTAGCAACTTACCATATACCTATTAACATCATAATAGGTACAACTACGATTATTGTAGTCTATCTACTTCTTGGTGGTAGAAGTTACTGCTCTTGGGTATGTCCTTACGGAATTTTAAGTGAGATTGGTGAAAAATGGCACAACACCCTTGTAAAGAAAAAAATTATCAAGAGTAGAAAATTTGACCACAGAGTTAGACATATCTTCTGGGCTATCTTTTTAGTTTTATCTTTTACAAGTGGCTATATTGTATTTGAAACATTTAATGTTGTTGGAATACTGAGTAGAATGATGGCTTATGGGTGGAGTTTAGCTCTTATCTGGGTAGTTGTTGTATTTGCTATGGAGGTATTTTTCTCTCGTCGTGCTTGGTGTACTTATATATGTCCAATTGGAACAACTTATGGTTATATAGGTAAAGTATCAGCACTCAGAATTGAGTGGAATGACAACTGTGACAGCTGTATGGTTTGTCACGATGTATGCTTTGAGCCTCAAGTTTTAGAGATTACAAAAGCAAAATATAAAAAACAGATAGATGAGAAAAACATAACAAGTCAGTATATTACAGGTGCTGACTGTACGCTTTGTGGAAGATGTGTAGATGTATGCCATGAAGATGCTCTTAAATTTGATTTTAGATTAAAAGGTCTGGTATAAATATGATAAATGTCTCAAATCTAACTAAAAAATTTGGTGCTCATGTATCACTTGATAGTGTTAATTGTGAATTTAACAAAAATGAATCTATCGCTCTCATGGGTGCCAATGGCGCTGGTAAGACTACTCTTATCCGCTCTATATTAGGTTACTATCATCCAAATGAAGGCCAAGTGCTTATCAACGGACTGAACCCAATTAAAGAGCGTGTGAAAGTTTTGCAGAACATCAGTTTTGTTCCTCAACTTCCACCTCCCATCAAACTTAGTCTTGATGAATTGATGCAATATATCAGTATTGGTGCTAAAGTTGATAGAGAGAAAATTTTACACTATGCAGATGAGATGAAATTTGACCTCACAGCTAATCTAAACAAATCTTTTTTTAAACTCAGTGGTGGGATGAAGCAGAAAATGCTTATCGCTATTTCATTGGCAAAGAAGAGTGATATCATCATCTATGATGAGCCAACTGCCAACCTTGACCCAAAAGCGAGAGATGATTTTTACAGACTTTTAAAACAAAATGAAGAGGAGAAAGTACTTCTATTTGTTACTCACCGTCTTGAAGAGGTAAAAGATTTAGTAAACAGACAAATCTATATGGACTTAGGGAAAATTGTCTCAGATGATAAAATCTAAACCCCTACTTCTCACTTTTTTTCTATCACTTTTAGTTATAATAACTGCTTGTGACTCTTCAGGAGAAGAGGAGAAAGATATGAGAATTTGTCCACAGTGCAATATGGAACTGCCCGACTCAAACATTCACACCTCTACCGTAGAAGGAAATGCTAAAATAGAGTACTTTGATGATGTCGGCTGTATGGTCTTATGGATGAGGGACAATAGTATCCATCTAAATAGTGTTGATATGAAAGTATTTTCAAACGATACAAATAGATATATAGACGCTAAAAAAGCTTTTTACAAGTTCAATGAAAAGACACCAATGATGTATGGTTTTTCAGCGTACGAGCATAAACAAGACGACATCATCTACTACGAAGAAGTAATGATGAAAATGTTAAGAGGTGAGCATATGGCAAACCCAAAAATCAGAAAACAGATACTAGGATATTAATGAAAAATTTATTTTTAATTGCATATTTGGATTTAAAAGAGTCTCTTCGAGCCAAATGGTTTGTTGTCTACTCTTTAGTCTTTGGTGGACTTATCGCACTCTTTTTTATTGCAGGTGTTACAGAGTCACAAGTTATGGGCTTCAGCGGTCTAAGTCGTCTTCTACTTATGTATATACAGATAACTATTGTAATCCTGCCAATTTTTATACTTATAACAACAGTTAGGTCGATATCCGGAGATAGAGACTCTCATGTACTCGAGTATATGCTCTCATTTCCTATCTCACTCAAACAGTACTACTGGGGTAAAATCATTGGTCGTTTTATCACTGTTTATCTTCCTGTACTCTTCGCAATGGTAATTGCTATAGTTTATGGTGCGATAAAAGGTGCTTCTATTCCTTGGGATATCTTCTTTTTATACACAGGGCTTCTTTTTGCTATGAGTGCTGCGTTTTTAGGTATAGCCTTTTTTATATCTTCATTTGTAAAGTCTAGTGAAGTAGCTCTTGGAATTGCGTTTTTTATATGGATATTTCTACTTGCGTTTATTGATATTGCACTTATCTCACTCATGATGCAGCAAAGATTTAACGAAGAGCTCATTATCTTCATTGCCATGATTAACCCAATGGAAATTTTCCGTGTTGCAGCTATTTCACTATTTGACCCTGAACTTACTGTTATGGGTCCAGTTGCGTTTTATATACTTGATTCTATGAGTCAAACAGTGTTTGTATTAGTATCTATCGGTTACCCTCTTGTGCTTGGTCTACTCTTTGCGTTTTTGGGTTACAAGATATTTGAGAAAAAAGATTTAGTTTAAAGGGATTACAATGATAAAAGTATTTTTAGGGATTATTTTAGCATCAAGTTTACTCTTCTCGTTTGAGATGGATTACGATAAAGATACTACATGTGTAGTTAGACTGCTAAAAGTATATAAGGATCCTGCCTGGGTTGCAAAGATAGAGCTTAAAAATGGGAAAAAACTCTTTTTCTCCTCTCCAAAATCTATGTTTGAATTTTACTTTAGACCGGGGAAATGGTATGAAATTGGTGTAAAGAGTGAAAAAGATTTTAAAGATATCCTTGTTACAGATTTTAAAACACTCAAAGCTGTCAAAGCAAAAGGAGCTTTTTACATTTACGGAACAAATGTCACTGGTCCTGCAGGAGATGATTTAGTTGCATTTGATTCATATGCTGCAGCTGAAGAGTTTTCAAAAAAGCATAACGGTAAAAGAATTCTAGGGTTTCGTGATGTAAGTGACGCTCTAGTTAGACTTATTAACGGGAGAATATAATTATGATTAAGCCTACTCCATTAGATGTAGAGATACCACTAGATCCTAAAAGATATATAGTCAGTGAAACAGATGCTAAGGGCAAGATTACATACTGTAATGATTACTTTATCGAAGTCTCAGGTTACTCTCAAGAGGAACTCATAGGAAAGCCACATAGCATTGTTCGCCATCCCGACATGCCAAAGGTTGTTTTTAAACTCCTGTGGGAGACTATCTCTGCTGGTAAAAATATAAACGCACTTGTTAAAAACCTCGCTAAAGATGGTAGGTACTACTGGATTTTTACAGAGTTTGAAATGAGAAAAAATACAGACAGTGGTGAGATTATCGGTTATCATGCAGCGAGAAAAACTATCTCTAAACATGTTGTAGAGATTATTGCTGATTTATATGCTGAACTTCTAGAGATAGAGAAAAATGATAGTGTTGAAGCTTCTCAAGAGTATCTTATTAATTTTCTAAAAGAGAAAGGTGATGATGTAGATTTTTCTAATATTATGGAAGAGATTCATAGGTTTTACTAAGTAGACAAGAGGGAGGTTTTCTCCCTAGTATCTATTTATTTCTCTTCAATCTTAATATCTGAAGCGATAATATACATTGGTGCACTATGAATATACAACATTGCATCAGCACTACCTATTGCAAAACCATATAAGTTTTTCTCTTTAATAATACTAATACCACTCGACATATCTAAAAAACCAAGTACACTATCTTGCAGTATATGATAATCATTAATATTTTTAAACTCTATCTCTACGCTGTTAAGATCCTCACCATCATCATCTTGAACAACAATTGTAACAATCTTTGTAGAGTCTGGGAGTTGTTTAACTGAACGCATTTGTGCATATCTAAAATTATCATACTTCTCTAGTAGGGTATTTATTTTTTCCATTATTTTCCTTTGCGTGATTATACTCAAATGTTTTAGAGATAAAAGCTTATTTTCCTATGATGAGAACTCTTTTAAGGACTTCATTATAATCGACTATCTCTTGTCCCTCTTTGATACTCTCTTTTGTCTTATGAGCACTAAACCCGTAAGCCATTGGAGTGATATTTTCAGTATCATAAAACGCAGTTCTTGCGTTTATCCACTCACCTGTATTTACATCATTTATCCATACTATTGCGCTATCTTTCCACTCAATATTCTCCTCTTTGAACCAGAGAGCCATACAGCCAATATCATCAAACATATACTTTCTGCCAGTTTGCGGGTCTCTTACCTGTGTAGTGTTTTGTCTATCGCTTACTACCATTACACATCGAGCACACATATCCCTATCCCAGTGCACCTTTGCCACATCTGTTTTAGATTTCTCTTCACACGCTGAAAATAAAAAAACCAAAGAACCAATAATCAAAAACTTAAAATACTTCAAAAAGAACCTCCAAATAGTTTATCGAATAACTTCATCTGCTTCGAGTGTAGCAACCTTCCATGATGGAATTATCGTCGCTGCAATATAAACAGGCACACTCAAGAAAAAGACTAAAAATAGTGTTTGCAAATCTAAAACAAATGATATTTTAAAGAGTGGTTTGAGGTCACTATAGCCTATAAATATATCGCTCAAAAGAGGAGCATTAAATATATATACATATGCCATAGCAAGAATTACACCCAGAAAATAGGCAAAAAGTGATAAAATCAGGCTCTCATAAAATTTACTTTTTAGAACATCCTCTACTCTCCAGCCAATCGCTTTTAAGATACCAACTTCTCTTTTTTGCTCACTACTAAGCCCACTCATCTTATCGTATATGATTATAAAAAATGTAAAAATCGAGATGACAAAAAGTGCTAAAAAGACTCCACTCTTATAGTTAAAAATGTTTTCATAACTCAGTTTCATATCATCGTTAGTAATAACTCTTGCGTTTGGAAATAGCTGCTCTATTTTAAGTGCAATATTTTCAATCTCCTCTATATTTGCAACTTTAATAACCAAGTCTGTAGCCTCTGACTCTTCAATTCCAAATATCTCTCGCAGGTTATCTTTTGACATCACTATAATATCGTTTGATTCCAGTTCGATTTCAGAGTCAAAAACACCAAGTATATCGACTTTTTTTATAGTGCCATCGGGTTTGATAAAGTTAAAATACTCTTTGTAGTAACTGCTACTCATAATCTTTCTAACACCTTGACCAACATACATCCCTGTGCTATCAAACTCACTTTTTTTAACTACATTTTCGAGTGTAGAGCTGTACTGCTCTTCAAACTCATCAATCCCAACAAGAGTGAAGTTCACACCCGCGTTTGCAAAGTAGTAGTACCCCCACACCCTTGCGTTTACACTACTTACTCCAGGAATATCCAGCAGTAAATCTGCACTCTCAATGCTAATATCAGTATGTCTAGAAGCTTTTGTATTTTGAACTATAATCTCAGGAAGTGCATCAACAGTTGCGTTTAACTCATACTTCATAGAGTTAGTAATAAAAAAAACAGATGTGAGTAGAGCTGTAAGCATGGTGAAAACTATCGTAATAAAAACAGACTTATGTCCCTGTCTCATAATAGAGCCTATCGCATACTCTATAAGGTGCAGATTTATCTTATCTCTCATCAGTTTATTCTCGTTGTTGGAGAATTTACTACAGAGTATGTCGATTTGTCATACTCTCTTAAAGAGCCATCAAGGGAGTAGATATCAGAAGTCAGACTTAAACTTCTATGTCTGATGTAGAGACTCTGTGAAGCGAGAGCTAAATCAGGCAGACCTGTTAAGCCCACAAAAAGAACCTTTTTCTCTTTTGTTGCTATTTGCATAGATTTTTCACTACTCAAATAGAGAGTTTGAAATAGTAAAATAGCTACTAAAACTGAGAAAATATAAAAGAGAAGTGAAGTTTTTTTATTCATCTAGTTTATAGACTGCCTCTTGAGTTATCTCTTCAAATTTCAAAACTTTTGTCCCACGATGATCCATATAAAAAGTTTTTGCATCAGCCTCATCTTTAAAACCGATAAGCTCATGTCCCATAGGACCATAAACATCACTACCAATCACATAAAAAGCCTTAGTCGCATCTATAGTTTTTTGGGTGTACCAGTCAAGAATAAGAACCTCAGTGATGCCTTCTTTGTTGTCAAAGTAGTATTTGAACATATCTTTTGCACCATCAAAAGAGTAGTGTTTCTCACCATAGAAAATTTGTGTTGCCCATTTTGGATATTTATAAACAAACATTCCACAGATAGGGCACTTCTCACCTTTTTCGACAACTATTTTTCTAAGTTTTTTTTCAGATTTGGACTCTCTTTTAGTATCCCAAAGATAGAGTGAAACTGCTTCTAAGTATTTTTGGTTGAGAGGTTTACACAACTTGTCTGAAAGAATTTTTTCCTGCATGGAATCATAAGATTCAAAGATTGAAGGGTCAATTTTACTACACTTTTTAGAGTATATTCTCTCGCCCATAGGGTATATCTTTTTCTCTTTGATTGCGTTTGATATTTGTGGGTAAGCGTATAAGTTTAGTGAGGAGAAAAATAGTATTAAAAATAGTGTGAAAAGAGTTTTGATTTGCATATATTTAACCTTTATATTAACTGGCTAAATACTATCTAAAAAGTGTTAAATTATAGTTAAGATATACGCAGTAGCATCAATCTTCTGATAAAGAGTATAAGAAGTGCCACAGCAAGTATCTTAAAGTCTATCTCACTTGCGATATGGATATTTTGAAAGGTGTCACTCTGCGTAGCTTCAGGACCCATCGACTGCATTGCAAGAATTTTAGGAGCATAAACACCACTGAACATTAGGGATGAGAAAACCACCGTAGCAGATGCCCCAAAAGTGATCGCATCACGTTGCCCCATCTTATACATAACAGCTTCATATAAGACTACAAAGAGAGCTACAAAGTAGAGCCAGTAGGAGAATCTATAAAAAATCTCCGCCATTATTTTTCCCTCGTTATACCTATCTAACAAGGTCTCAAAAAGAATCTTATCTGTATGAAAAACTACTGGTGCAACTAAGGCACCCAATGTTAAAACTGCACCTAGTGAAGCAGCCAAAATAAGTAAGTAACTAAAATCCGCATATATATTTCTTTTCATCTCATACCTTAAGGGTGAAGCCTCTATCAAAGTTGCTCAAATCTTTGTAAAACTCTAAATTTTTATATTGTTCTTTTTGTAAATAGTTTGTTATTTTATCTTTTTGGTCATAACCCATCTCACAAGTAAACAAGTTAATATTTCTCTTTAAGACTTCATCAAGAAGTTTATTGATTATCTCATCACCAACGCCACCACCAAAAAGTGCATTTTGAGGTTCATAAGATAGATTTGATTCCAACTCTTCATCATCTGCAATATAGGGAGGATTTGAGACTAAATAGTCTATATCTTCACTTATAGGTTCAAGCAGCGAGCCTAAACGCAACTCTATCCTCTTGGATAATCCAAACGCAGCTATATTTCTCTTTGCAACTTCTATGGCAGCTGGAGATATATCTACTGCTATGAAACTTGCGTTTTTAAAGTGTTGCGCAAGTAAAATAGAGATAATCCCACTCCCCACTCCAACTTCCACAAACTTTATACTTGCGTTTTTATCTTCTACACTCTTTATAACTTCATCGATGAGTATCTCAGTCTCAGGACGAGGTATCAAAGCACCCTCATCTATATAGAAATTTTGAGAGTAAAAACTCACACTATTTGTGATGTACTCAAAGGGTTCGTTCTCTGCTCTGCGTTTTGCCCAATCGAGTAAACTATCAAGCTCTGAAACTTCTGCGTTTTGATTTGTAATGAGCCAAAGTTCATCGACATCTAGATGTGCCATAAGCAGTAGCTGAGCCTCACGCGAAGCTCTTGCTATGTGAGGATTTAAAGTAGAAGTTATCTCTTTTAAAACATCTTTAACTATATTTGAGCTTCGCATTTACCCTCTAAAGCACTACTATCAAGCGTTCCTACATCAACACCAAGCTCTTTTAGTCTCTCTAAAACTGGAGGGTGTGTGTAGTGAAAAAAGATATAAAGCGGATGAGAAAGTGGAAAACTTTTGTTTTCAGTCACAAGTTTTTTCAGTGCATTTGCAAGCTCGATTGCACCTGATGGACCACCAAGTTCGCTTCCCATTCTATCTGCCTCATACTCATTATGACGAGAAACAATTCCCATAATCGGCATCATAACAAAGCCTAAAACAGGCATACATAACATCAGAAGTATCATTACAAGATATGGCTCTTGCGAGAGTCCCATCTCTAAGTAGAGTGATTCAGGAAGGTTTCCAAAAATACCAAACATTGCAAAGAGCATTCCTCCCATAAGCGCTATATTCTTATAGATATCTCCATGTGCAAAGTGTCCAAGTTCATGTCCTAAAACTGCTAAAAGTTCTTTCGTTGTAAGTTTTTCTATGAGTGTATCAAAAAGAACAACGCGCTTCGCCTTTCCAAAGCCACCAAAGTATGCGTTTAGTCTTGCATCGCGTTTTGAAGCATCACTTACAAATACACCAGAACTTACAAAACCTGTTTTATCCATTAAAGTTTTTATGTCACTGTCAAGCTCTTTATCTTCAAGTGGTGTCAACTTATCAAAAAACATAGCACGGAACGCAGGATAAAGCATATTTATTAAAACAATTACTCCAAATATAAAAACAAAACTCCACAACCACCAAAGTGTAAAGTTAGTGATAATCTCATAGATTCCCCAAACCACTAAAGAGCCTAAAATAAGTGTCAGTACAAAAGAGATAAGCGTATCTTTTATCCACTGTCCCATGCTTGATTTGTTAAAACCAAACTCTTCATCCAAAACAAACTTTTCATAATATGCAAAAGGGAGTGAGAGAACAGAGTTTATAACAATAAAACCCATAACAATAGCTATGTTCATAAGAGCTTCACTCTCTAGAAAAAGATTTGCGCTCAGCATAGTTATACCAAAACCCATCCAAGCGATAAAAAAGAGATAATCAACAAAAGAGCTCGCAATTGACATCTTCTCTTTAGCAACAGCGTAGTTTCCAGCTTTTAAAAAATCAGATGCCGATAACAGAACGGGTGATTTTCTTTTTGATTGGTTTATGTAACCTATCTGCATTACACTTGTATATATATTTATGAGTACATACAGAGTATATATGCTTATAATTGTCATTAACATTCTCTTACCTTAATTAATATTGGCGAAATTTTAACATCTTAAAGTTATAAAATTATTATCTAACTGGCATCTTTTTAATACTCTCTTCTACTTTAATGTTATCCTCTTCATTATCATAGACATTATATGCGATAGAGTAGATAACTCCTATAAGCAGTCCAGCCAATACAACAGCCCAAACAACTTTTTTCTTTTCGCCTTTGAGTGTGTCATAATCCTCAATATTTTCTAATGTTGGTTCACTCATAATGCATCCTTTTATAATTTATTTATGAAATACTAGCAAAATATATATAGTTGAGATAGTGAAAGAGAAATTAATTTGACGAGTTAAGTATACTTTTTAGATTGTTTAATCGTCATAAATTGAAAGATTTTAAAAGAAAAAATTCATTATGAGTGACTAAGCACTCATAAATTTCGAAGTCTATTGCCAGTCACGAACTAGATTGTGGCATCTAAAGCACTGCTGTTGAATCTCAAGAAAAGCTTGTTGACTTTTCATCTGACGATTTATCATTCTCATGTTTTTGTCTTTTAAAATAGCTTCAATTTTTTCTATCTGTCTGTTGATAAGTTCTGCACTATTGATGGCGATACTTGCTTTATACCTTATATCTTCAGGTAATAATTTTGTGATAGTATCTTTATCCCCTATACTTTTATAAACAATTTTCTTTAAGTCCATTAGAGAAGTAAGTGTTCCCTTTTTATCATTTGAGAAAAAACCAATCTGAACAGCAGAGAGATCAGCTGCCATTTTCCCCATATCTGCTTTTAACTCTTCTTGAGCACCAACACTTGAGGCCAAACCTGCACATAACAGTAAACTCACCAATGATTTTTTTAACATAAACTCCCCTTAAATTATTAATTTAACTAGTACTCATTCTACTTGTATAATATTTAAAATTTTATTAAACTATAACAATTTCAAATAATATTATCACATATGTATATAAAAGATATATAAGCAATATCTATATCTTAGTTCTAATTTCTCAGAACATCCACTTACACCTGCTATAATAAAAAAAACTTATTAGGATTACTATGAAAAAAATACTCTTAACAACTTTAGCTTTAGCTGTCTCTCTTGTTGCAGCTGATGGCTATGAAGTATATAAAAAGCAGTGTATGTCGTGTCATGTTGAGATGATGAGTAAAAAAGAGGTTATGAAAAACATTAAAGATATGAAAGCTCCGCCAATGGTTGAAGTATCAGGACGTCTTAAAGAGAACATACAAACAACAGATGAAGAGGATGATGTAAATCGTTATCTATTCATACTTTTTGTAAAAGACTACATTATCAATCCAAATCTTGATAACAGTATGTGTCACCCGGGTGCACTAGAGAGATTTGGAACTATGCCTTCACTAAAGGGTAAGATTTCACAAGAAGAGGCTCAGGCTGTTGCTGAGTGGCTCTATGATAGATATGAGAGTGTAGAGTTTAAATAACTCTACCTTTTTACTCTCTATATCTCGTAATCTACCACTTTAGACTCTAAAGTCACCTCTTTTATAAGTGTAACAACTTTAAGGTGCTCTTCATGCACTGCATACGCTTTTAAGTCCTCTTTAGAATTAAATGTACTATAAAGAGAGAGGTCAAATGCTCTCTCAGATTGATTGAAGTCAAGCCCTACTTCTATTGATTTAAGTTCTTCTATCTTTTCAACTAAAGCGTTTAACTTCCCTTCTACTATCTTCAGGTTTGAAGCCTTACTCTCTTCTTTAAATTTAAACATTACTATATGAACTATCATTGCATACCTTTTTTTAATGCAATTTTATCTAATATAGCTAAAATACAACTATGAAACGCACACTTAAAGAGCTCTACGGAGTTGGCATACTCTTTTTTTACTTTTTTAAATGGCCCTACTTTCTTGGATTTGCATATCTCTACTTCAATGGACTAGATAACAACTTCATACTTGATGGATTGTGGTTTTTTGCAGTTTTTCTAATTTTAAAAGATATCTATACTATCATTAAAAGAAAAAAAATTAATCAATGCGATACTAAGTAAGAATTCCCTTCCAGAAAAACTCTGCAATCATTACTATAAAAAATATCCCTAAAAGATTTAAAACGATTCCATACCGAATCATACTCTTTACATTTACAACTCCACTACTCATAGCTATTGCGTTTGGTGGAGTGGCTATTGGCAACATAAAAGCGTAACTAGCACACAGAGTTGCTACCATCATAAAAAGAGTCGTATTGATACCTGTCTGCTCTGCCACTGAGTATATAACCGGAAGCATTATAGATATTAATGCGGTATTTGATGTTATCTCTGTTGTAAAGGTTATAAGAAACGCAACAGCAAAAAGTAGAAGAATTGGTGAGAGTGTAGTCATAGCAACAAGATACGAAGCAACTTCATCCGCAAGTCCAGTCCCACTAAATGCCTTAGCGATACTAAAACCAGCTCCAAACAAAAACATAATTCTGTAAGGAATTTTAGCTTTATCATCCATCCAATCTAAGATATTAAACGGTGGCATAAAAAGAAGTAGTCCCGCTCCTAAAAGTATCCCAGCTTCACTCAAGCCTAAACCAGACCAGTATGGTTTAATAGGTGCGTTTATCAGTAGTAATGCAATGAGTCCACCGAGTATATAGAGAACTTTTTTTTGATTACTATCAAGTGGTTTCTTTTCATGGTCTCTATGAATTGGCGAATTCTCTACACCTAAACTTAGCAGCAGACTTACACAGATAAGCATCACAAAAGAGAGAGGGGCCACCATCCATATCCACTGAAAAAAAGGAATAGCTTCTAAGCCTTTATCGTGCATAATTCCGAGTAAAATAAGATTTGGAGGAGTACCTATTGGAGTCAAAATACCACCAACACTAGCACCATAAGCAATAGCAAGAGCAAACCTCATTTTTAGTTTTACATCTTCAGTTATAAAGAGCGCGATAGATATGAGCAGAAGCGTCGCAGTTGTGTTTGAGAGTATAGAGCTCAGTAGTCCCGATGTCAGAGCCAAAGAGAATATCATCCCCTTTGGTGTATTTGGGAAAAAAGAGAGTATTTTATCGGCTATAAAAGTATGAAGATTAGTTTTCTCAACTGCAATAGCCAACATAAATCCACCTAAAAAGAGAAAAATAATAGGATGTGCATAGTTAGCAGTAGTTGCCTTAGTTGTAAGAATTTCAAAAGAGGGAAAAAGTATGATAGGCAAAAGTGAGACAACCGCTAAAGGAAGCCCCTCATTTGTCCATAGTGTCACTAAAAAAGAAATAATTCCTAAAAGTGCAGCCTGTGTTGGATTAAAAACAGTAAAAGAGAGTGCAAATACACCAAGTCCAATTAAAACTCCTAATCCTATTTTTTTAAACTGTTCTAAATGTTCTAGCAACATTAAAATCCTTTTATTCTGTAGAAATATTTTTCACTTTAGAGTACTCTTTAATTGCCAATTTAATAGATCTCTTTCCTATGACCAACCCGAACCACAATAATAATCAACTCTTCATCTTTAACCTGAAAAACGACTCTATATTGATTTATACGGAGTCTAAACTTACCTTTGTATTCGCCTTTAAGAGCTTTAATATTGTTTTTTAAAGTTTCTGGGTTTTCTACTAAAAGGAGAAGTTTTTCTTTTATACTTTTTTGAGCTACAGTATCTAGCTTTTTGAACTCTTTTTTTGCACTACTTAAAAAGTGGAGTGAGTACATATATCTACAGACCTAACTCTTTAAATACTTCACTGGCTGGAACTAGTTTCTCTTTTTTATCCTCAAGGTTTTTCAGTCTTTGATCTGAGAGTTTTTCATCTAGTGTATCAAAGTACAAGCTAAGAGCTTTTTCAACTATGTGAGATTTTTTTTCATCCAACTCTTTAGAGACACTGTTTAACTCATCTATAATAAAATCAGATACTGTAAAGGTACTTCTTATTTTATGCATAATTTGCCCCTATTCATATAATCGTATGAATAATTATACATAAAGTTTAACTCGAAAGCAAATCTCTTAAAGATACACGTGGCTCTTTTCCCTCTAAAAGCTCATAA
>JAYEMB010000067.1:39167-42567 GCA_034717855.1 Campylobacterota bacterium
GTACTTCTTATTTTATGCATAATTTGCCCCTATTCATATAATCGTATGAATAATTATACATAAAGTTTAACTCGAAAGCAAATCTCTTAAAGATACACGTGGCTCTTTTCCCTCTAAAAGCTCATAAACCTCATGTGCTATTGGTAGATACAAATCTTTTTGCGCAGCTATATCGCGAAGGGCGTAAGCGGTACCTATCCCCTCAGCAACCTCACCTAAATCATCAAGTATCTCTTCTTGCGTTTTACCCTCTGCTAAACCAAGCCCTACTCTAAAGTTTCGACTCATTGTAGATGATGCAGTCAAGAAGAGATCCCCTGCACCGCTAAGTCCAACAAAACTCGCCTTCTTAGCTCCATACACCTTTCCAAATCTCTGCATCTCAACTAATCCACGTGAGATTAGAGCTGCTGCTGCGTTTTTACCTAAAGAGAGACCTTCACATACTCCAGCAGCAATTGCTATAACATTTTTATATGCACCAGCAACTTCAGCACCGGCAATATCTGTAGAAGTATATGTTTTTATGAAGCTTGGGAAAAAAGAGGCAAACTTTTCACTTAACTCTTCATTTACTGCGTTTACAACAAGTGCAGTTGGCAGTGACTGAATCACCTCTGCGGCAAATGAGGGACCAGAGAGAAAGGAGATATTTTCATCCGGAACATACTCTGAGTATATCTCATTTAAGAACTTTCCACTCGAAGCCTCTATACCCTTTGCAGCAACTAAAATCTTCTGATTTTTAAATACAAAGTTCTCTTTTAACCATGATGAGACTTGTTGTGCAGGAATAGCTATTACCAAATACTCTAACTCTAAGATCTCTTCTAAAGATACAAAATTAGGTAAGTTTCTCGGTGTTCTAGAGGTGATTAAAACATCATTTTTTTCACTTAAGGCAAAGGCTAAGGCACTTCCCCATTTTCCAGCTCCAATTACTCCAATCCGCATGTATCACCACCTATTAATTTTTCAAATGCTTCTATATCTGTTTCGTATCCTACAACAACAAATACATCACCTTCTTTTATCTCGTGATGTTTAGCCTTAGATGAGAAGATAAACTCACTGCTTCCATCCACGTGTAAAACTGAGAGAACTATTATTCCATGCTCCCTGCTCCACTCTATCTCATATGGAAACTTATTTTTAAAACAGCTGCTGTTTTTAATCTCAATCTGCGAAACTTTTAAATCACTCTGTTCATAAAGGATACTGTGTAGAACTTCTGTTACAACGGGCTTCTCAAGTATATCAGAAATCATTGTAGCTGTAGTTTGAACAAGGGGTATAACCTTGTTAGCCCCTGCCATACTCAGCTTATTTGCACTCTCTTTATTCTTGGAGAGGGCAATTATGGTTAAGTCTTCAAAGGCAGCTCTCAAAGAGATAGTTAAAAATATATTCTCTGCATCATCTTCTAAAACACAAAACGCTACGGAGTTTTCTATATCATGAGTCTCTGCAAGATCTGTCCACTCATCACTAAAGTCAAACATCTCAACACTAAACTCATCCAAATCAGACCTTGGCTCATCTGAGTCTAATTTGAAAACAGATATCTCTTCATACTTATATGAAATGTTTTTTGCTATCTGAGCAGAGTAGTCATTGTAGCCGAATATTAAAGCACTTTTTTTCATTTTTGTATCTTTGTATGTAGATATTTTTCAAACTCTTTTATAAAAACACTGTTTCCGATAACCAGCAGATAGTCACCCTCTTCTAAAACTGTTGAGTCTATCGGATTGAAAAAGAATCTTTTATGTGCTTGCTTGTAAATACCAAGTAAAATAAGTCTATATTTTGAGTTATTTAACTGCTCAACCAGAGTAAAATTTGACAACATTCTCTGTGTTACAACTATCTCCTCTATATCAACACTTGTATACTCAGAACGTAGAGCATGTATAACTTCAAAGGCAACGGGTTTACCTACAAACTCTTTTGCGATGAGACCAACCAACTCTTTGGAGTAGAGTATCTCATTTACTCCCGCGAAACTAAGCTTGTTTCTATTCATCTCGTTCATCAAAAGTGAAAGGAGAAAAACGTCTTTATTAAAAGAGCGTACAGTCAGTGCTGTATATACATTTTCAACATCACTCTCTCTTAGACACAAAATAGCTTTTACTTGGGTATTAATGTCAATACGCAGTTTTTTATAACTATCTACACTTCCCGGATCATAATTAAACGCACTGAAGCCATCTTTTTGAGCCTGTCTGACCCTCTCTCTATCTTCATCAAGAACGATTAAATTATTGTTTTTAGATAGCTTTATGGTAAGCTCTTGAGCTATATTTTCATACCCACAGATTATATAGAACTCTTTTATCTTCTTTAAATCATCTACACTCTTTGTCTCTCTAATCTCATCAAGTTTTTCTGTAAATGCAGAGACAACCAAGGAGGTAGTAAAAGCCAAGACCGCAATACCGGCTATGATAACAAACATAGCTACTAAACGTCCAGCATCCGTAGTAGGAGTTATATCTCCGTACCCAACTGTTGATATCGTTACAATAGACCAGTAAAATGCTTCATAGAGTGTATCTATTGGAGAGTTAGGATTATTTGCTTCCATCACATATATAAGTACAGATGAGACGAAAACAACAATAGATGAGAACATTAAAAGAGTTAAAAATTCAAATCTCTTAGTTGCCAACACTGATGCAAAGGTCTGAAAACTTCTCGCATACCTAAAGAGTTTAAAAACACGAAAAAGTATAAAGATACGAAGAAGTCTTAGTTGATGGAAGAATGGTACAATAGCTAAAAGATCGATGATTGCTCTAACTGATGTAATATACTTCAGTTTCACTCTGCTTATCTCCATAAAAGATGCAAAAAGATTAAACTTTTTACCAAGCATAGTGTCGTGTTCATTCTGTTTTATTATTATCTCACTGACACTACTGCTAACCCACAGACGTAGCAGATACTCAATAAGAAAGATGATGGATATTATATAGTTGTTAAAATATAAAAAGAAGTCATTCACGTGAGACTTCACCTCACGTATGAGGACAACTACGCTTATCATAATCAGTATAATCATAAACATATCAAAGTATTTTTTGAACTTGTAGTTATCGTTCTCTAAGAGGTTATAAAAAAAGCGTTTATTTGCCTGATATTTCTTTGAGGTATTTAAAAAATATGCTCCATCTAATATCAAGCGTTTCATCATGTTGGTTTAACTCAGTTTGGCTTTTAAGATTTCATTTACAGCTTGTGGATTTGCACTTCCTTTAGAAGCTTTCATCACCTGACCGACAAAGAAACCAAAGAGTTTCTCTTTACCGCCTCTGAACTGCTCTACTTTTTCAGGATTTGCACTGATAATCTCATCACACATAGCTTCAATTGCACCTGTATCTGTCACCTGTTT
>JAYEMB010000068.1:0-15730 GCA_034717855.1 Campylobacterota bacterium
GGTTCAGTTTGAACAGGATCGACAGTAGGTTCAGTTTGAACAGGATCGACAGTAGGTTCAGTTTGAACAGGATCGACAGTAGGTTCAGTTTGAACAGGATCGACAGTAGGTTCAGTTTGAACAGGATCGACAGTAGGTTCAGTTTGAACAGGATCGACAGTAGGTTCAGTTTGAACAGGATTTGTTGAGATTGCAGTTTTCATTTCTGTGCTACTACTTTCTTCCCCACCACATGCATTAAAAAACATCATTATTGTTAAGACTATTGCTAGGTTGATAGATTGGATTTGCATAATCTACTCCTTAGTTAAAATGAGATAGATATAGAAATAGAGAAGTAAAAAATATACTGGTAGCCTGGCGATCTCAGAGAGACCCATAGCTTTCCGGACTCGCTTCGCAACAAGATTGGCTTTTTCTTATATTTATCTTTGTCCATATTGTAACATAAATTTGTAAACAGATTTTAGTTTATTCATACCCTTGAGGATTTTTACTCTGAAAGTTCCAGCTATCTTGACACATCTCTTGAAGTGAATATTTTGCTCTCCAGTTTAGTAGTTTTTCTGCGTTTTTAGGGTTAGCATAGCATGAAGCGATATCTCCACTTCTTCTTGGTTGGATTTCGTATGGAACACTTTTCCCAGAGGCATTTTCAAAAGCTTTAACAACTTGAAGTACACTGTAGCCTGTTCCTGTACCAAGGTTAATCGCTGTACATTGTGGAGACTTAAGGGCCTGAAGAGCTTTAAGGTGTCCTTGGGCTAAATCTACTACATGTATATAGTCTCTCACTCCAGTTCCGTCAATAGTATCGTAATCATCTCCAAAGACACCTAGTTTTTCACGACGTCCAATTGCAGTTTGTGCTACAAAAGGCATAAGATTGTTTGGAATGTCCTGCGGATCTTCGCCGATGAGTCCACTCTTGTGGGCTCCAACGGGATTAAAATAGCGTAAGATTATTGTTTTCCATGTAGGATCTGAGACATATAAATCACGAAGTATATCTTCTATGACAAGTTTAGTTTGTCCATATGGGTTTGTAGTGCGAAGAGGGTGCGATTCATCTAGTGGGAGGTAGTCAGGGTCTCCATATACAGTTGCTGAAGAGCTAAATACAAGAGATTTGATGTTATTCAGTTTCATAGCTCGTAACAAGCAGAGTGTTCCTTGAACGTTATTATCATAATATTCTAGGGGATTATTCACTGATTCACCAACTGCTTTTAAGCCTGCAAAATGGATTACTGCTTCACATCCTTTCATAGCTTGAGACATAGCAGTCTCATCTCTAATATCACCTTCGACAAAGGTAACTTTTGATGAAGTTATAGTCTCTACGCGTTTTATAGCTTCTAGTGAACTGTTAGAAAGGTTGTCAAAAACTGTAACATCAAATCCTGCGTTTATTAGTTCTACACATGTGTGTGTACCGATATATCCAGCACCACCTGTAATAAATATTTTCATTTGTTCTCCAGCTGATTTTGTATTTTATGGTGTCTTTTTCGTTGTGATTTAGTTTTTTTTCTTCGTCGCAATCGTTGATCAAAGAGGTTTAGGAAAACAAAGAAAAGCAGTACAAAAAGAAGTACAGTAAGAAAGTCATTATCTTCTCGTAGTTGAAATCCTAAAATAGAAAAAATAATTTGCAAAGAGACAAGTAGCATAACAGTGTAGCGAACATCTCCTTTTACATTGAGAAGAAAATGGTGCATATGGTTTTTATCAGCCTGAAATATAGAGTGACCTCTCTGCATACGACGACGCATAACAACAAAGGTATCCAGTATTGGCAACGCCATAATAAAGAGAACGGCTGCTGGTGAGATATATTGAATGGATTTAATACTTAATACCGATATAACAAAGCCTAAAGTTAAAGAGCCACTATCTCCCATAAAAATCTTTGCCGGATTCCAGTTAAAAATCAAAAATGCTATAACTGCAATAATAAAAGAAGATGAGAGTGCAATAATCAGAGTGTCATTGTAAATCATACCGATAGCAAAGAATGTACTTAGCATGACCAGAGAGACACTTCCTGCAAGTCCATCTAAGCCGTCTATTAAGTTAAAGCCATTTGTAAATCCAGCAATGGCAAAAAAAGTAAATGGGAAAATTAATAGTGAAGGAAGTAAAACATCATAAGAGAAGTATGTACCAAGATAGCTAATCTGTACATCAGCAATATATATAAGTATAGTGGCTATAAAAATAATAACAAACTTTAATCGCGGAGAAACATCACTTCTATCATCTATAAGACCAACTAAAAAAACGAGGAATATAGCTGTGTAGATATAGACATGAGACAACATGTACTCTAGGTTAAACAGTAGCTCCACTAAGAAAACAGAAAGGACAATAGCGATTCCGGCACCACGAGGAACAGCATTTTTATGTGCACTTCTCTCATTTGGAATATCCATAAGTTTTAAAAACTGAGCATTACGAATCAGTATAATGTGTAAAACAATAGCAATGATAAAAATTGTGAGTAAAAGTGAAATTTGCATTTGAAATTCTAGCATACAACTCTTAAGTAAATATATAAACAGTATAAATTAATCAGCATATAATTTTTTTTGATATAATTGCGTTTATTAATAAATATAGGATATTTTTTGCAATATACAAACGAAGAATTAAAACAAAAAATTGATGATTTAAAGAGTAAATTAAGTGTAACTGTAGTTGCTCACTTTTATCAAAGAGATGAAGTGTTTGAAGTTGGTGATATTACCGGTGACTCTCTTGAGCTCGCTACTCGAACAAGAGATGATGATGCAGAGTTTGTACTTTTTTGTGGTGTTGGTTTTATGGGACAAAGTGTAAAAGTATTAAGTCCAAACAAGCGTGTTGTTATGCCAAAAATAGCTTGTTGTGCGATGGCAAGTATGATTACAGGTGTTCAGTATGATGAGGCTGTAAAATCTATGAATGATGTTGGTATTTCAAATGATAATATTTTGCCAATAACTTACATAAACTCTAGTGCTGAGGTTAAGGCAAAAGTTGGTGAGATGGGTGGGCTTGTCTGCACAAGTTCAAATGCGAAACACATAATATCAACAGCGCTTAAAGAGGGTAAAAAAATTCTTTTTGTTCCAGATAGATGTTTAGGGCAAAACATAGCAAACCAGATGGGATTAAAATCTTGCGTTTTAGGTGATGGAGAAGATTTAAACGCAGTAGATATTATATGTTTTGATGGTTTTTGTTCAGTACATCAGCTCTTTTCTTTAGATGACATTGCGTTTTATAGAAAGAAATTTCCAGCTATTTTAATAGCTGTTCACCCAGAGTGTGATCCTGAAATATGTGACGCGTCAGACTTTGTTGGTTCAACTTCCCAGTTGATTAAGTACATCAAAGAGTTACCAGCGGAGCAAAAAGTAGCTGTTGGTACTGAGTTTAATATGGTGAGTCGTCTTCGCCCTAAGAATACCTATATTTTATCCTCAACAAAACCGGAGTGCCCGACAATGAATGAGACCACTTTAGAAGATGTTTATTTGACACTTAAAGCTATAGACGACGGTGAGCCTATTAATGAGATTCATGTAGATGAGAAAACGCAGAAGTGGGCAAAAATAGCGCTAGAGAGAATGTTAGCATTATGATTGAGTCATTTGTAAAAGCTGCATTAGCCGAAGATGTTGGACGTGGTGATTTATACGCTTTAGTAGAACCTGCAGTAGATGCTAAGGCTGATATTGTTGCAAAAAGTGACGGAGTTGTTGCTGGTGAAAAGTACATAAATGTATTAGCAACGATTGAAGGTCTTGATATTGTCTGGGGCAAACATGATGGCGAGAGTTTTGTTAAAGGTGAAGTTCTTGCAATAATTCGAGGTGATTCTCATAGACTTTTAAGAAATGAGAGAACGATTTTAAATATGCTTCTTCATGCTAGTTCAATCGCAACATTAACTAGGAAATATGTAGACATTATAGCTCCATATGATGTAAAGTTATTAGATACAAGAAAGACAAGGCCACAACTTCGCGTTTTTGAAAAGTATGCTACAAAAGTAGGTGGAGCTGTAAATCATAGAATGGGTCTTGATGATTCACTGATGATCAAAGACACTCATCTAAAAACTATCAAAGATTTAAACGCATATATTAAGCTAGCGAGAAAAAACATCCCTTTTACTGCAAAGATAGAGATAGAAGCTGAAACATTTCAAATTGCTAAAGAGGCTATGAGTGCAGGTGCTGATATTGTTATGTGTGATAACATGACACCTGAGCAGATTTTAGAAATTGTAGCTTACAGAGATGAAAATTTTTCTCATATACTTTTAGAAGCAAGCGGAAATATATCTCTTGAGACTATAGAATCTTATGCGAAAAGTGGTGTTGATGCTATTAGTAGTGGCTCTTTAATCCATCAAGCAAATTGGATAGATTTATCTATGAAAATGAGTTAAAGTCATAATCTATGGCTGATGATCAGGAGAAGACAGAAGAACCCACCCCCAAGAAGATAGAGGATGCCCGAAAAGAGGGAAATGTTCCAAAGTCTCAAGATGCCTCAGGTGTCGTAACTCTTTTTGTCGCAATTCTTGCAATTTTGATGCTCTTTCCGTATATGGCAAAACATATGCTTCTTCTTTTTCAGTACTACTTCTCTCTTATTGGAACTCCTTTAGACAGACTCTTTATGATCGATATAGCGATAGTAACTATTCGAGAGTTCTTGCTTATAATTATGCCTTTGGCAATTGCAGTTGCTATATCAGGTGTTATTGCTGCTTTAGCTCAATTCGGATTTCTTTTCACAACAAAAGCGATAGTGCCTGATTTTAAAAAAATCGATCCTATAAAGGGAACCAAAAATCTTTTTTCAATGAAGAAACTAATAGAGGGCGTGAAAATAACCTTCAAATCATTTACAACCTTGGGCGTTGGTTTTGTTTTCTTTTTCTATTTTATTATGGAACTTCCTACAGTTGCACTCTTTGGCTTAGATGAACAGTTAGAGTGGCTTAAAGATAAGATGATAATCATCGCCTTAGTGATGCTTTTGATTATTTTTGTTTTTGCGATAATTGATATTATTATTGTTAGAAAACAGTACTTTGATGGTCTTAAAATGAGTAAACAAGAGGTCAAAGATGAGATGAAAAATATGGAAGGTGACCCACTCGTTAAATCAAAAATTCGCCAAATTCAGATGCAAGCTTCAAGAAAAAGGATGATGGCTGAAGTACCAAACGCAGATGTAATTATCACAAATCCAACTCACTATGCAGTAGCCATAAAATATGATGAGCAAAAATCACATGCACCCCTTGTTGTAGCAAAAGGGATGGACAATATCGCACTGCAGATTAAAAAGATTGCACGAGAAAATAGTGTTCACATCGTACAGAATCCACCATTAGCACGAAGTCTGTATGCTGAGGTAGATATAGATAAACCGATTCCTGAAGCACTTTTTAGTGCTGTTGCTGAAGTACTCGCGTATGTCTATAAAATGAATAGAAAATAAGAAGGAAATCGTTTATAGTATATAATTGCATAAATAGAGTGTGAATAGGAACTCATAGGTGATTTCATTAAAATCTATAGAAGAAGCGAAGCATATTGTTATCGTAACAAGTAGTGCTTCATTTTGTGATGCTAGTGCACTTTATACACATATACTGCGTTTACATAAAAAAGTATCTATTGTGTGTGAAAAAGAAAGTGTAGATAAGCGATTCTCTTTTTTACCATGGTATGAGAAATTAAGAAACGCAGTGGGTAGCTCTTCAGACCTAGTTTTAGATTTAGACAGAGAGAGTGAACCTCTATATAAGTTGTTTGAAAAAGAGAACATTAGTATAAATACAAAGATGGCTACAGCCTTATATGCAGGGCTTCTTCAAAGATATGACGGCTTTTTAAGTAGTGAGACTGATGGCACAACTTTTGCTTTTGCTAGTAAGTTAATAGCTAGTGGAGCTGATTATAAATTGTGTAAGCAGTTTATGATGCAAAGGTCTTCACTCTCGATGCTTAGATTAAAAGCAAGAATGCTCAAAAAGATGATTTTGATAAATGATTCAAAATCTGCTCTTTTTTTGTTAGCTAGTGATGACTTGATATCATCGGGCTCAAATTTGGATGAAGCATTTGAGATTATGAGTGAAGCTCTAAGTCTTCCCTATGTAGAGATGGCTATATTATTAAATAGTGAAAATGAAGTTTTAAAATTAAAAATTAAGGAAATATAATTTGGGTTATGGAAAGAAAAAATCTCCAATAGGTGGAGTATTAATAACAGTTTTGGTAGTAGTCGGAGCACTTTATGTATATTTTTCATCAACTTTTGAGAGAAACGCACCAGTAGTTACACTAGAAAACAATGGATTTTGGAATCTAAAAAAACCACTCAATATCTCTATAGATGATGATAGTGGTGTTAAAATGTATAAAGTTACACTCAGAACTGCTGATGAAGAGAAAAGTTTAGAGTATGAACAACTTATGACACCTGAAAAGTCTTTAAACATAGAGGTGAAACCTCCTAGAGGAACCTACTCTTTAAAAGATAAGAGTATAGAAATTATTGTAGAGGCTCAAGATAGTAGCAAATGGAATCTTCTTAATGGAAATATTACAAAAAAAGTATTTAAATTAACTGTAGATAAAAAGAAACCACAAGTAAGCATAGTCAGTAATTCATATAAAATATCTCGTGGCGGTTCAGCACTTGTTATATTTAAAGTAAGTGATGAGAATATTGAAGAGATGTATATTCAAGGAAACAGCAAAAAGCGATTTAAACCACAACCATTTTATAAAGAGGGTTACTACATCTCACTTTTAGCGTGGCCAGTAGTGGATCAAAGTTTTAAAGCGACTATTATTGTAAAAGATAGCGCAGGAAATGTATCTAAATCATATATCCCTTTTTACCTAAAACAGAAAAACTATAGGGTTTCAAAAATCAAACTGAGTGATAGGTTTTTAAAAGGAAAGATAGCTGAACTAGCAGAGGAGTTTGAAGAGACACAAGGTGTGAGTGATTCTCTAGAGCAGTTTAAAATAATAAATGAAGATGTTAGAGCTAAAAATGAAAAACTAATTCATGAGATAACATCAAAAGTAAAAGAGGATGAAGAGATAAGTTCTTTTAAAATGAATAAGATGTACCCTCTGAAAAATGCACAGGTTGTAGCTACTTTTGGTGATCATAGAAAGTACTCATATGATGGTTCAAAAATTAGTGAATCGTATCATTTAGGGTTAGATTTAGCAAGTAATGCAATGGCTGATATTAAACCTCAAAATGGTGGTGAAGTTGTTTATAGCGACTATAATGGTCTCTATGGAAATATGCCAATTATCCATCATGGTTTAGGGCTTTACACTCTTTATGGACACTGCTCAAGCTCACAAGTAAGCAGCGGTGATGAAACTAACAGAGGAGTGACTATAGCTAAAACGGGTAAAAGCGGGTATGCTATGGGAGACCACTTACACTTTGGTGTTTTAGTGCAAGGAATTGAAGTTCGTCCTCAAGAGTGGATGGATGCAGAGTGGATGAAATTAAACATCAACAATGTTATAAAAAGCGCTAAAGAGATAATTAATAGAGACTAAGGATTTAACATGTATCAAACAACTATAAAAAAATCTGTAGAGTTAGTAGGGATTGGACTTCATAAAGGTTCTCCTGTAAGATTAATTTTAGAGCCTTTAGAATCAAATAGTGGGATTGTTTTTTACCGTAGTGATGTTGATGTATCTATACCTCTGATACCAGAGAATGTTGTAGATACTAAGATGGCTACTGTTATAGGAAAAGATAATTATGTCATCTCTACTATAGAACACCTGCTCTCTGCTGTGTACGCTTACGGAATTGATAATCTAAGAGTTATTGTTGATGCTGATGAGGTTCCTGTGATGGATGGAAGTAGTGCAAGTTTTTGTATGCTTTTAGATGAGGCAGGAATAGCTGAACTTGATGTGCCTAAAAAAATCATGCGTATCAAAAAAGAGATTGAGGTTAGAGAGGGCGACAAGTATGTTAAACTCTCCCCATCACCAGACTTGAAGTATGATTTTACTATTAAATTTCCTCATCCGGTAATTCAAAATCAAGAGTATGTTTTAGAGTTTACAAAAGAGTCGTATAAAAATGAGATTGCAAGGGCGCGAACATTTGGTTTTTTACATGAAGTACAATATCTGCGTTCAAAAGGTTTAGCACTCGGTGGTTCATTAGAAAACGCAATAGTCTTAGATGAAAAGAAGATTTTAAACCCTGAAGGCTTGAGATTTCCAGATGAGTTTGTAAGACATAAAATACTAGATGCTATCGGTGATATGAGTCTGATTGGTATGAACTTTATAGGAAACTATGAAGCTATGGCTGGGAGTCACGATTTAAATCATAAACTGACTTTAGAGTTATTAAAAGATGCAGAGAATTATGAAGTGGTAGAGTTAGTAGGTGAAAAAACGGCAGAGTTAGAAAAAGCGTATGCCTAAAAGCGTAGATGTACTTCTTGTAGCTCTTAGCTCTCCTGTACAAATTGGTATCTATCATGAGGGTAGGCTCTTGGAGACTATTATTAGTGAGAAAAAAAGTTCAGATATCCTTCCTATAATCTACTCTGATATATTTAAAAAGTATAGTGTTGAGAGACTCTTTTATGCAAATGGTCCCGGAAGTTTTATGGCTATTAAGGTTGCATATATATTTTTAAAGTCTCTAAGTATTTTGAAAAATATACCACTTTATGCAACAGATGCATTTAAATTCAATAAAAACACCCCAATAAAAGCGATTGGAAAGTTATGTTTTGTTAAAATTTCATCAGAAATAAAAACTCAAAAGTTAGAAACAGTACCAGAAGCGAACTTTAGGCTTCCAGATGTACTTGATTATAATGAGTTTACAACAAATACAGCGCCGCTTTACATGATAGGGGCAGTTGGATAGGATCAATCAGTGACAGTAAGTGTACCCGCAACAAGTGCCAATCTTGGGCCAGGCTTTGACTCTTTAGGTTTAGCCGTAGATCTTCGAAACCGTGTAGAGTTTCATCAGTCTAAATTTTTCAGTGTAAGTATAAAAGGTCAGGGTGAAAACAATCCAAGACTAAAAGGAAATAACCTTTTCGTTAGTATCTTTAATGAACACTACCTGCGTTTAACGAAAAAGAAACAAAATTTTAAATTTACTTTTTACAACCAAATTCCGATGTCTAGAGGACTCGGAAGCTCATCAGCTGTAATAGTTTCAGCAATTGCATCTGCACATGAAGCGGCAGGTATTAGAGTCTCTAAACGTCGTATCTTAAATCATGCACTTGTTTATGAATCACATCCAGATAACATTACACCTGCAGTTATGGGTGGTTTTAATGCTGCTACAGTTGAGAAAAACAAAGTATTTTCACAAAGAAAACATCTTCCTGATTATCTTAAAGCGGTGGTGGTTATCCCAAATAAGCAGATGAATACAGCAAGAGGTAGAATACTTCTGCCAAAATCATACTCCAAAGAAAACGCAGTATATAACCTTTCCCACACAGCCTTGACTGTTGCTGCGTTTTTTAATGAAGATTGGGAGATGTTGAAACTTGCAACTCAAGATAGGTTCCATCAAAAAGCGAGAATGAAAACTCTTCCTGAACTCTTTAGTGTTCAAAAAGTTGCTTATGAGAGTGGTGCGCTTATGAGCACGCTTTCAGGGAGTGGTTCTACATTCTTTTCACTTGTGTATGATGATGACTCTGCCATGATTGCCAACAAGTTTAAGCAGAAATTTCCGGACTTTGAAGTGAAAATTTTGGACTTTGACAATAGCGGACTGATAATAGAGCGTTAAAGCCTATTAAATAAAGCAATATTTAGATATAATGGCGGAAATTTTTAAAATACCTCTTAGAATGTGTATCTCTTGCAGAGAGAGAGATGCTCAATCTAATCTACTTCGGCTTCAGTGCATCGATGGGAATATAGATATATTTAAGGGAAGAGGTAGAAGTTTTTATATATGTAAAAACTGTCTTAAAGAAGAGAAAAAAATCTCTAAGTCACTTATGCGACAATGCAGAAGTGGTGAAAAAGACAAACTTATGAACAAACTAAAGGAGATCATCACTGATGACAGATAAAGTTAGCGTAAAAGAGATTGCAGACGAGCTTGGAATTGCTTCTAAAGACGTTTTAGAAAAAGCAAAAAGTATGGGTATCGAAGTAAAAGCTGCGCAAAGTAAAGTTACAATGGAAGAAGCAGAAAATATTGCTAACTATATCATGAATGGTGAAGAGGAAAAGGTTGCCCCTGTAGCCAAGCCTAAAACCGTAAAAGCTAAAAGTGACACTCCTAAAAAAGAAGAAACTCCTGCAGAAGAATCAAAAGAAGTAAGCAAAGAGGCTCCTTTAAAAGAGGCAAAACCTGCTGAAACTAAAGAGGAGAACTCCCCAAAAGAGGATGTAAAAGCAGAAGCAGCTGTTGAAACTGAAAAACCATCAGTAGCTAAGGCTCCCAAAGCAGAAACTAAAAGTACTTTAAAAGTTGTTCAGCCTGCAATAAGACCAGCTATTAAAAAGACAGGTCTTAAAATTGTTAAAAAGAAAAAGCCAAAAGTTGTAGAGAACTACGACTTACCTAAAAAACAAGCATCTGTATCTTCATATGGAAAGATGAGTGCAGAAGTTTTAGAAGAACTTGCTCAAAAGAAAAAATCTAAGCAGAGTTCACGTAGTGCTAGTAAACAAGATCAAGGTAAAAAGATGGATATCTTTGGTGGTTCTATGGCCGAAGTATCTATGGATATGGATGACCAAGTAACTCTTCTTGATTTGAACTCTACTGAGAGAGCTCCTCTACCTAAAGAAGAGCCAAGAAAACCAAGACCTCCTAAACCAGCAGGTAGAAATGCAAATAAAAAGCAAGCACCTCGTGGCAGAAAAGTTCGTAAAGATGTTAAGAAAAAGTATAAAAAAGCAACTCAAGAAGAAGAGATAGTAACTCATGTAGAGATTCCAGAAGATATTCGCGTTTACGAGTTTGCTGAAGCTCTAAACCGTCCAATGTCCGACATTATTAAGGTTCTTTTTGACCTTGGTATGATGATGACTAAAAATGACTTCCTTGGAAATGACGAAATTGAAATACTTTCTGAAGAGTTTGAAGTTGAAGTAACTATCATCGATCCTAAAGATGAGTTTACTCAAGAAGTTGAAGATATCGAAGAGGATCCAGACGCAACTGAGAGAGCTCCTATTATTACAATAATGGGTCACGTTGATCATGGTAAAACTTCACTTCTAGACGCTATTCGTGAAGCTAAAGTTACAGATGGTGAAGCTGGTGGAATTACTCAGCATATTGGTGCTTATACAATTGAGCAACATGGTAAACCAATTACTTTCATTGATACACCGGGACACGCTGCCTTTGGTCACATGCGTGAAAAAGGTACGGAGATAACAGATATTATTATTATCGTTGTAGCTGCTGATGATGGTGTAAAACCTCAGACTCTTGAAGTTATTAAACTTGCACAAGAGTCAGGTGCTCCAATTATTGTTGCACTCAATAAAATGGATAAAGAGACTGCTCAACCAGATATGGTTAAGGGTCAAATGGCCGAACATGGTATCAATCCAGTTGATTGGGGTGGAGATATTCCATTTGTACCAGTATCTGCAAAATCAAATATGGGTATTGATGACTTACTTGAAGAGATTCTTACTACAGCTGAGATATTAGAACTTAAAGCGAACGAAGACGCACTTGCAAAAGCAGCTGTTATTGAGTCTTCTTTAGAAAAAGGTCGTGGTCCAGTTGCTACTGTTATCGTTCAAAATGGTACTCTTAAAGTTGGAGATTACGTAGTGTGTGGTGCGGCTTACGGTCGTGTTAAAGCTATGCTTGATGAACACAATAAGCAAGTTAAAAAACTTTTACCATCTCATACAGCAGTTGTTGCAGGGCTTAATGAAGTTCCAGCATCTGGTGAGATTATGACGGTTATGGAAAATGAGAAGGAAGCTAAAGCTTACGCTCTTAAACGTCATGAGTACGATAGACATAAAGAACTTTCTATCTCAACTAAATCCTCATTAGAAGATATGACAGCAATGATTGCAGAGGGTAAACTTAAATCTCTTAAAGTTGTACTTAAAACAGATGTTCACGGTACACTTGAAGCTATTAAAACATCTATCACAGCACTTAGAAATGATGAAGTTAAAGTTAATATTATCTCAAGTGGCGTTGGTGGAATCACAGAAAATGATGTTGAACTAGTAAATAACTCAGAAAACTGCGTTCTTCTTGGATTTAATGTTCGTCCAACTGGTGCTGTTAAAGCATCTGCAAAACAAAAAGGTGTTGAGATAAAAACATACTCAATTATCTACCAACTGATAGATGATATTACTGGAATGCTTACTGGTATGATGTCTCCAAAATATACTGAAGAGAACACTGGTCAAGCAGAAGTTAGAGAAGTATTTAAAATACCTAAAGGTGTTGTTGCTGGTTCTGTTGTTGTTGATGGTCGTCTTATCCGTGGTGGTATGGTTCGTGTTATTCGTGATGGTGTTGTTCATTACGAAGGTGAGCTTACTTCACTTAAACGCTTCAAAGATGATGTTGAAGAGATTGGTAACGGTTATGAGTGTGGTGTTGTTATCAGTGGTTATGATGATGTTGTACCTGGTGATATCCTTGAAACATTCAAAAAAGTTGAGCAGAAAGTAGAGTTATAGACTCATGACAGAAGCTCAAATTAAACTCAAAAGGACTGAATCAGTTCTTTTAGAGTTAATTCCTCAAGCACTTGGCGCTATGAATGACAATAGGCTTCATGAGTTAGATATCATTGAAGTCAAATGTTCTCGTGGTAAAAGTGATGCAAAAGTTTATATTAACCCTCACTCATTAACAGAACAAGAGAAGCGCGACTACTTAAAGCTTTTAAGAAAGGCACGTCCGATTGTTGAGACTTACTGTCTTAAAGATCAAGGATGGTACAGATGTCCTAAGTTTACGTTTGAGTTTGATGAACAGATAGAAAAATCAAAAAATATAGAAGAACTGTTTAAACGCATTTCAAAGGATACAAACGATGAGTCTTGAGAGCGATATAAATTCACTTGTAAAATCAGTTGATTTAGAACTATATGATACTGTAATTGTTAGCGAACATGATGAGACTATCTACCGTGTAAGTGTTATTTCAACTGAGGTAGTTGATGGGAAACGCAGTGGTGTTTCTTTAGACAAATGTGTTGAGTTGACTCATTTGATCTCTCCTCTTTTAGATGTTACTCCTCCTGTTTCAGGTGATTATAGACTTGAGGTTGGAACTGCAGGAATTGAGAGAAACCTCACTAAACTAGATCACTTTAAAAAATCTATTGGAGAGAAAGTTTCTATTCTTGGTTTGGAAAAAAATAAAATCAGAGGAGTACTTCTTAGCGTTGTAGGCTCTAAGATAAGTGTTCAGACTGAAGAAGAAATCGTTGAGATAGAGTTTAACGATATCAATAAAGCTAAAACATACTTTGAATGGTAGTCGATAATAGTTTCTTTATGAGCCTTGCTCTTAAAGAGGCTTGGAAATATCAAGGTTTAACTTACCCAAACCCAGCAGTTGGCTGTACAGTTGTTGGAGAAAATGGTGAGATTCTAGCAGTAGAAGCTCATAAAAAAGCTGGTGGCCCACACGCAGAAGTAAACGCACTCAAAGCGGCTTACTACAAACTAACAGATGATGCATATATTCTCGCTTTAGAAGATTCAGTAGATATACATACACACCTGCAAAGTAATCACAACAATATATTTCAAAATGCTACTCTTTATACAACACTTGAGCCATGTTCTCACTTTGGCAAAACACCATCTTGTGCAAGACTTATTAGTGATTTAGGAATCAGGGAAGTCTATATTGGCTCTAATGATACTAATCCAAAAGCGAAAGCTGGCAGTATGATTTTAAATATGAATGATTGTACTGTATATAGTGAACTACTAAAAAAAGAGTGTGATGATTTGCTCTATCCATTTAACAAGTCTCTTAATGATAAGTTCGTATTTTTTAAGTGGGCACAGCGTTTAAACGCAACTACTGATGATGGGATTATTAGCTCAAAAGAGTCACGTAAAAATGTTCACGCTATGCGTGATGTTTGTGACCTGCTTGTGATTGGCGGTAATACGGTCAGAGAAGATAGACCGACTCTCGATGCGAGACTGGTTGATGGCAAGGCTCCTGATATTTTGATACTCTCACAGCGCAAAGATTTTGACAGAACTATTCCTCTTTTTAATGTTGAGGGAAGAGAAGTATTTATAGAAGATAACTTTTCAAAACTAGATAGCTATAAAAACATTATGATTGAGGGAAGTTCAAAAATGTATGAACTCACTCGTGATATTGTTGATTACTATTTGTGTTATCTTGCCCCTTCATTTGGTGGTAAAAGTGGATTTGAAAACTTAGATGATAAGTTTGATATTTTAAATATACAAAAAGAGACGGAAGATATAATTATGTGGATGAAAAGGATATAAATGAGTTCTCACGGTAAACAAAACGCACAAAAGCAAGAAAAAATTGTATCAATGTTTGATGATATCGCACCAACTTATGACACTGCAAATCGTGTTATGAGTATGGGAGTAGATAAGAGTTGGAGACGTAAAGCTTGTGACTTAGCATATAAGTATAGTGCTAAAGACTCTATAGATAGAATTGTAGATGTTGCTTGTGGAACCGGTGATATGATGGACTATTGGCGTAGTCGTGCTGAAGTAAATGGTATTGCTATCGGTGAGATTGTTGGAGTTGATCCATCAGTTGGAATGGTTGACGTGGCTCGTGAGAAGTATCCCAAGTTTAACTACCATATCTCAAAAGCTACTGAGATTCCACTAGAAGATGAGAGTAGTGATATTTTGAGTATTACTTACGGGATTAGAAATGTGGTGCAGAGACAAGAAGCTCTTGATGAGTTTAACCGCGTTTTGAAAAAAAATGGGCTTGTGGTTATTTTAGAGTTTATGAAAAATGAGAACCCTTCATTTCTTGGAAAAATAATGAACTACTATACAAATAACATACTTCCAAAAGTTGGTGGTTTTATCTCTAAAAACTTAGAGGCTTATGAGTACTTACCGAACTCTATTGAGGACTTCTCAACTGTAGAAAATATGCAGCGTGAACTTGAAGCTGCTGGCTTTGAGATGCTTTATACTAAAAGCTTCTCTATGGATATATCTACTCTTTTAATCGCTCGTAAAAAGTAGCGATGAACACACTAAGCGTATCTTCTCTAAATGAGCAGATTAAAGGTCTACTTGAAGAGAGCTTTAGTCGCGTTTTAGTGGAGGGCGAACTCTCTCGCATTACCTTTCATAACTCAGGACATATATATTTTACCCTTAAAGACTCTAGTTCAGCTATTAGTTGTGTTATGTTCAGAGGAAACGCATCAAAACTAAAATTTCGTCTTGAAGAGGGCATGAAAGTTATTCTTGATGGAGCTGTAACTCTTTATAAACCAAGAGGCTCTTATCAGGTAAACTGTTTTTCTATCCAACCATCGGGGCAGGGTGCTTTAGCTTTAGCGTATGAGCAACTCAAACAAAAACTATCTGAACAAGGTTATTTTAATCCAGAGAGTAAAAAGCCACTTCCAAAGTTTCCTCAACGTATCGCCTTAGTAACTTCAGCAACTGGTGCAGCTCTGCA
>JAYEMB010000069.1:0-4002 GCA_034717855.1 Campylobacterota bacterium
CTCTTTGCAACTGCGATAGAGTGAAAATCTTCTACAACTTTAGACTGATACTCTAGCTTGTCATATATAGCACCGATTTCAAGTCTGTTATAATCTTCATCACTTGTAACAAACATATCAAAACCCATAACAGTCTCAATAAAGAAGTTTTTATCTCCGCCGTGTCTTGAAGCTACAAAAGCGTTGATAACTGAACTCATCGTATAGCGTGTACTTCTTACAGAGATAGCTTGAAGACGGTGACGAGCATGCTCTTGTAAAACGCCACGAGATGTTCCACGTACTAAAAAGCTAAGATTTGCATGTTCTAAAATAGAGTGGTGGAAGTATGTCCAAGCTAACGAGTCTAAAAGATTAGAGTCATCTATTGCGTTTAAGTCATCACACATAGAGTCATTTGGCATCTGATGTTCTATATTTTTTATAACATCATTCTCACTGTTTTCAAAGGAGTCATAACAAGTCCTAGCAGCAGCTTCTGCCACACCGATACCAGTATCTTGAAGCAGTACCACTTCTGGTTTGCTATATTTAATGCCGTACATATCTTCCATACTAATGCCCTTTATGTAATTACTTGTATTTTACAATAAAAAACTTATACTTTCTATCTTATGCCTCTATCTCAATTACAGATGATTTACTTTGAGTACTACGATGGAGTGCATCATGAAGTTTCTCCAAGATATCCTTTATATCATCCGTCTCGTTTGCCTGTGTTACACCAAAATGATAATCGAGTGAATCATCCCTTTTTACTTTACTTAGAAGTTTTTGAGAAATTTTCTCTGCTAAAATAACCGCTCCGCCAAGTGAAGTGTTAGTAGCGATTATCACATACTCATTATCGCGCAATTTTCCAAAATAATCATTTACACGAATACTCTGAACAACAACTCCACCTATAAAGCTCAACTCAGTACTGCTCTGCTTAATTGTATCGGGTAGCTTTAGTATCAAAAACGCAAGTTCAAGTTTATAACGGCTTGAACGCATCAATTCACTGCTTATTTTCTCCTCAGTAAACTGTCTGTTATAAGCTTGCGTGTGCATATCTTTTTCCAGTATCTCAACTATATTCTTCCTATATGTAACCATGTTGGTATCGCTACTGTGTATATCTACAAGCATATCCTGTTCATACTCACCTTGGTTTAACTTTATATGATACATCAAAATAAAAGTGTATATAAATGTACTAATAAGAACATTTCCAATAACCAAAGCTTCAAACAAATCTTTATATATAAAACTCTGAGGAATTGAGTGCACCATAATTATTGCCAATCCACCTTTAGTCCCTGAAAGTGTCAGTGTCTTAGCCCATCGAAATGGAAGCTTCATGCTTACTATCAAAGAGCTAACACTCATAAAGCGAATCAGTGTTGTGATAAAAAAGACAATTAAAATCTCTTTTAGATAGGTCCACAAAAGAGACAAATCAATGATATTAGCAATAATAACAAAGACAATAGCATTAGCAAAAATACCTATAAACATCGCCTCTTTTTTATACTCTCTAAACTCTCTTCTGCTTACAGCAGGGACACTCTTTATGAGCTCTAGGATGGAGTATTCACTTTTGTGGCTACTTTGAGATTCATCTTTTGTCTCTTTTTGTATAAGGTACTTAAATGTCAATGTTGAAGCAACTATAGACAAAATACCGGCAATATTAAAATACTCTGATATGAGAAATGAGAGAATAGCTACAAGATAGATAATAATAAACTGGTCAAATGGATTTTTGAGTATTTTAATAGATAAAAATCCAAAATAAGCCACTACTACCCCGATAATTGTTGAAAAAATCAGCACTTTAAATAAAATATAATTTATTGATACTAGTGACACCGCTCCACCATCAATTAGAGGTAGCGCAATAAAATAAAAAATTATTAGAGCTACAACATCATTAAATATTGATTCTGATTCGGCATATATCTTTAGCCTTTCTGGTAGTTTAAACTTGTTCATTATAGAGCTGACTGTAATTGCATCAGTCGCCATAAGCATAGTAAAGAGTGCGACTAGCATTCCAATAGTAAAGTTATACTCAGGGAGTACATATGGCGTTATCAGTGTAGCTATAGCTATAGAGCCAATAACTGCTACAACAGCGAGATAAAAAATCTCTTTACTATAGGCTTTTAACTCTTTTATAGAGATATTTAAAATATCTGGTAACAGGATTACAGGTAACATAAGATATAAAATTTCATCAAACTCAGCAGAAGTAACAGAAAAAAGTTGAGGAAAAAAGAGTGATATTGCAAATGAGTAGAGTATCACTGATAGAGTTGCAGGGGTTTGTGTCATCTCTTCGGTAATTCTTGATAGTAAAATAATCAATAACAGCAGCGATATAAGTAATAGCATGAAACTATTTTATCATAAACAAGCTCTAAAACCCTATCATCATCCTATCTTGAGATACTAAAGCCAAATCCTATTTTGTTTACATGATTATCATAATCTATCAAGCTTTCGCCATAGCCACTAAAACCTTTAACATACAAAAATAGATCGTCTCTTGCAAAAACTGGATAAGAGTAGTTAAGCTCAACTGCATTTTTACCGCTAAAGTTACTTCTCAAAAGTAGTTTTGCGATATGTTTTTTATACGGAACTGTAAACCTAAGATGTCCATGTCCCATATAATCTATCAACTCGGGATTATAATCTGTTGTATCGGGAAGTCTGTGCCATAGTTTTAATTCTGTAAATAGATACTTGTACTGAAAATAAGTTGCGGCACTAAGATAGTTCCAAGAGCGCTCTTCTGCTCCACCTCTTCCATTTGATTGATGTGCAAAAGAGACTCTCAGTACCTTTAAAAAACTGCTCTCAATAATCTCTGAGAGTGGAAATGTAATAAAAAACTCTGGGTTATAGTTTGTCTCTCTAAAATAGGCAGACTCTTCATAGAGTTGCCAAAATGCGAGCTGAGTGTAAGCGAAGGTATAAACCTCATTTAAATCAAATAGATTTGCGGCAAAATCATACTTAATACTCACTTGAAATTCTGTCTCTATATCTTTAGCATTATGTCCATTTGTTGGTCCGTATGAGCCATTAGACCTATAGCTTATTGGTAAAAAATAGGTTGGTTTATGCGTTTTTATATTATAAAGAGATTGTGTATATCGTCTTATTGTATTATCTGTCTCGATATCTTCTATCTTCTCCAAAGAGTCATAAAGTTGTTTTTGTTCTTTATCTATATTTCTAGTCGGATCAGATTTTAAGTGAAAATAGTACCCTCGAGAGGAGATTTTATAGTACTTTTGAGATTTCTTAATATCTATCTCGCAACCCTCTCCATGTTCATACATATACCCTAAAATATAAGCAGCATCGTAGTCATTCTCCTCTTCAACAAGTTTGCTAAACATCTCTAATGACTTTTCAAACTCTTTTGCTTTATAGACTCTATAAGCCTCTTCGTAATCCGTTGTTGCAAACGCAGAGCCTATAAAAAGTGATATCACTAAAAGATATTTAATCACTTCTGAACGCCATCCAAAACAGGAACAAACGAGCATTCATCAAGTTCCTCTTCTTCAATTGTCGAGCCATTCTTCATAAAACGCGTAATAACTTGCTTATTTCCCTTTTGCATTGGGGCAAGCAGTATTCCACCATCTGCAAGTTGCTCAAAAAGCTTTTTGGGTATCTCTTGTGCTGTTGCTGAGAAGAGAATTCTGTCATATGGAGCGTACTGTATCCAGCCATTTTGACCATCGTCAGTTCTTGTATGAATGTTATTTATATTTAGTTTTCTAAATCTTGCTTTTGCCTCAAGCATGAGCGGTTCTATACGCTCTATAGAAAAAACGCCACGAAAAAGGTGTGAGAGGACTGCCGCTTGATATCCACTGCCACAACCAACCTCTAAAACCCTATCTGCACCTCTTGGGACGAGATACTCTGTCATCATAGCCACTGTTAGAGGTGAGCTAATCCACTGCGCAGAACTTAAAGGAAGTGCATCTAGTTTAT
>JAYEMB010000070.1:0-3982 GCA_034717855.1 Campylobacterota bacterium
TATGCACTAGCTTGAAGTTTAATACCAAAGCTATCTAGTACTTTCATTATAGTTTCAAATCTAGGTTTAGAATCAGCACTGAATGTTTTATATAGACTTTCACGTCCTAGACCTGTATCTTTTGCTATTTGGCTCATACCTTTAGCTTTTGCTATATTTCCGATAGCTTCAAGCAGTTCATTCATATCACCATCTTGAAGTACTTGAGAAAGATACTCTGCTATCATCTCTTTAGAATCTAAATATTGAGATACATCGAATGTTGTTAATTTAGTCATCTTTTAACTCCTTTGCTATTTTTTTAGCTTTTAAAATATCCTCTGTTTGGGTAGATTTATCTCCAGCGATCAGAAGAATAACTATCTCTTCGTTTCGTTTGGTGTAATAAACTCTATACCCTGGTCCAGTAGTAATTCGAAGTTCACTAATTTCTGAAGAGATTGATTTATAATCCCCAAAATTACCCTCTTGAACTCTTTGGATTCTTCTTAAAATAGCTACTTTAGCTTTTGTGTCTTTTAACTTGAGTAGCCATTTAGAGAATATTTCAGTTTGTTTAATCATATATATGTTGATATTGTATCTAATAAGATACATATTTGTCAATAATGGAATTTTTTTAGGAATAATGTTATTTACAATCCCTCTTAATATATATACTTTCTTTGTTGATTGAGCTTGAAAATGAAAAGGGTAAAAGTTTTAAAACTACAGATGAATTATTTAAAGATTTAGATAGCTAATGTACTCTATATTTAGAACAGCTTCTTTTAAAAAACAATATAAAAAACTATCTACGAATGATAAAGAGCTTCTAAAAGAAGTTATCATTTTAGTAGCTCAAAATATTGAGCTCGAAGAAAAATATAAAGATCACAAACTTACTGGAAATTTTAAAGACTTAAGAGAATATCATGTTAAGCCGGATTTACTTTTAATATATAAAATAAATGATGACATTTTAGAACTAGCATTAACCGTCCTCAAAACCAGACACTAAACTTCACTTAATTTCCTAATATACAGGAAGTTTCAAAATCAAGAAGCCTTTATTTTCGGTTGTTTTCGGAAGCTATTAAAAAAAATACAGTTTTATAAGTCCATAATCTGTAATTTGCAGGATTGCTTAGAGCAGTTGTCCAGCCAAATTTCCTGAAGCAAAAGACCACTGAAGATTATATCCGCCACATGGACCATCAAGATTCATAATCTCCCCGCAAAAATATAAGCCTTTTACTAACTTACTCTGCATAGTTTTAGGGTCTATCTCTTTGAGGTTTATACCACCTCTTGTTATCATCGCCATCTTAAAGCCATCATGACCGGTTACAGTGAGTGGAGTCCAGGCTAGTAGTTGGATGAGTTTAGCACGTGAGGCTCCACTTATTTTGTTATGTTTATCATTTGAGTCTATTCCAGCTAAAACGCAGAGCTCATTTGAGAGTGGAGTTGGGAGTAGGGTGCTTAAATGTTCTAAGATACTTTTATCAGGGTTTTTTGAGACCTCTTTTTTGAGATACTGAGATACCTGCTCTTCATTCATCCCTTTTGTAAGATTTAGCAGGAGTGGAACCTCTCCATACTTCTTTAAAAGAGGAGTCACTTCTCTTGCAAAGTCTAAAACGACAGGTCCACGAATACCGTTTTTGGTAAAAATCAAATCACCTTTTGCTCTGAGTTTTTTATGCTTTTTCAAATCAACTCGAAGCTCTACTTTTGCTATAGTATCTGCTCTACAGTTCGCTCCCCAAGACTCTTTTGTTTGTAATGGCATCATTGCAGGGTGTAGCTCTGTGACTTTGTGACCGAGCTCTTGAGCCATTGTGTAACCATCACCCTCTGCACCAAGTGTTGGATACCCAAGTCCTCCAGTAGCTACAACTACATTTGGAGCGAGGTAAGTGCTGTCTTGCGTTTTGAGACCTCTTACCTGCGTTTCATCATGTAGAATCTCTTGGACTTTTTGTGAACATATAAGCGTAACATCTAATCTTCTTAACTCATCTTCTAAAGCAGAGATAATAGTAGCCGAGCTGTGAGAAGTTGGAAAGATTCTAAAGCCGTCAGGCGCGTGAGTCTCAACACTAATCTCTTTTAAAAACGCGACTAAATCTTTATGGTCAAACGCTCCAAGAGCATCCTGCATAAAACGACCATCTCTACCAAAACGCGACATGAACTCCTCATTTGAGAGAGTATTTGTAAGATTACAGCGACCACCACCGGTTGCTTTTAGTTTTGAAGCGATATTTGGTAGTTTTTCCAGTATGAGTACACTGCGTTTCTCTCTTGCCGCAACTATGGCAGATATCATTCCTGCAGCACCGGTACCTATAACTATGAGGTCGTAAGTTTTTTCTCTATTCATGATGTAATTGTAGTATAATTTGGCATGAAAAACTTTATACTGATGACTATTATCACATTACTTATCTCTGCCTGTGCTCCGAGTTCTCTGAAGGTAAACTCTAACAATGAGCTTATTTTACAACACAACTCAAAGGAGTACGCTTTCCCGGGAACTATAGTAGATAGTGACTCTTTGAGTTTTCAAAAGATAGATGTAGAGCAGGTTACACTTAAAGAGTCTAATGGAGAGAAGTTTTACTATGAGCAAGTAACTATAGATATTGATTATGAATTCCAGTACGGTAGTATCACAACTCTCAAGTATATTTTTGATGTTAGTAGAACAAATATTATCCATAAATCGAGTAATATTTTACTGATGCAGTTGAGAGTTGAAGATGATAAATACATAAACTTGATGGCTGAAATAAGTGCAACACAGGATATGGCTTATATATATGGATTTTCAAACAGGAAACTTTTAAAAATTGCCAATGAATTAAATGCACAGAGATATGAGATAAAAAATAGTTATGAGCTTACAAAACCTAAAACAGAGTGGAGCCAAGAGAAGCTACTGCTTCAGCCACTCATAAAACCGATGTTTAGAAGAGGCCCTTTTTAGTGACCATCTATGGAGATAGAGAGAAGTGTTACAAGTGTTACAGACCTAAGAGTTCGTGTATGTGTGAGCATATAAACGCAGTAGATACAGATACAAAGTTTGTTATTTTAATGCATCCAAAAGAGTTTAAAAAGGTCAAAAACAACACAGGCTTTTTCACTCACCTGAGCCTTAGCAACTCTGAGCTTTTTATAGGTATAGACTTCTCAGAGCATAAACGGATAAACGAGATAATATCTACTCATGAGAGTTTTATACTCTTTCCATCTTCAAACGCAGTGAACTTGAGTGTAGAAAATCCATGCCAAAACTCTAAATCGAATAAGCCAATGGCAATTTTTCTTATAGACTCGACCTGGGCATGTACGAAAAAGATATTCACTCTGAGTAAGAATCTAAACAGTTTACAGCACATGAGTTTTGAGACAACAAGAGTATCAGAGTATAAGATTAAAGTTCAGCCTGAGAGTAACTACCTCTCAACTATTGAGTCAACACTTGTTGTGCTTGAGGAGTTGGACAGATGGGGAGTCGAAAAGATACAAAAAAGAAGTTTTGATAACTTTTTAAACCCATTTTTTAAGATGATAGAGTATCAGCAAAAGCTCATAGATAATCCTTTAAGTAACTCTGTTAGGTATAAAAAAAGAGTTAGCTCTAGGTAACTATCGCCTTAGTCCACGCTTCCATAACATCGTGAAGTTCCTCTTTTGGAGCTTCTATAAACTCAACAACAAAAGAGTCTTCTAACTCAGCCACTCCAATACTTCTAGGACGTGCCGCTAAAATCTTTGTATTTGGTAGAGCTGCTCCAAAACAGAAAACTATATTTTTGGCATCTTTAATCTCAGGGTTTATTTCACCACCTAAGGCTTGCGTGTGTGAGAAGTGGTCAAAGATGGATATAAACGCAGCGATAGGGTGAGCATCCACTTTATCTTTGTAGTAGTCCAAAATCTCATCAACATTTTTTAAACCTGTCTCATTTTTAGATATTTCAAGAGTGTA
>JAYEMB010000071.1:0-3956 GCA_034717855.1 Campylobacterota bacterium
TTTTTTCTCAAGCAGATATCAACTAATGATGAAATAAAATCTCTCTGGATAGTAAGGTCTGAGAATGTTATTAAGCAGTATGGAAAAGGCTATAACGATGAAACTCCAAGAGATGAAATTGATAAAAATGTATTAAATACAGGTCAAGCTCAAAAAGAGATCATTGAAAACGCAGATAAGATACTCCTTAGAATGACAATTCCATATAAAGCTACCAATAACGCAGATACTCCAAACTGCTTAAGCTGTCATAATGTAAAGCATGGCGATACTCTTGGTGCTATCAGTATGGAATTTGACATAACAAATATGAGAAATAGCGGTATGATGACTATACTCAAAATTTTAGCTATCAATATCATTTTTATTGTTCTTGTACTTATCCTCTTAAACTACTATGTAACTCCATATATGAAACTTTTTACAAATCTTCAAGAGGGTATCACTAAAGCATATAGTGGGGACTTTACACATAAGTTTGAAACAACAGTCTCTGGTGATGGAAAAAATATTGTAAAGCAGATGAATACACTTTTTCATAAAATGCAAGAGACTTTTGGAAATATAAAATATGACCTTGGAACATTTATTCCCCAGGGTTGTGTATCATCCAGTGACCCACTTTATGAAGCAAAAATAATCATCAGCGAGCTCTCAGATATATACAAATTTAAAAAGACTATAGAGCTGGATGTATCAAAAAGTGTAGTCTACTCTAGAGTAATTGATATCTTAAAATTAAAATACAAGATAGAACATTTTGCATTTTATGAGTTAAACAATATCACTAAACAGAGAAAACTAATCTATATTACTCAGGATAAGAGTATCTGTTTTGAGAGTGTAGATGAAGACAATGCACTTTGTCGTGCGCATAGAACACAGACAGATGTTATCTCTTCAGAATTTGAGAACTTATGTCAATATTGTAATGCTGGTGATTTCAAATACATCTGTATGCCCTTTAGTATAAATGATGAGAACTCTTTAGTTATATCTATAGCGGAGATGGACTCTGAGGAATTAACAAGAGTCAATACACTTATACCAAGTATTAGAAATTATCTTGAAGCTGCAAAACCTGTTATAGAGAGTAAAATACTGATGGATAGACTACGGGACACTTCACTTAGAGACGGTATGACTGGACTCTATAACCGAAGATTCTTAGATGAATTTATCGATCAGGTTATGAATCAAGCAAAAAGAGAGAATGAGACATATAGTGTTTTAATGCTAGATGTGGACTTCTTTAAGAAGGTAAATGATACTTACGGTCATGATATCGGAGATATGGTTATAGTAGAGATCGGTAAGGTTTTAAAAAACAATATTCGTGAGGCTGATTTAGCCATAAGGTATGGTGGAGAAGAGTTTGTTGTAATGCTTCATAATGCAAGTGAGGAAGGCACACTGGCAGTAGCATCTAAGATTCACTCAGCATTTGCAGAGATTGTTTTTGATGTTGGCTCAGGTGAGACTATGCAAAAGACTATGAGTATTGGTATATCAACGTTTCCTACAGATGGTGACACTATCTGGAAATGTATTAAGCTCGCTGACACTGCTCTTTATGTTGCAAAAACGACCGGTAGAAACAAAATAGTTAAATATACTAAAGGTATGTCAGAAGGCCAAAACGTTAGATAAGCAAAATTTGGCATAAAAAAAGCCCGATATAAAAATATACCGGGCTTTAGGTTTTAGAAGTGATTATAGCTTAGCTACAACCACATCCACCACCGCTCTGCTCTTGCGCAGGTGCTGAAGCTGCAGCTGCTCCAGTAGAACATGCACTTACACCTGGAGGTGTAGTCGGTTGAACTGCTGCATTATCAACTCCACCATTTGCATTTATATCTTCTATTTGAGCCCAAATAGACTCTGCAGCTGTCGCATATCTTTTAGCAGTCTCAGAACTTGGATCAACAAAAGTAACTGGTTTACCTTCATCTCCACCTGTTCTGATACTTGGCTCGATTGGAATCTCAGCAATAATCTTAGTATCAAAGTCATCAGCCATTGGTTGTGACGTTCCTTTACCAAAGATATCATACTCTACGCCAGTATCTGGTGCAATAAATCCACTCATGTTCTCAACGATTCCAGCGATAGGAATGTTAAGTTTTTTGAACATATCTAATGAACGACGAGAGTCATCAAGAGAAACGCTTTGAGGAGTAGTTACTGTCAGACCAACTGTAACTGGAATACTCTGCGCTAAACTAAGTTGAGCATCACCAGTTCCTGGAGGCATATCTATTACTAATACATCTAACTCAGACCATAAAATATCACGTAAGAACTGCTCGATTGCTTTCATAATCATAGCACCACGCCACATTAATGACTGACCCTCTTCCATTAGTGAACCCATTGACATCATCTCAATGCCATAAGCTTTAATAGGAAGAACTTTATTTCCGTTAACTTCTGGCTTAATGTCTGCTACACCTAACATACGAGGAATGTTTGGACCATAGATATCAGCATCTAAAAGACCAACTTTTTTACCTTGAGCTGCAAGAGCAATAGCAATATTTACAGATGTAGTTGATTTACCAACCCCACCTTTACCTGAACTTACCATCAAGAAGTTTTTAACTTGTGGTGCTAAGTTTTTACCTTTAGAAGAGCTCTCTTTTGGCATCTGTGGAGCTAAAATATTTGCCATTACAGTTGTTGCACCAACAGCTTTTAGTTCAGCGGTTGCATCATCTGTAATCTGTTGTCCAACTTCTGGAGCGCTTGAAGTAATCTCTACATTAAACTTTACTTCAGTACCAGAAATTTCAATATTGTTAACAAATCCAAAAGTTACGATATCTTTGGTAAAACCTGGATACATTACTTTTGAAAGTGCTGATTTTACAATTTCTTCAGTCATAATTTATATTTTCCTTTATTAAATTTATATGTTCGTACTTTATCATATTTAAATAAGACAAAAATTGTCCTATTTAAATAACTTTACTTTTTAAGAAAACTTTTCAGGCGAAAAGTCTAAGCGATAGCCGCTTCTTCTTTTGCTTTATTCTCTTCAATAATTCTTTCAATTCCCTCAGGGTTTTCCATAATCTCTTGAGTGATTTTATAAGAACAGAATTTAGGTCCACACATAGAACAGAACTCTGCTTCTTTAAATACATCTTGAGGAAGTGTTTCATCGTGGTACTCACGAGCTCTTTCGCTATCTAGCGCTAGCTCAAACTGTTTCTCCCAGTCAAACGCATAACGAGCATCACTCATCTCATCATCAATATCTCTCGCACCTTTACGGCCACGAGCAATATCAGCAGCATGAGCAGCGATTTTGTATGCAATGATACCTTCACGTACATCATCTGCGTTTGGAAGTCCTAAGTGCTCTTTTGGTGTTACATAACATAACATTGAAGCACCATGCCATCCACCAACAGCTGCACCGATAGCAGAAGAGATATGATCATATCCAGCTGCAATATCAGTAACTAATGGCCCTAAGATATAAAAAGGAGCTTCATGGCAAAGTTCTCTTTGAATCTTCATATTACGTTCTATCTGATTTAAAGGAACATGACCTGGACCCTCAATCATAACTTGAACATTTTTCTCCCAAGCTCTAAGTGTAAGTTCACCTAAAACTTTAAGCTCACCTAACTGTGCATCATCAGAAGCATCAGCTAAACAACCAGGACGAAGTGAATCACCTAGAGAAAGAGAAACATCATACTTAGCACAGATATCTAAGATATCATCAAACGCGCTATAAAAAGGATTTTCTCTATGGTAGTGCATCATCCACGCAGCCATTAAAGAACCACCACGAGAAACAATACCCATCTTACGTTTAGCAATCTTAGGCATAGTCTCTAGCAAGAAACCTGCGTGAATTGTGAAGTAAGATACACCCTGTTTTGCTTGACGCTCTAAAACATCTAACATAACTTCGATAGTTAAATCTTCAATCTTATTTC
>JAYEMB010000072.1:0-15393 GCA_034717855.1 Campylobacterota bacterium
GAAATATTAGGAACTGGTTGTAAGAAATGTACAACTCTTGCAGAAGTTGCAAAAGAAGCAGTAGCAAAAAAAGGTGGCTTTCACAGTGTTGAAAAAGTTGAAGATTTACAAAAAATCATGGATTATGGTGTTATTAGTACACCTGGATTAGTGATAGATGGCAAAGTTGTAAGCAGTGGAAAACTACTCACAGTTGATGAAGTTCTAGCTCTAATGGCTTAGCTTTACCTCCTTTTAACATCTAAAAAGATATAATTCACAGAATTTAGAAAACTGACTTTTTCTTAAAAGGAAACCAATGAAAATTCGCAAACAAGCCCTTACATTTGAAGATGTACTACTCGTTCCTCAATACTCTGAAGTATTACCAAAAGAGGTTAGTTTAGAGACAAAACTTACTAAAAATATCTCACTTAAAATTCCAATGGTTTCTGCTGCTATGGATACTGTTACAGAGTACCGTGCAGCTATCGCTATGGCTAGACTTGGTGGTATTGGTATCATCCATAAGAACATGGATATTGAAGCTCAATGCAAACAAATCACTAAAGTTAAAAAATCTGAGAGCGGAATTATTATCGACCCTATTTTTGTTCACCCTGATGCTACCTTAGCTGATGCAGAAGCTCTTATGAGTGAATACAAAATTTCAGGCGTTCCTGTTGTAGATGGACATAATAAACTTTTAGGAATTCTTACAAATCGTGATATGAGATTTGAGAAAGATATGCGTAAACTAGCAAGTGAAGCTATGACTTCAATGCCTCTAATCACAGCAACAAAAGGTATCTCACTTGATGATGCAGGTGATATTATGCATAAAAATAAGATTGAAAAACTTCCAATTATTGATGAAGAGGGCTTCTTAAAAGGTCTTGTAACTATTAAAGATATCAAAAAACGTATAGAGTACCCAAACTCAAATAAAGATCAATTTGGCCGTCTGATAGTTGGCGGGGCTATAGGTGTTGGACAAATGGATAGAGCAAAAGCACTTGTTGATGCAGGTTGTGATGTTTTAGTTTTAGATTCTGCTCATGGTCACTCAAAAGGTATTTTAGATACAGTCAAAGAGATTAAAGCAACACTTGAAGTTGATGTAATAGCAGGTAATATCGCTACAGGTGAAGCAGTTGAAGCCTTAGTTGCTGCTGGAGCTGACGCTGTTAAAGTTGGGATTGGACCTGGGTCTATCTGTACAACTCGTATCGTTGCCGGTGTTGGTGTTCCTCAAATATCTGCTATTGATGAGTGTGCTCAGGCTGCTCTTAAGCATGGTGTACCTGTTATTGCTGATGGTGGTCTTAAATACTCAGGTGACCTCTCTAAAGCCTTAGCTGTTGGAGCTAGCTGTGTTATGGCTGGCTCAATGCTAGCTGGTACAGAAGAGTCTCCAGGTGATACTATCATGTATCAGGGTCGTCAATACAAATCATACCGTGGTATGGGTTCTATCGGCGCTATGCAAAAAGGTTCAAATGACAGATATTTCCAAGAGGGAACTGCTGCTGACAAGCTAGTTCCAGAAGGAATCGAAGGTCGTGTTCCATTTCGTGGTTCAATTGCCGGAATCGTTCATCAGATGATGGGTGGACTTCGTGCATCAATGGGTTACTGTGGAAGTAAAGATATAACAACTTTTTGGGATAAAGCCGAGTTTGTTCAGATTACAAGTGCAGGTCTTAGAGAGTCTCATGTTCACGATGTAACTATCACTCACGAAGCACCAAACTACAGCGTTTAAAATATGAATGAAGTAAGATATGCAGGATTTTGGATTCGCTTTTTTGCTTCATTTTTAGATACTCTCTTTTTAGCTCTACCAGTAGCTATTCTCATCTACTTTCTCAGTGATGGTAACTGGTTTGACTTCTCACAATATCAACAAAATATTAAAATGGCAATGAGTGGAAATACTAATGCTTTAAATAATCTCCCTCAAACAGATAAGACGTGGGAAGTAATAAACTTAATAGTGACGATTACCGTAACTATGATTTTTTGGAGAATATTTAAAGGCGCTACCCCAGGTAAAAAGTTTGTTCATATCAAAATAGTAGATGCTAAAACACTTAAAGATATTGACACTAAGCAAGCGATTACTCGTTCACTTGGATATATAGTCTCTACTCTTGCGTTTTTGATTGGTTTTATAATGGTAGCTTACCGGAAAGATAAACGTGGACTACATGACCTTTTAGCAGGTACAGTAGTGATTCATGAAGAGCTTGAAGAGTCTAATCCTCAAGCATAAAAAAACTATCTTTAGATATATTTTTAAACGCTGCGTTTAATGAAGTAAAGAGGTCTGGAAAATCCTGCTCCATCTTTGCTAACATCACTTTCATATTTGCTCTTGCGTGTGGCATCTTTACATCAAAACGCATAGCTGGACAGGCTTCATCACCTATCGCTTCTATGTTATTATCTTGTACAAAGGCAGAGAGTTGACGCTCTCTCATCTGAATAAGTGGACGAATAACTACAAGACCATTCTCCGCTGTGTACCTTGGAGCTAAAGAGCGCATCTGCCCATTATAGATAAAGTTCATAAAAAAGCTCTCTGCGGCATCATCTAAGTGATGACCAAGTGCGACTTTATTACACCCCTGCTCTTGCGCTACACTATATAAATACCCTCTTCTCATACGTGAGAAGAAACTGCAAAATGATGAGTTTTTACGAATCTTATCTTTTGCTAACTCGTATGTTTTTGTATCGTGGACTATGTGAGGAATGTCGTACTCTTTACAGTGCGCGGCTAGAGCATCAAAGTTCTCTCCCATACCATATCCAACTGTTACAGCTACAAACTCAAATTTAAAAGGAGCTCGACGCTGCTGCTCTTTCATTGCATGAATCATCGTCAGTGAATCTTTACCACCACTCAAACCAACAAGAATCTTATCGCCCTCTTCTATAAGAGTGAACTCAGCATTTGTTTTACCGAGTTTACTCATTATCTTTTTAGAAGGAATAATTGGTTTTTTATTCAACGATTTTGTCTACCATTTTCATAACAAATTCGGCCGATATTACAGCACTTGATTCCATAAACTCATCAAATGAGAAACTAGCATCTGTATCAGCTGTATCACTAATAGCACGAAGAATAAAGAACGGCACATCGAGTGCATCACAAACAACAGCAACTGAGCCACCCTCCATCTCTAAGGCATCAGCACTGAAGTGCTTCACAATACCCTCTTTAACCTTCTCATCATGCACAAACTGGTCACCCGTTGCTATCACACCCTCTTGCACAGTCTTACCTAACTCTTTTGCTACCTCTTTGGATAACTCAAGTAGCTCTCTGTCACTCTCAACAAATACACTTCCCTCAGGAACATAACCCATAGGGTGTCCAAACACAGTAATATCCAAGTCATGTTGAGAAAGTTTTGTAGCAACTATTAAATCACCAATCTTAAGCGTAGGGTTAATTCCGCCCGCAACTCCACTAAAAAGAAGTCTGTCACATCCAAAGTGTTGAATCATTGTTGTTGCAGTAAGAGTTGAAAATACTTTGCCTATCTTAGAGTAAGCAATAACTAATTCAACACCCTTGTAAGTCGCTTCATAATACTTGTTGTTAGCATACTCAGTTGTTTTATATGAACCAAGTTTTTCTAAAATTGGAGCCACTTCTTCTGGCATTGCACCCATGATTGCTATCTTCATTTTATTTCCTATATCTCAAATGTTTTTATAATGTTTTCATAGTTTGGGAGCTGGTGCAGTATATTTGCATTTTCATCTAAAACGCAGCTTCCACCCCAAAAACCAAGTCCATCTTCAAAACCTACACGGTTTACAAATATTAATGTAGCACGACATTCAGCAGCAACTGTTTTAATAATCTCATACCACTGCGTTTGTATCTCTAATCCATCATCACTAAATCCACGAGCAGGTGAAGCGACAAGAGCTATTATCATATCTGGGTTCTCTTCAATCAAATCATGATGAACACTCTTGTGCCATAGATCTTCACACACCAACATTGATATTTTTTTATCTTCAACACTAAAGCTTTCAAACTCATCTCCAGCACTGAAATAACGAGCCTCTTCAAACATTCCATAATTTGGAAGGTGTACTTTATTGTGCTGATTTAAAAGTTTACCTTTGGAGAAGTAGAGTCCTGCGTTTCTAAAGCCATCCGAATCTCTTAGAGCCGCTCCAATAACAATATCTATATCTTTACTTAACTCTTGTATCTCTTTTAACTCACAGAGTTCCCATGCATCCTCAAGTAGTTTATCTTGAAGAAGATAACCGTTCAAAGAGAGCTCAGGGAAAACTATTAAATCACTCTCATCTTTATGAGTTTTAATAATATCTACTATATCACCTAAATTTGAACGATTTAGTTTTGGTGATGTTTGCGCTAGCGTTACTCTCATATTAAGAACAGATTTCTTCTTTTACTTTTTCTAATGACGCCATATCTGAGATATTTAGAGTTTTAAGCTCTTTAGCGATTCTACGGTTAAGTCCTTTAAGCGTTATACCATTTCCAAACTCGATTGCCATATCTAAATCACCTGCGATTGCTAAGATTGATTGTTTATATTTTACAGGCTTAACAAGTTGATCTTTAAGAAGTGCAACTGCGTCTGATTTTATAGAGTACGGCTTAGTTGTTACGTTTGATACTACTGGAGCTGAGAAGTTCTCAGTAACCATCTTTTGCATCAACTCAGCTAAAGGCTCTTGAGCAGGAGCTAAAATCTCACAGTGAGAAGCTACAGACATATCTAAAAGAAGTGCACGTTTCGCACCAGCGTCTTTAAAAGTCTGCTCTAGTGAAGCTAAATCTGACTTCATACCAGCTACAACAAGTTGACCATCTTGATTATAGTTAGCAGGCCATACTTTTTTGCCCTCAGCCTGTGCATCTGCACAAACTTTCTCAACTGATGCATCATCAAGACCAACAAGAACCATCATACCGGCTTCAACATCATCACATGCAGACTGCATAAATGCGCCACGCTTATGAACTAGCTCAACAGCATCAACATAATCGATAGCACCACTTGCACATAAAGCAGAGAACTCACCAAGTGAGTGCCCTAAAAAGAGTTCTGCTTTTGTATCTGGACATGCATCTTTAAATAGTCTATAAGCTATCATCTGAACAAGTAAAATTGCCGGCTGTGTATATGCAGTCTGACCTAGTTTTTCATTCTCTTGGAAGATAAGCTCTTTAAAATCAACTCCGATTCTCTCACCAGCTTTAGCAAACATCTCACGTGCAACTTCTGAGTTATCATAAAAATCTTTACCCATCCCAACTGCTTGAGAACCTTGTCCTGCGAATATCATTGCTATTTTTTTCATTTTTTATCCTTCTAAGTGTTGTTTGTTTTCTGCTATTTTTTTTCTAAGTGTATTTCTATTTAATCCTAACTTATCAGAGAGTTGCAGTTGTGATTTAAACCTCTTAAGTCCCGCTCTAATAAGTGGCGTTTCATAGAGATAGATAAGATTTCTATAGTCACTACTTGTACCCATTTTTGAGTAGAGGTAGTTCTCTATAATATCCATCAACTCTACATCTTTTACATCTTGTAAAAGATAGTTTATCATTACCTGTCTTCTTAAAGAGTTTGAATTATCACTCAAATCAGGTTTAAAATTTTTAATATCAAACTTCTCATCACCTCCAAAAAGCTCTGAAGCTTCCATCGTAAACTTCTCGACAAGAACTTCCACATCCTCTAATCTTTCATTGAGTGGTGGGATATCAAATTTAACACTAAAAATTTCATCTAAATGCTCATTGCTAAATGAGTGTTTTGAGGTTGCAATAACTCTAATAGAATTTTCATTAATTGTATCTATTAATCTTTTAATATTTGGGGATTTATCTATGTTTGTTATAATGATTTCATGCACACTCTCAAGAGCTACAAGAAGTTCATCAAAATTAGATGCATCTATAACAGATGCACCTGGAAGTATAAACGCAGCTAAACTCTTCTTACCAACACCATCCTCTCCCATAATGAGAGCATTTACACTAAGTGTTTTTAAAAGAGTAGCTGTTTTAAATGCTTCTAAAGAGGCATTTGAAGCAGTTATAAAATTAGTTACATCCACAGCCGCTGCCGCCACCTGTACCACAACATCCTTCATCTTCTTGTTTGTTCTCAGCTGGAACACCACTTAAAGCTTCTTCAGCAGATGCATCTCTAACATTGTTTAGAGTAACAGTAAACATTAAATCTTTACCAGCTAGTGGGTGATTAAAATCAATTTTAACACTCTCAGCACCAATCTCTTTTACTGTAACTTGAGTAGTTGCTCCATCTTCACCTTGACCATAAAGAGTCATACCAATTTCTAAATCAATTCCAGCAAATTGATCAGCAGGAACTTCTTGAGTTGCTTCTGCATTATACTCACCGTAAGCATCTGCAGGTTTTACAAGGATATCACCTTTTTCACCAACTGCCATAGTGCTAAGACCAGTCTCTAAACCAGGAATAATTTGACCTTTACCAAACATAAATACTAGTGGAGCCCCACCTACATTACTATCAACTACTTTGTCGCCATCACGTACTTCGTACTCTATTGATACGACTTGATTTGCTTCGATTGCCATTTAAATTACCTTCTATTTTATTTTTTTGGATTTTATCATAATAATCTATGATATGGCTGAAAAATTCAGCCATAGTTGATACTTATAAATATTTACTTGCCTCTTCAGCTTCACTAGAACCTGGATACTTTGCAACTACTGCTTGAAAAAACTTTTTCGCATTCTCTTTATCATCAGTCTTGTGCATAGATATTGCAGTATGCAGCATTAGATTAGGCATATAAGAACCTTTAGAGTAGAGAGAAGAGCTCTTTTTAAAATAAGAGATTGCGTTTGCATAGTTCTTTCTTTTATAATTCATTTCACCAATCATGTAGTGTGCATATGCAGGTCTATAGTTCTTTTTGATAAGATATTCATAATTTTCAATAGCGTTTGTATAGTACTTCTTGTTAAAAAATGCTTCTGCATCAGTAGCAATCTGAGCATTCGTTTTTTTACCATACTTTGGCGCTGCTTTAGTGGACTTAGTTGACTTGGTTGATGACTTTAACTCTTTAACCATTAAAGTTTTAAAACTGTTCACATCATTAACCAGTGAGTTAAACTCTGCTTTTGTAACATAATCTTTATTTATACTGTCAACAAGTAGTGAAACTTCACCCATCACTGTTTTAAGCTTATCCATACTAGTTTTCATTTCAGTTATATTCTCTGAATTAGCTTGAATAACTTCACCTAATCTCTTCTCATACTCATCACTATTTTGAGCACTGATAGAGTTTTCTTCGTTTAATCTACTTAAATTTACTTTATTATTATGAGACTTTCTGCTTAAACTCTCTATAATACTTTGTAAGCCATCTATTCTTTCTCTAAGTGAATCAACTTCATTTGCTTGATTATTACTTTTCACTGTAACTTTATGTAATTTATCTTTATTTTGTAAAATAACTTTTTCGCTTGAAGTTAAGCCGTAGGGGTTAGGGTTGTTTAAATCACCAGCACCAAACGCAGAAGGTTCGGCACTCATGAGAAGAAGTGGCACAGCGGTTGTTAATAATACAACTAAAACACTGCGTTTCATATTTTCTATGCTACTATGGAAGAAGTTTAAAATCTACACGGCGATTTTTAGCCCAGCAATCTTTAGTTTTATCAGAACATACCGGATTACTCTCACCATAACTTACCATTGCAACACGAGATGCATCAATACCCTCTGCAACTAAAGCTTTTTTAACTGCGTTTGCACGTTTAAGACCAAGTGCGAAGTTATACTCATCACTACCCCACTCATCACAGTTACCTTCAAGTTTTAGGCTATATGGAAGTGCTGCTGCTTTAGCGATACTAGCACCAGTAGAGATTTTTTCTTGCATGTCAGCATTAATGCTGAACTTATCAAAATCAAAATATACAGATGATAATTGAGCTTCAATATCAGACATACTTAAGTCTGTTCCTAACTCATTAGTTCCTGAACTAATAACACTATTTTCACCTGATACAGTCTCAGTCTCTACTGCTTGAACCTCTTGAGCTGTTGTAGTCTCAGCCTCTTGAGTTGGTGCATCAATAACAGGGTCTTTTGAACTACATCCACTAAAAACTAAAAGTGTTGCAACAACACCAGAAAGTACTAAACTTTTCATATTTGAATTCCTCAATTTAAATTGGGGAAATTATAGCAAAGAAATACTAACAAAATTTTAAAATCTGTTTTCTTTTCTCTTTACCAATCCATAGATTGAACTCTTCCATATTTAAGAGGGAAAAGGTAGTTTTTATTGTGGTTTAGTCTAATGATTCCTATAGAGCTTTGAGCCATATAGTTTTTTATAAATATAATCGCATCTCCATCTTTTGAAAACCTAGGAAATTCATTTACTCCAGTAGCAGTTAGTCTTCTAATGAAGTCTGTTTTTGTAGATATAAGGTGGAGATTAAAAGTGTTTTTACTAAAGGCATTTGAACTCTCTCTGGCTTTATAGACTATATACTCGCCATGAGCACTACAAGCTGAGTTACTCTTGCCATAGTAAATCATCTGCTCTACTTCACTTGATCCCAATCTTTTAGAAAAAACATTTGGATAACCCAGTCTGTTAGAGATAAATACCATCTGATTTTTATTCATAAACTGTGCATTTACATCGATACCGTTATATCGAGTCTCTCTAGAATATTTACGTGTGTCCACATTGTATGAATAGATATCGGGTTGCCCATTTTTTGCCATCGTTAGTAGAAGTTTTTTACCATCATCACTCACATCAGAGCATATCATCATACCGTCTGAAGAGATGATATTTTTTACAGTTGCTGTTTTTATGTCAACATGCTTAAGGGTAGGTTTTGTAGCGTCAAGTGCGGTGTAATAAAATGAATTCTGTGCTCTACTTGCCCATTTAGGAAATACATTAAATCCACCATTAACAATAGTATGCTGGTATGTTAGTGTATAATCAGCGATAACAATTTCACTCTTTCTTGGTGCTACTATACGAGAAAAAATAACCTTTCTTTTCATCCACTCAACTGATGGCTCACCCATATATTCATTAATATCATAAGCAATTGCATGCGATACAAACATATATATATTTTGTCTTGAAACTTTATAGTTTTTACTTAAAACAATTGCACCGTTTTGTATCAGTTTCATCCCTACATTTAAAGCACCATTATCATCTTCAAACATCTTATATCTAAGAACATAGTTCATATCTTTATTGGCTACGATGACATTTGTATCATTGAAGTGCGTTTCTCTATAGTGTCTATCAACATTAAAGATAGAGATAACATTCATATCAGCTACAAGAGACTTAAAAAATCTCATTTTAAATGTATCATCATAACTTATTGATGAATCCTCTACAGCCAATGATGGAAGAGAATCTACCCTCTTAACAACTTCAATCGTTGCATCTTCTGCGTATGAGAGGCTAAATAACATTATTAGTGATAAAAACAGTTTCAAATTTTATTCCTTAGATTTTAATATAACTTTAGTACCGAATGATTTGCTTTGTGGGTTAACCGGAAATACCACACTCTTTAATTTATCTTTTATCTTGTCAGCCTCTGCGTTTAAAGCTTCATTTGAAGAGTAAGTTAAGATTCTAAAATCCATAACCTTACCAATTGAATTAAGCTCTATATATGCTAAGACGCTATACCCCTCAGAATTAGGAGGAACATTAAAATACCTATAAACTAAAGCCTGAATTTTAGCTAAATATTCATTAACCTCATTTGCTGTTGAAGTTGGTGAATACTCTTCGTCAGATTTTGTATTATCCAAATCACTAATCTTCTCTGAAAGCGATTCAACACTGTTAGTCTCAGTAGTTTTAATCTTTTTTTGTAACTCTTTAATTCTTTTAGAGTCTTTAGGTTTAGCTTTTTTCTTCTCTATTTTTTTGGTCCAAACATCAGAAAAAAGATCATTTACATCTACATCTTGAGGTATCTCAGAAACTGAACTTTCAACAGGAGTTGGCTTTACACTTTTTTTAGCTGATTGAGAACTCTTAGCTTGAATATCCATTGATATAGATATATAATTATCTTTTTTCAAAGCATACTGAGGAGTATCCGAAGAGCTAATCATCATGTAGATAAAAAGAGATAAAAAAAATGTAAAAAGAGATAGTGATATAAAACCACTAATATAAAAGAGTGTGTTGTTTCTAGCCATTTGTAGCTAATGAAACCTCAGTAAACCCTGCTTGCTTAACAGCAGCTAGTACTGACATAACAACTCCGTAATCTAAACTTTTGTCTGCACTTATCAAGACCGTAGCCTTAGTATCATAACTAGTAGATTTTTTGTAAAAGTTTTCTATAAAATTATTTACTAAGTAAATCTCTTTATTAACCTTTAGGGTTAAGTCTTTCTCAATTGTAATATGTACAGGAGGAATTTTTGATAATTGTTGCGACACTGAACCTTGCGGTAGTTTTATAGTTTCTTCATAAATAATATTTGGAGCAATAACCATTAATATCGCAAGTAGAACTAACATCACATCCACAAGAGGAGTAATGTTTAGCTCTGGCTTATCATCCCAATCATAAATCATAAATTAGACTTTACGAGCGAGAATAGCATCACTTTGCATTTGAAGAAAAGAGATAAGCTCAAATGATTGTCTTTTAAGTATTTGGTGGTAAGTATATGCAAATATAGCAACAAAAATACCTGCAGCTGTAGCGATTAAAGCATCTGATACACCAGCGGATATTATAGACATACTACCACTACTTTGTCCTATATGAGTAAATGTATCTAAAATAGAAACAACTGTACCAAATAGACCTATAAAAGGTGTTGTAGATGCAAATATTGAAAGAATAGAGAGACCTTTGGTGGCCTCTTTGGTAGCCGCTAACATTCCTAAGTCTAAAACTTCTTTTGAAACAATTGAACTAGTTTTAATAAAGTTATTTAAAAAAGAGTTTTCATTAACAGTTGAAGCTCCTAAAAGAAGCGCTTCTAATGAAGTGCTCTCATTTTTGAGCCAACTATTAAGAGAAAAATAGCGGTAGATAAATACCCAGTTTAAAATTATAAAGTACACTGATAAAAGTGCCAATACGCCTAAAGTAACCGGGTGACTTTTTAGATAAAAATCGATTAAGTCGTTAGTCATTAATTATATTAATCTTTGAGCTGCAGACTCTATTTTAGCTGCAACTGAAGCAATTGCAGGATTCGCATCAGCAATAGAGTTAATAAGCTCTTTTGCGTCATCAAGTGCAGTAGCAATTGCACTTTCACTCTCACCACGAATTGCAACAGCGCCTTCAACTAAAACAATAACTTTCTCTTCATCAACTTGAACAACGCCCCAGTTAATTAGAATAGACTCGACTGTTTTATCTTCTTTCTCAACGTCAACTACACCAGCTTCTAACAAAGTAGTTAGAGAAGCATGACCAGCTAAAACGCCGAACTCTCCCTCTTCACCAGGGAGAATAACACTAACAGCTTCACCATCAAAGATTCCACCATTAGGAGTTAGGATTTCAAGTTTAAACTTATCCATTACTGTCCTTTAGTTATAAACATATAGTTTATTAGTTTTTCTCGTGTTTAGCGATAGCTTCTTCCATACTACCAACCATATAGAATGAATTTTCAGACATATGATCGTAATCACCATTAAGAATACCTTTGAAACCAGCGATAGTATCTTCAAGCTTAACATACTTACCAGGAGCTCCTGTAAATACTTCCGCAACGAAGAATGGCTGAGAAAGAAATTTCTCAATTTTACGAGCACGTTCAACAACATTTTTATCATCTTCAGAAAGCTCATCCATACCAAGAATCGCAATGATATCTTGTAAGTCTTTATACTTTTGAAGTGTCTGTTGAACACCACGAGCTACACCATAGTGCTCATCACCAATAATTTGCGGATCAAGTAGTCTTGAAGTTGAATCTAGTGGATCAACTGCAGGGTAGATACCTTTTTCAGCAATTTTACGGTTAAGAACTGTTGTTGCATCTAAGTGAGCAAAAACAGAAGCTGGAGCCGGGTCAGTTAAATCATCTGCAGGTACATATACTGCTTGAACAGAAGTAATTGAACCTTTGTTTGTAGATGTAATTCTATCTTGTAATGCACCCATTTCACGAGCTAGAGTTGGTTGGTAACCAACAGCTGATGGAATACGTCCAAGAAGTGCAGACATCTCTGAACCTGATTGAGCGAAACGGAAGATATTATCGATAAACATCAATACATCTAGACCTTTTTCATCACGGAAATACTCAGCCATAGTAATACCTGTAAGAGCGATACGGTTACGTGCTCCTGGAGGCTCTGACATTTGACCGTAGCACAGTGCAACTTTGTCAAGTACATTTGAGTCTTTCATCTCGTAGTAAAGGTCATTACCTTCACGAGTTCTCTCACCAACACCAGCAAATACTGATAAACCATCATGACCATGAGCAACATTGTGAATAAGCTCCATGATAATAACTGTTTTACCAACACCAGCACCACCAAATAGTCCAACCTTACCACCTTTTGAGTATGGAGCAAGTAAATCAACAACTTTGATACCTGTTTCAAACATCTCTGTAGTAGTTGATTGATCAACTAATACTGGAGGTGCACGGTGAATAGACCAAGTGTCAGAATCAGTAACCTGATCTCCACCATCAATAGTCTCACCAATTACATTAAAGATACGACCAAGTACTTTATCTCCAACTGGAACCTTAATAGGAGCACCAGTAGCAGTAGCATCCATACCACGTACTAAACCTTCACTCATATCCATTGCAATCGTTCTAACACGACCGTCACCTAAGTGAGCTGCAACCTCTAATACTAAACGAGAAGTATTCCCTTCTAAACTTACTTGAACTTCAATTGCTTCGTTAATTGTTGGAAGATAACCATCAAAATCAACGTCAACAACCGGGCCCATAACCTGGCTAATTTTACCAATCATATTTTTCTCCATTATTTCATCGACTCCACACCACTAATAATCTCTATTAGTTCTGTAGTAATAGCAGCTTGACGTGCTTTATTAAACTCAACTTTCAAGCCTTTTACCATATCTTTAGCATTATTTGTAGCTGTATCCATAGCCTGCATTCTCGCACTATGTTCAGCAGCAACTGAATCTATTAAAGAGTAGTACATATTGTACTCAACGTATTTATTTACTAAAGAGTCAAGCATACGCTCTTCATCTTCAGCTTCAACTTCTAACATTGAGCTTACTTGTGACTCATTACAATCATAATCATCTGTGTCTACTGGTAATACTTTATTAACATGTAACTCTTGAGTCATCATATTTTTAAAACCATTGTAAACAATATGAAGACCATCGATTTTTCCATCTTTGTAATCTTCAATAGAAGTTGTAATAAACTCATCAGATCTATCTTTTTGAGGCTTAGAACTTAAATCTATAACTGTGTCAAACATCTCAACTTCGTTATATTTAAAGAACTCTACACCCTTTTTACCGATTCCACGTAAACGCACTTTTACATTTTGTTCTTTATACTCTTTTAAAAGTTTGTTAACAGCTTTAATAGTTTGAATATTAAACCCACCACAAAGACCTTTATCAGCAGTTACAAAAACAATGTCAACCATTTTTGGATTTTCAATCTTTGTAAAACAACGATTATCAATTCCTCCAACTTTGTTACACTCTATGCGTCCAGCTATTTCGGCAATTACCTGATTCATTTTCTGAGCATAAAGACGAGAGCGTTTTGCTAGCTCTTCAGCACGACGAAGTTTTGCAGTTGATACAAGCTTCATCGCACGTGTCGTCTTTTGAGTATTAGAAACACTCTTTATCTGTCTTTGAATATCTTTCAAGTTTGCCATTAAATATCCCTTAGTTAGCTACGAAGCTAGCTTTAAACTCTTCAAGTGCTTTCATCATTAACGCTTTAGTGTCATCATCTACTTTAGAGTTACTTCTGATATTCTCAAAAATTTGAGGATAAGATGCTTCAATAAATGGATATAACTCAGCTTCGAAACGAACAACATTTGATGGATCCATATCATCTAAGAAACCTTCATTACCAGCAAAAATGATAGTAACTTGTTTTTCAGCAGATAGAGGAGAGAAAGGTCCTTGTTTAAGAACTTCTACCATTCTCTGTCCACGCTCTAGTTGATTACGAGAAACTTCATCAAGATCAGATGCAAACTGAGCAAATGCTTGAAGTTCACGATACTGAGCAAGGTCAAGACGTAGAGTACCAGCAACTTGCTTAGTAGCTTTAATCTGAGCAGCACCACCAACACGAGACACTGAAAGACCAACATTAATTGCTGGACGAACACCCGAGTTAAATAGATCTGTTTCTAGGAAAATCTGACCATCAGTAATTGAAATAACATTAGTTGGAATATATGCCGCAACATCACCAGCTTGAGTTTCAATAATCGGAAGTGCAGTTAAAGAACCAGCTCCCTCTTCATCACCCATTTTCGCAGCTCTCTCAAGAAGACGAGAGTGAATATAGAAAACGTCACCAGGATATGCCTCGCGACCCGGAGGACGACGAAGGATAAGTGACATTTCACGGTATGCAACTGCATGCTTAGATAAATCATCATATACAATTAGACCATGTCTAGCGTTATCACGGAAGTACTCACCCATAGTAACACCAGTATATGGAGCTAAAAATTGAAGTGCAGCAGCTTCAGCAGCTGTTGAAGATACAACAATTGTATATTCCATTGCACCATGCTCTTCTAAACGACGAACAATTTGTGCAACAGTTGATTCTTTTTGACCAACAGCAACATATATACAAGATACACCATTACCTTTTTGGTTAATAATTGCATCGATTGCAACTGTAGTTTTACCAGTTTGTCTATCACCAATAATAAGCTCACGTTGACCACGACCAATTGGAACAAGAGCATCAATAGCTTTAATACCAGTTGATAAAGGCTCATGTACTGATTTTCTCTCCATGATACCAGGTGCTTTTTCTTCAACGAAACGACTTTCAGAAGCCTCAATTGGACCTTTGCCATCGATTGGCTCACCAAGTGCATTTACAACACGACCAAGAAGTGCATCACCTACAGGAACTTTAAGAAGTTTACCTAAACGCTTAACGCTCATACCTTCACGAAGATTTTGACCAGCACCAAGGATAACAACACCTACTGAGCTCTCTTCAAGATTCATTACTAGACCTTGAGTTCCATCTTCGAATTCAACCATTTCTCCAGCCATAACATTGCTAAGTCCGTAAACTTGTGCAACACCATCAGCGTAAGAAACAATTTTACCAGTTTCATTAATATCAA
>JAYEMB010000073.1:0-3892 GCA_034717855.1 Campylobacterota bacterium
TCATGAATAAAACTATACAAACTATTTTACTTGGAATTTTAACGGCACTTCTTTTTAGTGCCTTTATCTACTTTGAAGAGTATGGATTTACAAACAAACTCATAAATACTGTTTTTGGTGTCGCCGCACTCGCTCTTTTTCTCTACATCCCAAAACGCAGTGTTTTAGTAGCTGGCTTTCTTATCGGTCTCTTTTGGTTCTACTGGATAGGTTACAGTTTTGAGTATCAGGGTGTTGGGTATATGACACCGATTATCACTTTTAGTTTTGGAGTTATCTACCTGCTCTTTTTCGCCCCACTCTACTTTACAAACAAAGTATATATCCGTGCATTACTACTTTTTGGACTTAGTTTTGTTGAACCCTTTGATTGGAACTGGTTGCAAATTGAACTACTATTTGTAGATAGTTATATCGGCGTTTTCAAGTATCAACTCGCCCTTGTTTTACTCTCACTCTCTCTTGTTGGATATCTTAAAAAACCTTATAAATTTGCACCTCTTCTACTCATATTTTTAGCATTTAACTTTAACGCACCTCTGCAAAAAGAGGCTGATTTAAAGATTAAACTTATTCAGACTGATATTAAGCAGGAGTTCAAATGGACAAGAGAAGCTTTAGCTCCTACTTCAAAAATGATACACAAAGAGATTCAAAACGCAATACAAGAGCAATATGATGTAGTTGTATTTCCCGAGTCTGTATTTCCGCTTTATATGAACCGCTCACCAAAACTCATCGATTCACTTTTACTTTTATCCCAAGATATTACTATTGTTGCGGGTTCACTTATAAATGAAGATGGTTTAAACTACAACGTTACCTATATGTTTCAAGAGGGAGAGTATGAAGTTGCTAAAAAACTTGTTCTTGTTCCTTTTGGAGAGTATATTCCTCTGCCAAAATTTGCACAAAAGTATATAAATGATACTTTTTTCAGTGGGGCTAGTGACTTTGTTGTAGCGCAAAAACCGACTGACTTCATCATCAAAGGGATTAAGTTTAGAAACGCAATCTGTTACGAAGCGACATGTGCTGAGATATATGAGGGCGAGGTTGATTTTGTGATTGCCACAAGCAACAACGCCTGGTTTACACCATCGATAGAACCAACAATACAAAAACTTCTTTTAAGATACTATGGACGTAAAAATGGTGTTACTATATACCACTCTGCAAACTATAAAGGAACAGGCGTAATAAAATAGTAATCTCTTTTGAGTATAATGAATCAAAATAAAACTATTACGATTTACCTCCAAGGAATCCCAACGTGACTATTAATCTAAAAAATCCAAATCTATACAACAACCGTGAACTATCTTGGCTACAATTTAACACCAGAGTTCTTAAACAAGTTCAAGATGAGTCACTTCCTCTGCTAGAGCGTCTTAAATTTCTTGCTATCTACGGTACAAACCTTGATGAGTTTTATATGATTCGTGTAGCAGGGCTCAAAAAACTCTTCGCTGCGGGAATCATTGTCTCAGGTGCAGATAAACTCACCCCCCTGCAACAACTTCACGAAATAAGAAGCTATCTTCACCAAGAGCAACAAGTTTTAGAACACTGTATGAGTGGAATTCTTAAAAAGCTTGAAGAAGAGGGCTTGAGTATAAAGTCCTACAGTGAAGTAAACCAGAACGAAAAAAATCAACTCAACCGTTTCTTTTATGAAAATATCTATCCTGTAATCATACCCATCGCTATCGATGCGACACACCCATTTCCACACTTAAACAATCTCAGTTTCGGTCTTATCGTCAAACTAAAAGATAGTGAAAATGAAGATATAGAGAGATTTGGTCTCATCAGAGTTCCACGCCCTTTAAGTAGGTTTGTCGAGCTTGGAAATGGAACCTATGTACCTATCGAGAGTGTTGTATCTCAGCATGTTGAAGATCTTTTTCCTGGTTATACTCTGAGTAAATACTCCTCTTTTAGAGTTACAAGAAACGCAGACCTCTCCATAGAAGAGGAGGAGGCTGATGACTTTATGGAGATTCTCGAAGAGGGTTTAAAGCTTCGTCGTAAAGGTGAAATGGTTCGTTTAGAGATTGGTAAAAACTCTGATGAAGAGATTATAAACTTTTTTAACCGCCACACAAATGTTTACAAGGATGATATTTATAAGTTTCACACCTTTTTAAACCTCTCTAGTCTTTGGCAGATTGTAGCAAACAAAGATTTTGCACATCTTCTCCTGCCACCATTTAAACCAAAAACACTTCCTCCACTTAATAATAATGAAAACATATTTTCAACCTTAGAGAAGCAAGATGTTTTACTTTACCACCCGTATGAGAGTTTTGACCCAGTTGTAAAACTCATACAGAGTGCTTCAAAAGACCCCGATGTTGTATCTATAAAAATGACACTCTACCGTTCAGGGACAAACTCTCCGATAGTTCAAGCTCTCATGAACGCAAGTGAATCTAACAAACAGGTAACTGTGATGGTTGAGCTAAAAGCGAGATTTGATGAAGAGAACAATCTCATTTGGGCAAAAGCACTTGAAAAAGCTGGAGCGCACGTTATTTATGGAATTAAAGGTTTTAAAGTCCATGCAAAAGCAGCACTCATCACAAGAAAGAAAAATGGCAAGCTAAAACAGTATGCTCACCTAGGAACCGGTAACTATAATCCTGCAACATCAAAAATCTATACGGATATGAGTTACTTAACGAGTAAAGATGAAATCACAAATGACTTAACGCGTTTTTTCCACTTCCTCACAGGCTTTAGTAACAAAGGGAAACTCAACGAGCTCTACATGGCTCCATCTCAAATAAAACCTAAACTTCTCTCTCTCATCCATAACGAAACGCGACAGGGCAAAGATGGACAGATAATCGCCAAAGTAAACTCCCTTGTTGATGAGGATGTAATCCGAGCTCTCTATAAAGCGAGTCAAGCCGGTGTCAAAATAGACCTGATAGTTCGTGGAATCTGCTGTCTCAAACCTGGCATAGAGGGTGTAAGTGAAAATATAAAAGTTATCTCTATTTTGGGTAAGTACCTTGAACACCCAAGAACATTTTACTTTAAAAATGATAATCCTGGCGTTTACATCTCAAGCGCAGACTGGATGCCAAGAAATCTCGTACGTCGCATAGAACTACTCACCGCAATCAAAGATGAGTCTTCCAAAGAGAAAATCATACAGATCTTAAAACTCCAGTGTTCTGATAACGCATTAGCGCATGAACTCCAGAGTGATGGCTCATACATTAAGATAAAAAAAGAAGAGAAAGCGATAAACAACCATAAGCTTTTAGAAGATTATGTAAACCGTATCTCAAAAGCAACAAAGAAAGAGACTACTAGTAAGATTCAACAACTCGCTTCTAGACTCTTTATAGAGAGTTAGAATATGTTACATAAATTTAAAGATACTCTACCTACTTTAGGCAGACAAACATGGGTCGCTCCATCAGCTGATGTTGTTGGAGACGTAACTTGTGGAGATGATTGTTCCATCTGGTTTGGCTGCGTAGTTCGTGGTGATGTTCACTACATCAAAATAGGCTCACGCACAAATATTCAAGACCTCAGCATGATTCATGTTACACACTATAAAAATGGTGACAAGAGTACAGGAAACCCAACAATAATCGGAGATGATGTCACTGTCGGTCATCGAGTTATGCTTCATGGATGTACTATAGAAAACGCATGTCTCATCGGCATGAGTGCGACTATACTTGATGGTGCTGTAATAGGCAAAGAGTCCATAGTCGGTGCCGGAGCACTTGTGACAAAAAACAAAGTCTTTCCTCCACGTTCATTAATAGTTGGAAGCCCTGCTAAAGTATTACGAGAATTAAACGATGAAGAGGTAGCTGAACTTTACGCTTCAGCTAAAAGGTATGTAGAGTTTAAAAGGGATTAT
>JAYEMB010000074.1:0-15308 GCA_034717855.1 Campylobacterota bacterium
CATCTCTTTTTTGCCATCTATAGTTTTCTCTTTCCACATCGCTTTACTTTGAGCAACAGCTTCTAGTTTTATGACTACCTTATCGCTTTTTTGCACATAAACATAACTTGCATCCACATTGACAACAACGCCACGCTCTCCATTAAAATAGTTCCAAGAGTTTCTTGTAAAAAGAACAGGAGAACCTATCTTTAGTTCCAACTCTTTTTCTATTCTCGCATCAGACATAAACCGCTCAACCTCATAATCTTTTGCTGATTTTTGATGTTTTATGACCTGTGCTTCTTTTGTAAAGAGTTCACTATCTATGAACTCTAACTGCGTTTTGTTGTGTCTGCCTGCTGAGTCATTTTTCCCAAAAAGAAAAGTAAACTCACTCAAATCATTAGGCAGAGGTTTTATAAACTCATTGAGTCTGTTATGTATCGCCTCATCCACAAAGCCAAAACGCACAAAGTTTAAAAGCTCTATAAACGCAGCGTCATCTGTTCTATAAACATGCGTGAGTTCTATCTTTACAAAGGCAAACTCTAACCACTGAGCTGACTCAAAAGCAAATCTCACTTCGCCATACCCTCTCACAACTGGAGGAAGTTGTAAAAAGTCACCAACAACAAGAAGTGAGCCTTTAAACTCAGCTTGTTTTAAACGCAGTGCTATCATCTCAAAGAGAGTATCACTCACCATTGATATCTCATCTATAACTATCAAGTCCATAGAGTGAATCAGTTTTTTAATCTTTTTCTTTATCTCAAACTTACCGTTTTTCTCTAACTCTTTTATATCACTAGCGATACCCAAATCTAAAAAGCTATGCAGAGTCTGCCCACCTATAAGAGTGGCTGCCATTCCAGTTGAAGCAAGCTTGGCAACTTTTTTTGCTTCACTCTCATACTCTTCTATAAGCTCTCTTGTCATAGTTGTTTTTCCAACACCTGCACCACCGGTTAAAAAAACATTTTCTTTACTTTTTAGCTTATTTAAAATATCACTTAAATTAATCATAAACGAATTATAGTAGAATTACTGCATGAATAGAATATTAATAGTTGAAGACAACAAAACTCTAGCCAAACTCTTAGCAAAAAAGATATCTTCTGCACTCGATTTCGAAGTAGATGTAGCCTACCAACTCTCTGAAGCAAAACTCTTTTTGAGTAAGTACAAATACTTCATCTGCCTCCTAGATATCAATCTTCCAGATGCTCCAAATGGCGAAGTAGTTGACTATGTACTCTCTAAAGGGCAACACGCTATTGTTCTAAGTGGAAACATAGACAAAGAGTTTAGAAAAAAGATGTTGGCTAAAAATATTATCGACTATGTAAATAAGGGTGGTGTGGGTGACATAAACTACACCATAAATACAATTGGCAGACTTCAAAAAAACAAAAAGCATAAGGTTCTCGTTGTTGATGATTCTATGGTTTTTAGGAAACAGATGGAGGGGTTTTTAAAAAACCTTTTCTATAAAGTCTATACAGTTGCTCACGGCGAAGAGGCTATCGGAATGTTAGAGACTCATCCCGATATTTCACTCATGATTACAGACTACAATATGCCTGTAATGAATGGTTTAGACCTTGTTTATGAGGTCAGAAAAGAGAGAAGTAAAGATGATCTTTGCATTATCGCTATCTCATCAAACGCAGAAGAAGATATAAACGCACTCTTTTTAAAACATGGTGCAAATGACTACATAAATAAACCCTTTTCTAAAGAGGAGTTCTCATGTCGTGTCAACAACTCTATTGAAGCTCTTGAAAACATACAGACAGTTACAAACCATGCAAATCGTGACTTCCTGACTGGACTCTACAACCGTAGATACTTTTTTCATACTATGGATGAGTATATTCATGAAGATGAAAACCTAGGTGAAAAGTTTGCAGTTGGCATGTTAGATATAGACAACTTCAAAAAAATCAACGATACCTACGGGCATGAAACAGGTGATAGAGTCATCATTCACCTAGCAAATATCTTAATGTCAAGTACAAACTATAGAGATATCGTATCGCGTTTTGGCGGTGAAGAGTTCTGTGTTGTTTTAAAAAACATCAACAGATTCTCAGCTGTTGAAATCTTTGACAGGCTCAGAGAAGAGGTTGCAACCAGTGTTGTTTTCTCTGATAACAAAGAGCCTATAAACTTTACTATATCCATAGGTGTATCTCTCTACAGTGAAGATAATCTTGAAGAGACTATAAATCAAGCAGACATGATGCTCTACAAAGCTAAAAATAGCGGTAAAAACAGAGTACTTTTAGAACAGTAAAAAATTTCAGGAGATAAAGTGAAACTATACGCCCCTTGGGAGAAAGCATTTAAAAGAGTTGCAACACCTTTTGAGCACTTCTTACATGCTCAGACTACCACAGGTATTGTTTTGATGGCTACAACTCTGCTAGCTTTAATCTTAGCGAACACTCCTCTGACAGAGACTTATGCTCACTTTTTTCATACAGAAGTTGATTTTCGTGTCGGTTCATGGAGTCTCTCACACACTATTCATCACTGGATAAATGATGGTCTTATGGCTATCTTCTTTTTTATGATTGGTCTTGAGATAAAACGCGAGATACTAGTAGGTGAACTCTCCGACATCAAAATCGCCATACTTCCCATACTAGCTGCCATCGGTGGTATGGTTCTGCCCGCACTTATATACTTAGCTATAAACAGAGGCGGAGATGGTGCTGCTGGTTGGGGAATCCCAATGGCTACAGATATCGCTTTTGCTATTTCTGCTCTTGTTCTACTCTCTAAACGAGTCTCCCCTGCCCTTGTGACATTTTTGGTTGCTCTTGCTATCGTGGATGACCTCGGCGCTGTTATAGTTATCGCTGTTTTTTACACTGAAGAGATAGTTATGCTTCCTCTTCTACTTGCACTTGTCATGTTTCTTCTTATGATAGTATTTAACCGTGTAGGTATTCATATGATTCTGCCCTACTTTGTAGTAGGACTTTTTATGTGGTTTTTTATGCTTGAGTCTGGTGTTCATGCGACTATAGCTGGTGTAATTGCTGCAATGGCTATACCCTCAAAACCAAAACTCGCCCCTCTGGACTTTACAAACCATACAAGAAACTCACTCGATGAGTACGACAACTACCCAGTTGCTACTGACCATATGATGCATGAGAGGCAAAAAGCACTCCTGCTAAACATAAAAGATAGAATAGACGCAGTTGGAACACCAGCCTCTAGACTTGAACACGACCTGCACCTACCAGTAGCACTTATCATCATCCCTCTCTTTGCACTAGCAAACGCAGGTATCTCTATAGATTTCTCATCTATCAGCGAGACAATAGTCACTCCTGTCTCGCTTGGAATTATCTCTGGACTTATTCTTGGAAAAGTTGCAGGGATAGCAGGTGTCTCTTGGTTAGCTGTAAAGCTCGGTATCGCTAAGCTTCCAGAGGGGAGTAGCATGAGTCAAGTCTTTGGTGTTGCGTTTTTAGGCGGTATCGGTTTTACTATGTCTATCTTTGTTGCTGACTTAGCTTTTTTAGGAGATAAAGAGCTCATATTTCAAGCAAAGATTGGAATTTTAGCGGCTTCACTCTTTGCAGGTTTATTTGGTTACTTTTGGCTAAGATATATAGCAAAACCTGATAATTAGTTTAATGTTGAGACTTCTTTAAGAAACTTACTCTTATAATGTATCATCTTGATTATTAGAAAAATAAAGGCTGTTAGAAAAATGAAAATTACACCAAGAAACAGTGAAAAGACATTTGCTTCAGATGTTTTACTTGTAACAAAAACAGATTTAAAAGGTAAGATTACTTATGCAAATCGCGGTTTTATGGACATAGTTCAAATGGGAGAAGATACTCTCATTGGCGCTCCACACAATATAATCCGTCACCCCGATATGCCAAAAGTAATCTTCAAGTATTTATGGTCATATCTCCAAGGGGGTAAAGAGATTCACGCCTATGTTAAGAACCTCTGCGCAGATGGCTCATACTACTGGGTAATGGCAAATGTCACACCTTCGCGTGACCCAAAAACAGATAAAATTATTGGATATCACTCAGCCAGAAGAAGTCCAACTAAAGAGGCACTCTCAATTATAGTACCTCTTTATGAGAAACTTTTACAAGCAGAAAAAAGTGGCGGCAGTAGCGCTAGTGAAAAAATAATAGATGATTTACTTCAAGAAAAAGGACTCACTTATGATGAATTTATCCTCTCTTTCTAAACTGCACTACTCAAACTATGCCCACTTAGCCGTAGTATCTTTAGGTCTTTTAGTATCAGTTATCTTTTTTGAGTTTAACCTAGTCACTCTTATTTTTAACCTTTTAAACATAACTATCGCCATCTATGCATATAAACAGATTCATATAATTGAAAAAAGTATCAATCTCTCATCACAGATAGTAGAAGATGCCGCAAAAAATGGTAACTTCGAAACACGTCAACATAATATTAAAGGTGGTGGTGAATTAGCAGAGCTTGCTTGGAATATCAACGATATGTTCGATCAAGTCGAGAGTGTTCTTCGAGAAACAAATACTTCTATAAACTATGCTTCACAAAACAAATACTTTAGACGTGTAAATACAACTGGTCTAAATGAGACATTTGTAAAAACAGGTAAACTTATAAACCTCTCACTTGACTCTATGGAGGCTGAAGCTAAAAGCCAAGAGCGAAAAGTATTTATAAATGAGTTATCTAAAACTGGAAAGGGAATGATAGAGAACTTCCAAAGTATTCAAACGCAGATAAGTGAAACAAGCGATACACTCACTAAACTTGCAGATGACTCCAAAGAGAGTGCTTCACTCTCTCGTACTAACAATGAAGTTGTTGAGACGATGAATGTGAACTTTGAAAAACTCTCTCAAATCATTGCCCAAAATGATGAGTCTATCGATGGTGTATCATCAAGAACTACAGAGATTACTTCTGTTATCGACCTCATTAAAGATATTGCAGACCAGACAAATTTACTCGCTCTAAACGCAGCTATCGAAGCTGCACGAGCAGGTGAGCATGGTCGTGGTTTTGCTGTTGTTGCAGATGAAGTGAGAAAACTAGCAGAGCGAACGCAAAAAGCTACAAATGAGATTACAATCTCCATATCCACTCTGCAGCAAGAGGCAAACGGAATGCTTGACAACTCCAAAGCACTCAATGATATCGCACAAGAGTCAACTCAAAATGTCGAAACACTCTATGGTTCACTTGAGAAGTTTAATGAAAATTCCGATGCAGTTTTCAAATCAAGTGAGTTTATGAAAAACAAAAACTTTGTGGTTCTTGCAAAAATAGACCACATTCTCTTTGAAGCTGATGCACTTGCCCACGTAGAAAAAGGTGTTGATAAAGATTTCGACTCTCACCACGCTTGTAGATTTGGTAAGTGGTATGAGGGTGAAGGAAAAGAGCAGTTCTCTCACTCTAAAAGCTTCAAAGCTATAAACAATCCTCACGCAACCGTGCACGATAGCGTAATCAACTCTTTTAAACTTCTAAAAGAGAATGATCTAAGTGCTGTCTCTAAAGATGTAAAAGAGAACTTCATTGAGATGGAGAGTGCCTCTGATGAACTTTTTGTACTCATGGATAGCATGCTAGATGAAGAGCAAAAATACAGACAGCTACATTCATAATCTAAACAGATAATAAATATTTGTATAAGTTATCTTTGTTATAATTTCATAAAATTTATCCTAAAAGGAATTTTATGAAATTACTCTCACTCTATCTACTCCTTCTCTCACTTCTCAACGCTAATGATATGGCTCACACCTTTGCACCAAGTACAGATTGTAAAGATTGTCACACACAGATATATGATGAGTTTAGAGGTTCTATGCACGGGAACTCTACTCCCCAAAAAGACCCTATTCATAAGGCTGTTTGGGACAAGCATCCACAAAACCTAAAGCAGGAGCGTTATGGATGTGGAAAGTGTCACACACCAGGTGCAGACAATATAGAAGATATGAAACAAAAGGGTAAAAAAGCACCTGTTATGGCTGACAATCCTACGCATCAAGCTGGTATCAGTTGTGCCTACTGTCACCGCATAGAGAGTATCGAACTTCATAAAAAACATAACACTAACATCATCTCTAAAACGCAGAAGAGCTACTTTGGAACTCTCAAAAAAAATATAGACTCACCCTACCACGGCATCATAAATGAGGGCAATGAGCATATGGCAAATGGAAATGTCTGTATAGGTTGTCACTCTCACAAAAAAAATAAACATGACCTCAATGTATGTTCAACAAATATTGATAATGAGCTTGATGGTGCTAACTGTGTAAGCTGTCACATGCCAAAAGTAAAAGGGAGTGTTTCAGATATGAAAGAGAGAAAAGAGCACGCTTTTCACGGTTTTGCGGGGAGTCACTTTCACTCGGATATGTTAACTCAGTATGTTGACATCTCAATGCTTAGAGAGATAAATAAGTTTATCATCAACATAGACAACCGTACATCACATGCCCTACTTCTCCACCCTTTAAGAACTGCTGTTTTAAAAGTAAGCGTAGAGAGAGGAGCAGACAAGATAAAACTTAAAGATGAGATTTTTGTAAGAGTTATCGGACATAAGGGCAAGCCAGCTATGCCGTGGGTTGCATCTACAACACTCAAAGACACGATGATACAAGCAAATGAGAAACGCAGTATTGTGTATGACTACAAACTACAAAAAGGTGACAGAGTCGATGTAGTTCTTGGATGGTATCTCGTAAACCCTAAAGCGATAAAAGAGCTCGGTTTAGAGAAAGAGAGAGTAGCAACAGAGTTTAAAGAGTTTAAAAAAGAGCAATTCACTTTTTAGTGAATCTGCACTTAAGCCTCAATCATCCTATCGAGAGCTTTTGCTAAGTCTGTACTTGCTTGCTCCATCTCTCTGAAGTTTGAAACAACTGTATCAAAATTTTCTTCTCTATAAACACTACCTGCTTCAACATAAGCGATATTTCTAGAAGCATTCTCATGAACAGATTTATGCACACTCTCCATACCCTTGTAAACACTTGTATGTCCATAGAGCTCCACACCTTCACCTCTGTACCATTTCCCAAAGCTACACTCTTCATGAGTATTTAACTTAATACTTGCATCATTAGTTATAACAGTTGAGTAAGCTTGAGATTTAAAGATGGAGTGATTTATTTTAATGATAGAGATAAGAAAAACATTGTAGATTTTACTAGCATCTACCTCTGTTGTTTTTGCATCTTGAGTAAAGCCTTGTAGAGTCTCTACAAGCTCATTCATATGCTCAGAGGACTCATGTGCAAGATTTGACATAGACTCAGACTCTGTATGAATCTCAACCGTCTCCTGCTTGAGTGTTGAGATAGAGATAGAAATCTCTTGTGTAGCCTTAGCCGTTCTCTCTGCTAGTTTTCTAACCTCATCAGCAACAACAGCAAAACCACGACCATGTTCACCTGCACGTGCGGCTTCGATAGCTGCGTTTAAAGCAAGTAGATTTGTCTGCTCTGCAATATCTTTAATAAGTGCACTTACTGAAGATATCTCTTCAGACTGAGTCGTTAATCTATCTAGTCCCTCTGTTGTTTTAGAGATACTCTCATTTAAATCATCAAACATCCCTTGAACTCTCTCAACAGACTCCAAACTACTCTGTGAAGCCTCTGCTGTCACTTTAGAGTTTTGAGCTATTTCTCTCATCAGAGTACTACCATCTTCGATATCTTGTTTTACAGCTACAATGCCCCCCATAGAACCGCCACCGAGCTTATTAAATTCATGACTTAACTTCCCTTGGAGCACTACCTCTTGTCCTGAGATAATTCCTTTTAGGGCTACATTCATTGGCGCAACTGCATCTCTAAAGGTACCTTTAAAACCATCACTTAAGATGATTGCGTTTCTATCACTCTTACCTGCAAGCTCAATAGCTTGAGCAGTATCACGCATATATGCTTCGAGTTGGTCTGCGAGATTGTTAAAACCCCAGGCGATATCAAAATAGGGTGAGTCTAATGGAATGTTTGTAACACGCCCTTCAAGTTTTCCTTCACCAGCATGTTTAATAATTTTACCCATATCTTTAAGGAATTTTGTCTCTTCATCTGCACTCCTGTTTGGTATAAAAATACCGATAAGAATAAAAATAAAAATAGCAGATGCCCAGAGCCATGAGCTAGTTAACCCTAAGCCAAGGAGAACAACAAAGGCAAGAGCTAGAGAATATATATTTTTACTATTTTTGAAGAGAGATGATAAATTCATCATATGAGACTCCTCCTTTTTTTAAAGTGTCTTCTAAGAGTTTTTGTGAGGCACTGATACCACCTGACTTCTCAGCTCTTAACAAGTCTGAGTAGAGACCCTCGATAACCTGTAGGGCAGAAGCTTTTGGTTTTCTTCTCACTGAGTAGTAACCAAGAGCATTCCCTCTCTCATCAAGCGAAGTGGTAACATTTGCAAAAACCCAGTAGTAGTCACCGTTTTTACACCTGTTTTTTACATAAGCGTTTATAAATGATTTCTCTTTTAATCTCTCCCACAAAAGTTTAAATACCACCGCAGGCATATCGCCATGTCTTAAGATATTATGAGGAGCATTTAAAAGCTCTTTTTCAGAGTAACCCGACATCTTTATAAATATCTCATTACCGTATGTTATACGACCCTTTAGGTCTGTTTTTGAAACGATAAAATCATCTGCGTTCATCTCAATCTGCATAGTAAACCCTGTTTTAAATTTTATTAAATTATTATACCTAAACTTTCTACCCCAAATGTGACATTTACTCCCGTGGCAACTCTTTAAAGAAATTCATCTCATACTCTCTTAAAATACGAATCATATTTGTCGAACCCTCTACTCCTACAGGATCACCAGCTGTGAGTATATAACTTCTATCTAACCGTAACACTCCTCGCTCTAAACCCTGATTTACAACATCACTCATCACCTGACCGAGAGACTCCTTTGTAACCATAAACGCAGGTACAACACCCCAGCATATTGTCAAAAATCGTGCTACTTTTTCATCATGTACAACCCCATATATATCACGACGTGGACGATAACGTGAGAGCTTTTTTACGGATGAGCCTGAAGCAGTGAGTGCGATAAGCCCCCATGCATCTATATCTTCACAGAGTTTTACGGCAGAAGCGTTGATGCTATCTGTTGCATCTTGCATCTCAAACTCTGAGACTTTGTTAAAAGGGTAAAGTTTCTCTGCCCCGACAATAGCCTGCATCATCGTCTCAACTGCTAAAACTGGGTTATGCCCTACTGCACTCTCTTCTGAGAGCATAACAGCATCGGTTCCATCAAGCACTGCGTTTGCTATGTCACTAATCTCTGCGCGTGTTGCTCTCTCTTGTGTTGTCATTGAGAGGAGCATCTGCGTTGCAGTGATAACAGGCTTTGAAGCTGCGTTTGCCTTTTTGATGAGCATCTTTTGAAGAGATGGCACTTCATAAAATGGCACCTCTATTCCCAAGTCTCCACGAGCGACCATAATTCCATCGCTCACCTCTAAAATCGCATCTATATTTTCAATAGCATCAAACTTCTCTATCTTGGCAAAGAGCTGAACTCGTCCTCCCTTATCATCAACAATCTTTCTCGCGTTTTGCATATCAGAAGCGTCTTGAACAAAGGAGATTGCCATAAAATCTACACTGTTTTGAATCCCCCATAAGATATCTTCTCTATCTTTAGCAGTTAAGATATCTATCCCTAAATGAGTATTTGGAAAATTCACCCCTTTTTTAGATGAGAGAATTCCGCTGTTATGCACTTGCACCTTTACAGAGTGGGGAGTGACTGCGATTACTTCTGTACTTATCATCCCATCGCAGAGATATATATGTTCACCTTCTTCTATCTGCTCTAAAACTTTAACTTGATTTATACACGCTTTATAACTGCTATGAGATGTTTTTTTTCCTAACATATCCTCTTTAACAAACTCGACAACATCCCCATTTTTAAGCACAAAAGGCTCCTCTAACTCCCCTACTCTAATCTTTGGTCCGCTAATATCTTGAAGTACTCCAACAAAGAGACCTGTATTTTTTTCAGCCTCTCGAATGTTTTGAAGCACCTTATGGTGATACTCATGTGTACCGTGTGAAAAGTTCAAACGAAATACATTTACTCCTGCTCTCATAAGTTTCTCTATCATCTCCAAAGAGTCAGATGCAGGTCCGATTGTCGCTAAAATTTTTGTTCTTTTTTTCATAAGCTACCTAAAAATCACTCTATTTCTACCACTGCCCTTAGCCTCATAAAGCGCCTTGTCTGCCTCATTTAAAAGCTCATCCAAATTTTTTGTTTTGGCTTTAACTTGAGAGACCCCTTCACTAATTGTATATTTAATCACAGCACCATCACTAGAGAGTACTTCTGATTCCTCTATCTTTGAGCGAATTAACTCTATATTTTCTAAGATAACTTTTTTCGATGAAGCATTACAGATAAGAGCAAACTCCTCACCACCAATACGACCAAAAACAGTACCTTTTAAAACATTATCAGCGATAGTTTTAGCAACTTTTATTATGACCTTATCGCCAGTTGCGTGTCCATACTTATCATTAATATTTTTAAAATTATCTATATCCACCATAACTGCACAGAGGTTCTTTTTAGACTCTTCAAACCTCTCTATTGCATATTTGAAGAACTGTCTTCTGTTATAAATACCTGTCATCTCATCATATGTAGCTATAAAATCAAGATGCTTAATAAGCTCTCTTAACTGCAACTGCGTTTTAATACGAGCTAAGAGTTCACGAGGCTTAAATGGCTTTGTGATATAGTCACTACCACCAACATCATAGGCTTTTTCTATGGAGTCCTCATCACTCTTTGCTGTGATAAAAAGTATGGGAATATCCATAGTCTTGAGAGAGTGTTTTAAACTTTGACACACCTCATAACCATCCATCTCAGGCATCATGATGTCGAGCAGAATCAAATCTATCTCTTCCTTATTTGCTATATTGATGGCAGTTTTTCCATCTAGAGCTACTAAAACATCATATCTCTCACCTAAGAGTTCAAGCAGAATATCTATGTTTGTGTCTGTATCATCAACGATTAAGATTTTTGATTTATTTTTCATTTTTTCCATCTAGTAACTCTAAAATATTTTTAAACTTGTACTTCTTCAGAAGACGCTGTATATCGTTGAATATTTTAGCATCTTTATCTGAAAAGTTATATTTTTTCATCTTCTCTATAATAGGCTGACAACTCTTTGGACGTGAAGTTTTTACTGCCTCTTTTAACTCATAAAAGAGTGCATCACGTCTTACTTCAGAGATATCCTCTTTTTCTACCAGTGACTCTGCGTTTATGCTGGCTATTTTCTCCATGTGCAAGTCTATCTTATCTACATTTTTAAGATCACCTTTTGGTAGTTTCAACTCAAAAATAAACTTACTTCCCTTATCTACCTCACTCACCAGCCATATATGACCACCCATCAACTCGATAAGCTCTTTTGATATACTAAGACCCAAACCACTGCCACCATACTTTCTTGTGATACTTGAGTCCGCTTGATTAAACGACTCAAAGAGCACCTCTTGCTTGGCTTTAGAGATACCGATACCCGTATCTTTTACACTAAATCTTATAATATCATCTCTTATCTTCTCTATAGAGAGTTTTATCTCTCCTGCGTGAGTAAACTTCACAGCATTGTTTGTCAAGTTTATAAGAACTTGTGAGAGCCTCAATGAGTCACCATAAAAAAGCGACTCCTCTTCTAAAAAATCGAACTTAAAATCAAGACCTTTTTCTCTCGCTTTAGCCTCTACCAAATCTTTTACATTTTGAACAACTCTATTCATGTCAAAATCAACGCTATGAATCTTGAGTTTTCCTACTTCAAGTTTAGAGAAATCTAAAACATCATTTATCATGTAAAGCAGGTTATTTGATGCAGTTTTAATTTTAGAGATATACTCCTGCTGTTTCTCGTCTAGTTGCGTTTTTCCTAAAAGATGCAGCATACCGACTATCCCATTCATCGGTGTTCGAATCTCATGAGACATGTTTGATAGAAAATCTGCTTTAGCCTTTGTCGCCTCTTCTGCCACCTCTTTAGCTGCAACCAAGGCTTTTTCACTCTTTTTAAACTCACTCAAGTCAAGTACTGTTACTAATCTTTGCACTTTAGTAGTGGTTCTGTAAGTATTACCTTTTACCATAACTGGGAACTCTTCTCCATTAGCCTTTAAGGCATTTATCTCATAAGAGTGTGAATATTCAGCTTGTATATTTTTCATCACCAAATCACGAGAGGATGGAGCTACAAAATCTAAGGCACTTCTCCCTAATATCTGCTCTTTATTATCGTAGCCATACATCTCTACTGCTGAGTCATTCAACTCAACACAGAGACCATCTTCATATATACCTATAGCTTCCATAGAAGTACTTAACATATATCGAAAATTCTCTTTTTGTTGCTGAGCTTCTAAAGTCTTCTCATCCGCTTTTTGTTTAGCTATTCTCAGGTTCTTATTTGAGTCTGATAAGATACTATTTCTGTATATTGCTACAACTATCACTAAAAACAGAAGAGCCAATATCTGCCAAACAAGAGTATAGTCCACCCCTTTTTCATACTTGATTGCGATCCAGTCATTGAGTATATCTTGATGCTTCTGCTTATCTATACTTTTAACAGCCTTATTGAGTATCCCTAAAAGAACACTGTCATCATTTCTCACACCTATACCAAGATTCCAACTCTCACCGAACTTACCAGTAATTTTCAAATCTCCAGTATATTTAGTCTGAAACATATACCCAACAGAAGCGAGTGTGCCTATGTATCCAAAAAGTTTTCCATCACTTACTTTTTGAAGTCCATCTTCTATATTTTCTACCTCTACTATATTTAAGTCAGGGTACTTGGTTTTTAAAAGTTCTGCATAAGCATATCCTATTGGGATACCTACCTTCTCCTCTTTGAGTGCACCTATATCGTTAATGAAAGAGACATCTGTTTTTGTTGTAATGACAAGAGGAACTTCCAAATAGGGCTCTGTAAAGTTAAGGTACTCTTTGCGTTTTGGTGTCTCCATAACCATAGAGAGTATGTCACAGGCTCTTCCCTGAGCTAACTGTAAAGATTGCGACCAAGACTGCGTTTGAATGAGCTTTATAGGAATACCTAACTTCTCTTCAATTACCTTAAAGTAGTCTGCACTTATCCCTATATGTTTTCCATTTTCAAGACTCTCAAAGGGCATCCAACTTGGATCTATACACATTGTTATCTGGTTTTGTGCCTCTAAGTACTCTCTCTCAACTCTACTAAAAGATATCTTATCCTCTGAAGTTGTAAAAATAAACTCATCCATATCAATAACATTTTTAGCCAGTCCCATAAGATTGTAGATATCAGATATTCTCTGAATCTTATTTTTGTCTATATGACCTAAACTCTGATTATCTAAATAGGCTAGTTTCTTTAGAACTTCTGCCTCATAAATAAGAGCCTCTTTACTCTTGTTTTGAGTGTTATAGTTCTGGAGAATCAACTCAACTGTCTCATCGATATTTTCAAAAGCATACTTCCAGCCTTTGAGAGAGGCATCTCTAAAAGCTTTGACTCTCTGAGGACTCTTTTGTACCTCTGCACTCGATGTAAAGAGTATCACATCATAAAAATCGAAGCCATAATCCCTCGGATCCCAAATATCATACTCTATACCTTTTTTATCTAAAATATAGAGTTCGTTTGATGCAAAAACACTGCTAATATCTACCTTTTTTGTGATTAAGTCATCTATATTGAAAGAGTGAGGTACTTGCGTCATATCTACAAAGTTTACACCATCCGACTGTAACATAGATATAAAAGATGTAGTCTGTGCTTCATCGTTATGAGTCATGATTTTTCTGTTTTTAAAATCTTCGATAAAGTTAATACCTGAAGACTTTAATGATACAAGTACATGGGGAGAGGATTGTAAAATGGCACTCAAAAGTACTATATCAGAGCCTTGTGTTTTTTTCAATATAAGACTTGGATAACCCGTTCCAAATGTTGCCCTGCCACTGAAAACTTCATCAACAACATCTACAGACTCACCTAACTCCCTTAGCTCAACCTCAACTCCAGCCTCTTTGTAGTACCCTTTCTCTTTTGCTATGTAAAAACCGGCAAACTCAAACTGATGCTTCCACTGAAGTTGTAACGATACTTTTTCTAGATTTTCACTATTTGCAAAAAGAAGTGTTGATAAAAAAATGTTGAGTAATAGATAGTTAAACAGTCTGTACAAATTTGTTCTCCATACTAAGATAGATGATTATAAACTATTTTAGCCCCATTAAATATAAAATCCAACTCATCCGATGGAGTTTTATACAGAAGTGGCGAATCGAGGTCTATGTACTTTATAACATCAGAGTAAGCCATCGCAAGATGAAGTGCTGCGTTTATAGAGATGGGACCCTCCAACATTGAGCCCAACATACAAGTCACACCCTGCTCCCTTGCATACTCTAAAATCTTTACTGCGTTTGTGAGTCCACCGCACTTCATAAGTTTGATGTTAATCATATCTGCACTCTGCGTTTGTACTACTCTCTTTACATCTTCCAAGTTAAACGCAGCTTCATCAGCAAGTATCGGTATATGAGTTGCGTCTGTTATAGTTTTCAAAGCTTCCAAATCATCTGCAACAACAGGCTGTTCGATGAGTTCTATCTTCACATCTTTCACTGCGTTTACAAAACGCAGTGAGTCATCTAAACTCCAAGCCTGATTTGCATCTACTAAAATCTCTGCGTTTGGTAGCTCTTTTGAGATTTTTTGTATAACTTCGATGGAGTGTTTTATATCACTTCCAAGTTTTACTTTTAGTATCTTCATTTCATCATTAAACGCAGTGTGTGAATCTTTGAGCATTTCATCTATATCTTTGAGGCTAATAGTGATATCTGTCTCTAAACTTATCGGCTCTTTTGCACCAAAAAACCTGTAGAGCGGCACTTTTCTCTCTTGCGATAAGAGTGAGATAAACGCCATATCAAGTGCCGCTTTTGCACTTGAACCTATCTGCGCTTGAGTGTGTAAAACATCGAGTGACTCTTGAGCTGTTTTATCTGCAAACAACTCTTTTACCCTCTCAATAGAGTCTAAAATCATCTCAATATCTTCACCCGTTATAGCCTTAGTCGCCGGAGCTTCCCCAAACGCAACCAAACCATTTTCACAACTAACACTCACTCTCACGAACTCTATATTTTCCACTCGTCTCAGAGCTGTTATAAATGGCGTTTTAAGAGGGATATATTTTAC
>JAYEMB010000075.1:0-9654 GCA_034717855.1 Campylobacterota bacterium
TAAAGAAATGGGCTCAAAAGATGCAAGCGAGTAGAGATAAAAAAGTTATCCAGTTTCATGATAATCTAGCTTATTTTAACAACTGCTATGGTCTCAACAGTATAGGAACTATAGAGCCTCTGCCTGGTATTCCACCAAGTTCAAGACACACTATAGGGCTTATAAAACTCATAAAAGAGCAAAAACCTAGCTATATTTTACATGATGTGTATCACTCAACTAAAACTGCTGAGTTTATAGAAAGAAAAACAGGCATAAAGATAGTTTTGATGCCTCATGATATTGGTGCTCTTGAGAGTATCGAAGATTTAAGTTCTCTTTTTGACTACCTAACAAGTGCTATAAAATGATAGACATTCTCCTCGTTCCAATAGCCCTCGTCATAGTTTTAGTAATGATACACGCTTGGTTTGGTATGGGTGTACTCCAGCGCGGTATCATCTTTACTGACTTGGCAATAGCACAGTTTGCAGCCCTTGGTTCTGCAATCAGTCTAGGCTATTTTCATGAAGAGTACTTCTACCTTTTAACTCTCTCTTTTGCTCTTTTAAGTGCGTTTTTAATAGCCTACGCTTCACAAAGAGAGCTCAAACTCGAAGCTTTTATTGGCACACTTTATGTTTTGGGTGCGAGTGGAATCATGATGGTGCTCTCTCACTCAGCGGAGGGAATGGAGCACTTCAAATCTTTACTCGCAAGCGATATTCTTTTTACACCTCTTGATGAAGTGATTAAAAGTTCAATCATATATGCCCTTATAGCACTCATTTTATGGAAGGTATATCCTAGACTCTCGGGTTTTATAAAAGAGCTAACATTCTTTTCACTACTTGCTATTACAGTCACCTCATCTGTTGCACTTGCAGGTGTTTTAGTTGTCTTTGTTCTACTTATCACACCGGCTATGGTAGCAACTACACTAAAGTTAAAAAACACTCTACTGAGTAGTTTTGCTTTTGGCTGGTTTTTTAGTATCAGTGCGATTATACTCTCATACTACTATGACTTGCCAACAGGATACACTATAGTATTTTTAGGTGCTCTTTTAAGCACACTTATCGTACTTTTCAACTCAAAATCAACTAATTCATAAATATTTACGGGACAAAAAATGATTATAAAATATATTTTACCACTAACTCTAAGCACATATCTTTTTGCGATAGAGACTATTCACTCAAGCATCTCTGCATATGCGGAGAGTAAAAACTACACTGGCTCAAAGCAAAAAGAAGATGGTGCTGTTTACGGTATTGGTGCCGATCTGCACTATGGAAACGCAGAGTATAAACTAACATATGAAGAGGGTGGAGCAAATACGGTACAACCACCTATGACAAAAGATTTAGAGAACCAAAAAATATTTTTTCGCTACGGCTACAAATTTGACAAACGTTTTAAAATCAACCTAAACTACGCTGCTGTTTTAAAAGACAACATCGCTCCTACGGATGGTGGTATCATTGGTGGTGGTGGTTTTACCTACACTTTTAATAAAAAACTCGCCTTTAACCTGACAGGATACTTTACAGACTATGATGACTTTGATGTCATACAGACAGATTTGAGAATTGACTATAAAACAAAGTTTGACAAGGTAAAAGTGAAGTTCACTTCTATCACAAAACATATCAATGTTGAACTTGATGATGAGAGTGCAGCCTCTCCAAACTACGCTCAAAACGCAAGAAGCAAGTACACTACAACCGCTATCAAAGCGCATGCTCACTACAACACCTATCATCTTGGCGCGGCTATCTACTTTGGACAACGTGCCTTTGCAATCATGCAAGATGGTTTTAAAGTACAACACCACGCAATGGAGTTTGACAGAACTTACGCTATCGGTGGAGGAAAAACCTTTGGTCCTTTAGTTGTAAGAGCTCAATACATCTATCAAAGAGCAACAGAACTTCCAATGTCAAATGAAGATGTTGGAGTCTCTACTACTCGTTTAATCGCAAACTATAAGTTTTAAACGCAGACTTAAAAAATAGAGAGCCCAGTTTTATCTGTAAAAAGCTCCAGTGCTTTTGTTCCAACTAATGAGTTACCCTGAGCATTAAGCCCAGGAGACCATACAGAAATACCCATTATCTTCGGAACAATGGCAACTATCCCACCGCCTACCCCACTTTTTCCCGGTAAGCCAACATTATAAGCAAAGTCTCCCGAGGCATCATAGTGTCCACAAGTGAGCATAATTGCATTGATGCGTTTAGCTTGGGCTGGTGTTATGTAGGCTTTATCATTTACTGGGTCAACTCCATGATTTGCAAGATACAACATGGCACGTGAGAGCATTTTTGTACTCATCTCTATAGAGCAGTGTCTAAAGTAAACATCTACTACTTCATCTACCTCATTATCAAAGTTATTAAAACTCTTCATCAAGTTTGCCAACGAGATATTTCGATACCCATGCTCCATCTCAGATTTTGCGACTACAGAGTTTACATCTATACTCTTATCATCCGCAATAGACTTTATAAACTCCAAGACCTCTCTATAAGCTGCTTCATCACTCCCGTAGTGACTTACCAATGTATCTGTAACTCTAATAGCACCTGCGTTTATAAAGGGGTTTCTCGGTTTTCCATTTTCATACTCAAGTTGAACTAAAGAGTTAAAAGGGTTTCCTGATGGCTCATGCCCTATACGTTCATACATAGCACTTCCATAAAACTTCAGAGCAAGAGTAAAAGTAAAAACCTTAGAGATACTCTGGATAGAAAAAGCTGTATCACTACTTCCAACACTATACTGCCTACCATCAAAAAGAGTTATACTCATCGCAAACTGCTCAGGGTTTACACTCGCTAAAGCGGGAATATAGTCTGCAACTTTTCCCTCGTTTAGAAGTGAGCTCACCTCTTGAGATATCTCTTCTAGTATTGATTGATAATCCATTTGACAACCTTTTAAATCTGTACAACTATAACATAATGTAAACACTCTTAATATTACACTAAAATTTCTTATATATAATTCCTTAATTATAAAAGGGCTGAGTATTGAACTATCCAAATGAATGGACTCAAAAAGAGTTTTTACAAAACAAGAAAAAGCTAGAAAAAGAGGGCACAGAAGTACTTTTGGTTGATACTATTCTCTCTCCTATTGAAAAAGCCCAAACTATAGTTTATAACCCTCATGAGATGAAAAACTATCCTGAGGGAACTGTTTTTGTTTTTTACTGCGACAGCGGAAAAGCAACACTTGACAGGCTAAAAGAGTATAAAGAAAAATTTCCAAAACAGGTCTGCATTTCACTTAAAGGTGGTAGAGGTTACTGGAGAAAAAACATGATGATATTGGATGAAGATGAGCACTAAACACAAAAAACTTTTAGATGAATTTCTACTCTGCTTAGATGAGAAACGCTACTACGATGCACACGAAGCACTTGAAGAGATCTGGTATCCACGTCGTTTTGAAAAAAATGATGAGATGAATCTGCTCAAAGGTTTTATAAACGCATCTGTTAGTTTTGAGCTTGTAAAACGCAACAGAGAAGAGTCAAGTAAAAAAGTTTGGAAAAATTACTTAAAATATAGACCTCTACTTTACAAGATAAAATCACCCTTTATCAACGACTACCACTCTCTTTGCAGAGCTATAGATAAAATATATCTTCAAAACACAATCTAAAACCTCTTTTATTAATTACTGTTTTTAGCTATAATCTCCGAAATTTTTTAAGGACATTCTATGGACCCAGTAAATGAAGTAAACAAAACTTTAGATGCTACAAACGCAACAGTATCTAAATATACAGATATGGCAATAACTTACGCAAGTGAGTACGGCTTAAAAATCGTAGCAGCCCTACTAATATTTATCATCGGTAAATGGGTAGTTAAGAGATTAACATCTGTTACTAAAATGGCGATGGAGAAAGCAAATGTTGATAAGACTCTCATCGAATTTGCTGAGAGTTTAGTATATTTCATTCTTTTAATGGTTGTAATTCTTGCATCACTCAACACTTTAGGAATCAACACTACCTCTTTTGTAGCAATCTTTGGTGCTGCCGGTCTTGCTATCGGTCTTGCTCTTCAAGGTTCTCTTGCAAATGTTGGAGCAGCCGTTCTTATCATCATCTTCCGTCCATTTAAAGTGGGTGACTTTGTAGAAGCTGGTGGAGCTACTGGTACTGTTGAAGATGTAAACCTCTTCTCAACTATCATCGCACCACTTGACAACCGTACTGTTATTGTTCCAAACGCAGCTATCGTTGGTGGAAACATTACTAACTACTCTATGAAAGAGAATCGTCGTGTTGACCATGTTTTTGGTATCGGTTACGATGATGATCTCAAACTTGCAAAAAATACTCTTCTTGAGATTATGGAAGAGGATGAGAGAGTTTTAGCTGACCCTGCTCCATTTGTAGGTGTTGGTGAGCTTGGAGACAACAGTGTAAACTTTACATTTCGTGCTTGGGTTAAGACTGATGACTACTGGGATGTCTATTTTGAGATGATTGAAAAAGTGAAACTTACATTTGATGAGAAAGGTATCTCTTTTCCTTACCCTCAAATGGATGTTCATTTAGATAAACCAGAAAACGCATAAATTTAAAAAGGAAAATTATTTGAAAAAAATTATATTAAGCGCAGTAGTAGCAAGTTCACTTCTTATGGCTGCAGATGTAGATACAACAAAAGAGAGTGCATTTCTTACTCACACAGAGTTTGGTTATATTCAAACTGATGGAAATACTGAGACTAAAACTTACAACTTAGAGGCTAAAGTTACAAAAAACTGGCAAAAACACGTTTTTGGTCTTGTTTTTGATGGTCAATATGCAGATGATAAAGGTGTAGAGACTAAAAATAAATACTTCACAGAGCTTGAGTATGATTATGAGATTACAGATAGATTTGCATTTGACTACCTTGTTGGTTACAAAGATGATAAATTTTCATCATTTGATTACCAGTTCTACACAGGACCGGGTGCGAAGTATAAAGCTATTGTCTCAGAAAAACACAACTTAAATGTTGAAGGAAATATTCTCTATGCAATGGATAGCTACTTAGATGTTTACAGTATAGCTGGTGAGACTGTTGCATATCCAAACTCAACTGCCGGCGCTGATTTAGACACACCTGCATATGATGATGACTATACTGCATACAGACTAAAAGGTGTATATAACTGGCAGGTATTAGAAAATCTAAAATTTGAGCAAGAGCTTAGTTATAGAGGTTCATTTGAAGATGCAGAGAAATACTTCATTTTCTCAAAAACAGCACTATCAAGTAAAATCTCAGATATTTTTTCTGCTGGTTTAAGCTACAAGGTTGATTATGTAAATGAGCCTGCTGCTGACAAAGATCAAAAAGATACTACGATTACTGCAAACATTATTATAGACTACTAAAATTATCGGGATTTCTCCCGATAACTCTTCACTTTATAACTCCAAATTTGCTACAATCTCGCCCATGAAAAAACTTATACTACTCCTACTAATTTTTACACAACAGCTCTTTGCACTTGTCTCTATAGTTCCTGTCGAAATCGGTGAAAACCCTGGTTTTCATGGAAAGACAGCACTCTCTTTAGAAACAAAACGCGGTAATACACATAAAGACAACTACAAACTAGCTATTCGTTTTGACTACGACGACAAGAGAAACTATCACACTTGGATAGAGATGTCTGGAGAGTACGGGGAGTCCAACTATGTTAAAGATACAAGTAAACTCTACCTGCACCTTAGACACATTCAGGCTATAGGCTATAAAAATGTTCATGCAGAGGGTTTTACTCAAACTCAAAATGATGAGTTTAAGCTCATCAAACGCAGATATGTTCTTGGTGGCGGTTTGCGTTTTAAAATATTTGAGATATTTGATGAAGGAAAAGGCTACTTTGGAGCTGGTGGTTTCTATGAGAATATCCAGTACACTTCCATTGACCCAAGAGAGCACAACTTCAGACTCAATAGCTACTTCGCTTACACAATCAAGCTCGGTGATGACTCGGATCTCTCCTACACTGCGTTTTATCAGCCAAAGATAAATGAGTTTTCAGACTATGTTAGCGCACAAAAGCTAGAGCTAAAACTTCATGTCTATAAGCGTCTCTTTTTAAATTTTCAACTCGCTTACGATGTGGATCACAATCCACCTATCGGTGTTGAGAAGTATGACTTTACTCAAACAACCTCTTTTGTTTTTGACTTCTGACTCCACAGATAGATAAAGACAAAAGCTCCAAAGGCGATAAACGCAGAACTCAAAAAGAGATACTGCGGATAGAGCTCGTAAATATATCCAGCTAAAAGCGCCCCACTAAACCCGCCTAAACCGTAAGTAATTCCTGAGAAAAACTGTTGGGCGAGTGATTTGTGCTGGTAAAGCACAAAGAGATAACTAATAGCAGCAGAGTGAAAGAGTGCAAAACTAAGAGCATGCAGGCTTTGAGCAAAAAAGAGTATGCCTAAGTTTTGAGGAAAGGCAAAGACCAAGAACCATCGAAACGCAGTGATAAAAGTTGTGAACTGCAGGATTAAAAGCAGGTTGCCTCGAAGCAGTCGTCCTTGAAAATAGAGCATCACTATCTCCACCAAAACACCAAAACTCCAGAGATATATCGTCATATCCAGACTCACTCCATTATCTGTCTCATAAATGGTGAAAAAGTTATAAAAGGAGCCAAAACTCACCTGCATAAGTGTAAGCCCTAGCCAGAGTTTCCAATCAGCCAAGAGGTTTATATCTTGGGTCTCTTTTTTCTCCGCCTGCTGCGTTTCATATGCGTTTTTCACAATGACATACCCAAAAACAGCAGTTAAAAAGCTCAGAACAAGTAAAAAGTCTAAAGCAACACTCGCCTCACTTAAAACCTTCACAAGCACAAGTGCAACAAGTACGAAACCTACAGAGCCAAAGAGGCGAACTTTTCCATATCTCTCTTTACCGATATGCCCTAAAGATATCAGTTCTATATATGGCAGTATCAGACTCATACCTATTCCAAGTCCGATGTTTGAGAGCAGAAGCCTATAGAAACTATCAAGAGAGAAGTAAAAAGAGAGAGCGCTAAGTAGCATAATAACAAGTGCGATATTGAAGCTTGCTGCGTTTAACTTGAGTCCCCGAGTAAACGCAAAGGGGAGTATAAAACGCACCAGTGGACCCGCTGCAAAGATTATACCTATCTCGCTCGCCGAGTAACCACTCATCGCCAATACTTTTGGCATGAAAATCACATAGACACCGACAATAGCAAAATAGAAAAAATAGAAAATTGATAATAGAGTTGGCATAAACGCATTGTATCCAATCTAAATCATTTTATTAATATAAAAGTTGTGGTAGAATGTCTCATAACAATGACACTTTGTAGAAATTAAAGGGAGATAATTTATGACAAAAGAGATGAAAGAGAACGATTTTATCGTCTCCAAAACCGATTTAAAAGGTCGAATAACTTACGTAAATAAGATATTTATCGAGATGGGGGAGTATAGTGAGAAAGAGCTTTTAGGAAAGCCTCACTCTGTTGTTCGTAATCCAGACACTCCAAAGGCTGTTTTTAAACTGCTTTGGGATATGGTTCAAGTTGGTGATGAGATTTTTGCCTTTGTTGTAAACAAAACAAAAAATGGAAATGACTACTGGGTATATGCAAATGTCACTCCATCATTTGATGCAAACGGAAGAGCTATAGGATACTACTCAGTAAGACGTAAACCAAGTGCAGCAGCACTCTCAATCATCAAGCCTCTCTACCAACAAATGATTAGCGCAGAGAGAAGTGGTGGTCTTGCAGCAGGAACTAAAATATTAACAGATTTATTACAAGAGAAAGGAATGGATTATAATGAGCTTATCATCACTCTTCAAGGGTAGCAACTCAAACACTCAACTTATGTCAGAGATGATGAAAGTTGTAGTAAACGCAGCAGATGGAAACTTAGAAGGTCGTGTCACTAACATTCCAGATGATGGTAGCGAAAGCTCTAAGTTTGCATGGGCTATTAATGACCTGCTTGACCAGACAGAGGCTTTTATGCGTGATGCTTCTACAAGTATAAAATCTGCTTCAAGCGGAATAACTTATAGAAAAGCTGACAGAAAAGGGATGCACGGTCTCTTCGCTTACACTGCCAAAGGTTTAAACAACGCCATAGAGTCTATCGCAGCAGGAAACGAGACAAAAATTAGAGGCGAGATGGCTGATGGATTTAGTAAACTTGGTGGTGGTATAGTTCAAGGTCTGACAGTCATTCAAGGGGACATAAGTAAGGCACAGGATGATTCACAAAAAATTGTAATCTCTTCAAATGAGACAGCCGAAGAGTCATCAAATAGTCTATCAAGTGTAATAGAGATCGGAGAGAGACTCAACTCTCTCATCGACCTTATCGCCTCTTCTCATGAGGGTATCATAAACCTAGAGCAGCGCTCACGCGAAATCTCTGAGGTTGTTGGTCTCATTAAAGATATTGCAGACCAGACAAATCTACTTGCACTAAACGCAGCTATTGAAGCTGCACGTGCAGGTGAACACGGTCGTGGTTTTGCTGTTGTTGCAGATGAGGTTAGAAAACTTGCTGAGAGAACGCAAAAAGCAACAAGTGAGATAGAGATTAATATCTCAACCCTGCAACAAGAGTCCAATGACATGCGAACAAACTCAGATGCTATAACAGAGATTGCAAACTCTTCAAATGAAGTTATACACGCTTTTGAGGGTACATTTACACAACTCAACTCTTTAGCTGCGGACTCTTCACTCTCTGCTAAAAAGATTCAAAACCGTCTCTTTACTACACTTGTAAAAGTGGATCATGTCCTCTTTAAATCTAATGCTTACTCAACTATCTTAGCTGAAGATGAAACAAGACCTTTTGCAGACCATAATAACTGTCGTATGGGTAAATGGTACTCAGGTATCGGAAAAGAGGTCTTTGGTCACACTAAAGCATTTAAAGAGATGGATGCTCCTCACGCTATTGTGCATGAGTCAGTGTTTAAAAATCTTGAGTTTGTAAAAGAACACACCACTCTCAAAGCTGATAATCCAAAAACAATTGTCGAAAACTTTGCAACAATGGAAAGTGCATCAGAGCAACTCTTTGTAAAACTCGATAAAATGATAGAACAGGTTGAGGAAGTAAATAAAAGATAAATCGCTATTTACTAGACATTAACTTATAATAATTATAATAACGCTATCTCAATTATGTTTTCCCCCTTTCATAAGCGAGTGTATACTCCTAACAATTTTTTAATAACTCAAGCTTCCCCCTTTTTGCTTGAGTTGTTTCCCTCTTTGATTTATATGCTAAACTTCCTTTATGAAAATAATTTTAACAACTTTAAACTCTAGATTTACTCACAGCTCAATCGGTCTTAGATACCTCTATGCGAACATGAAAGAGCTACAAAAAGAGAGTGAGATTCTTGAGTTTAGCATCAATGATGCTCTACAGAGTGTTGCTGAGAAAATTTTAATACATCAAGCAGATATTTTAGGAATAGGTGTTTACATCTGGAATGCTCTAGAGGTGAGTGAGCTTATTCACATCATCAAAAAAGTATCCCCCGAGACTACAATAATCCTCGGTGGACCAGAGGTAAGCTACTCTCCTTTTCGTGTAAATCTCGATGATGCTGATTTTATCATACAGGG
>JAYEMB010000075.1:9754-15286 GCA_034717855.1 Campylobacterota bacterium
ACTACACAGATGAAGATATAGCAAACAGATACATCTACGTTGAGATATCTCGCGGTTGCCCTTTTGAGTGTGAGTTTTGTCTCTCCTCTATGGATGAAAAGGTGCGAGCCTTTAATTTAGATAGAGTTCTAGAGGAGTTTGAGATACTCTGGCAAAGGGGTGCTCGAAACTTCAAGTTTGTCGATAGAACTTTTAACTTAAATATGAAAGCGGCAAATAGGATTTTAGACTTCTTTTTACAAAAAGAGCCTCCCTATTTTGCACACTTTGAAGTTATACCCGACCACTTTCCAGCCTCTTTGAGAGAAAAAATAGCTATGTTTCCTCATGGAGCACTTCAGCTTGAGATAGGAATACAGACACTTAATCCAAAGGTAGCAGACAACATCTCTCGTCAGATGAACTTAGAGAAGATGAAAAGCAATATCAACTTTTTAGAAAATGAAACAGAGGCTCACATACACCTAGATTTAATTGTTGGACTTCCAGGTGAGAGCTTGGAGAGTTTTGGAAAAAATCTCGACAAACTTGTAAGCCTGAGCTCTTGTGAGATTCAAATAGGCATACTCAAAAAACTCTCAGGAACGCACATAAAACGCCACGATGAAGAGTTTGGGATGGTTTACAGCGACAAACCTCCCTACGATATACTCAAAAACAGTATGCTTAGTTTCAGTGATATTCAGCTAATGAAACGCTTTGCAAGGTTTTGGGATTTGACTTACAACAGTGGAAACTTCAAACGCAGTGTAGTATTGTTGTGGCTAGATTCCAGATCGGAGTCTGGAATGACGGAGGAGACAAGCTCTCATACCAAGCACATAGACCGTCATTCCAAGCTTGACTTGGAATCTCATCCAGAAGTTTACGAAAACTTTTATGACTTTAGCCTATGGATTTATACCCAAACCGACTCTACTTGGAAAATATCTCTACAGCGTTTAGGAGAACTTCTCTTTACTTACCTCACTGAAGTTAAGAAACTCTCTGCTCAGACAGTTGCCACAAATATGTTAGAAGATATGATGAAACTCAAAGGAAGAGCCATTCCTAGCTACTTAAAGCCCTACTCTAAAGAGTTTGTCTCAAAGGCAAAAGAGGGAACTTCAGGTTTTAATAAAAGACAAACTTAGCTATAATCTCCCCAATGAACATCTTTAAATCTCTTCTTGTTTTATCGGTTCTTTTTGTCAATACTCTCTGCGCAGATAAACCCTACGTAGAGAAAGAGCTACTAAATAAAATAACTAAGAAGTATAAGATGTTTGCAAAAAAAAGGTTTGTTTATCTTCAAAAAACACTCGATAGTGTAAAAAATGGCAGCGACCTAGAGAAACTTGAAGCTGTAAATGTTTTCTATAATGCAGTGAGATATTCATCTGACAAAAAACTTTATGGAAAAAAAGACTATTGGGCTACTCCTTGGCAATTTTTAGGCAAGGATAGAGGTGACTGTGAAGATTATGTCATCAGTAAATATTTTGCGCTTATCTATCTCGGAGTTGACTCTAAAAAGCTCTTTTTTACCTATGTAAAATCTAGTAAGTTCAAAGCGGCACACATGGTTTTAACCTACTTTGAAACCCCACGTTCAGAGCCACTTATTTTAGATAACAACAACCACAAAATCTTTCCAGCTTCAAAGAGAAAAGATTTAACACCTATTTACAACTTCAACGGAGAGTCTCTCTACAGAGCTAACTCAAGTGGAACAGGAACGAAAGTCAAAGGGCAAAAAGCCCACAAAAAATGGGATCAACTTAAACTCAACATGAAAAGGAAAATAATATGACACTCTTTAAACAGATAGCCTTAATACTATCCATACTACTCATAATCATTTTAGCAACAGTGTTAAACCTAAACTTCAAAGCCGCCAACACCTCCGTGCAAGAGAGGCTCTATGAAGATGCAAAAAACACTGCAAGCTCACTAAGCCTCTCTCTTGGCTCTGCAAATGGGGATATCTCTATGATGTCAACCATGATTAATGCTAACTTTGATAGTGGAACTTACAGCTATATCTCTCTTCATGATGTTGACAATCTACTTCTTTATGAGCGTAAAGAGGAGGGTGAACCGCTTGATGTCCCAGAGTGGTTTTTATCTCTAGTAAGTATGAGTGCACCTGTTGCTTCTGCAAATGTTTCTGCTGGGTGGAGTCAGGTGGGTATTTTAAAAGTTCAAGGTGATGTTAGCTATGCCTATAATGCCCTCTACACAATACTTAAAGATCTTCTTATCTCATTTAGTCTCATTGCCTTTATTGGTTTAGTGGCTCTAAACCTACTACTTGCAGTTATACTCAAGCCTTTAAAAGAGGTGCAAAGACAGGCTGAAGCAGTGATACGTAACGAGTTTATACTTCAAAAAAACATCCCCTACACAAGCGAGTTTAAAGATGTTGTACTGGGTATGAATACCATGGTCTCTAAAGTCAAAGCGATGTTTGACAAAGGAAACAGAGAGCTCAAGCGTCAAAAAGAGCTAGAGTATATCGACCCAGCAACAAAACTTAGAAACAGAAAATACATCATAGATAAACTTCCAGAGTACCTAAAAATAGATGCTGTCTCGAAAAATGGTATAAATATGCTTATCTCTTTGAGTGGAGCTATTGAGGCAAATGAGATACTAGGACGCACAAAAACAGATGAGCTTTTTAATGATATTGCTGAGATATTCACAAGCGAGACTGAGGGTTATGAGAGTGCGATAATCGCAAGAATGAATGGTACAGAGTTCTCTATACTAATTCCAGATTGTCAGAGTCTGCATGCACTTGTGGTTGCTGAAGCTATTCTTGGAAATTCTCGACTTATGATTAAAAACTATGAGCTAAACGCTGAGGAGACTTTCCTCTCTATCGGTCTCTATGAGTATAACTACAAAGAGAGTATCGGCGAGCTTCTTTCTCACTCTGACAACGCCTTAGCACAGGCAAAATTTAAAGACTACCATATCCACCTCTCAAAAGCTGAAGATACAGTAGAGGTAATGGGGAAAAATGCTTGGAGAGAGATACTTCTGAATGCTATGAAAAACAGTAGTTTTAGTTTTACACCTTGGCCTGTAGTAGATGCCAAAAACAGAAAGCTTATCCATAATGTACTCAGCTTGACCATAGAGGTTGACAAGAGTACAAGCTACTCCTACGGTCAGTTTATGGCATCTGCAAACCAGATAGGACTCAGTAACGATATCTACAGAGAGGTTTTAACTACACTTTTCAAATCACCAAACCCTGCTCTAAACTACTCAACATATTCACTCAGACTGCCATACGAATTTTTACTGCTCAACAACACCTACGACGAGATGAAAAAACTTTTTGCAAGATATGCTCTACTTCTTCCATTTAGACTTATCATCGAGATGCCCGACAAACTAGTTCACCAAAACTCTGAACTTATTAAAGACTATAAAAACCTCTTTGAAAAGTACAAAGTAGATATGGGTATATTTGAGTTCATTGGCGAGAGTCATGACTACCAATACCTCCAAGACTTAAGACCTGTCTATATCAAAGGTGAGCCAAACTATTTCATAAGCCAAAATGAGCAGAGCCTCTCCGCCTTAAGACTTATAACTGACAGTATCGGAATATCTCTGATTGCTACGGGTGTAATGGATGAAAAGACTTTAAAAGAGTTAGAGTCAAAAGAGATTTATATAGTTCAAGGGAAGGTTACAGACACTATTAAACCCTAAATTCCTCTAGAGTTTAGGCCTCTTGTGATAGCGTCGTTTATATCTTTTTTATACTCTGGATTGCGTTTTTCTAGCTCTTTATCAAAGTCGATGATGAGATTTTTAGTTGCGTTTGGATGGCGGCAGATATTAAAAAGTATATCCATATAAGCGCGAGACTCAGGGTGAGGACGAATTCCAAGTTTTTTATGAATAGTTCCGTGGTACTTCAAAACAAGGTCAAGTGCCTCCTTAAGCTCTTCTGCAGATGAGCGTCTATCTTTTACAACCTTCCTCAAACTCTCCATGTCATATTTTGGTTTCTCTTTTGTCGGCTCAACAACTTTTTTTACCTCTTGAGGCTTTTTCTTGTTGGACTTTGGAAGAACAACTAAAAAGAAAATCAGCAGTCCCAAAAGAACTAGTAGCCCCATCGCAGACTTTATCAGTAGAGTTAATTCCATACGCTCACTTTCATTTTTGTATAATTATAGCCTATTATTTTATTCTACCCTCGTAGAACTTTCTCATATACCTATCAAGAGGGCTTATAAACCTATAGATAACTGGTACAACAAGCAGTGTAAGTATCATCGAGCTAATTAAACCACCGATAATAGAGATAGCCATTGGAGCCTTTGTCTCACTCCCTATACCTGTACCAAGTGCGATTGGAAGCATCGCAAAAACCATGGCAACAGTTGTCATGAGTATTGGACGAAGACGCTTCTCTCCCGCTTCAATCAGTGCCTCATCAGCAGACTTACCAGCTTCAATAGCCTCATTTGCAAAGTCAACAAGTAGTACTGCGTTTTTACCAACCATTCCCATTAAAAGCATAAAGCCAATCATCACAAAAAGACTAAACTGCAAACCACTCAGATACAGAGCCAACATCACACCAATGATACTAAGAGGCAGTGCAACCATGATGATAATAGGCTGAATTAAGGACTCATATAAAACAGCAAGTATGATAAACATCAAAATCACACTCAGACCTATAGCCGTACCAAACGCAGCGGCAGTTTTCTCCATCTCTTCGGCAAATCCAGTAAATCTATAGCTCACAGAAGCTGGTAAAAGCTCATCAATAGACTCTCTTGTATAATTCACCGCACCACCCAAATCTAAACCAAACAAGTCAGAGAAGATTGTTACCTGTCTCTGTCTGTCGAAGTGGTTTATAGTTGCGAGTGCTTCACTTTTAGTAAATGTCACAAGTCCGTCAAGATAGATTAGGTTATCGTTTTTATCACGGAGTTGGATTTTTTTAATATCTTCCAAATCTACTCTATTTTTATCATCAAACCTAAGCGTAATATCGTACTGCTTCCCATTCTCTTCAAAGTATGAAATCTCTAAATCACTTGAAAACGCAGTAGCAATTGCAGATGCTATCTGCTGAGCTGAGACTCCTAAACGGTTTGCACTCTCTCTGTTGATATTAATATCTATCTGCGGTTTTCCATCATCTAGGTTTGTATCGATGTCAACAAATCCCTCTTTTTTTGCCAAGTGCTCTGTTAGATTATTTGCTGCCGTTTTGAGATCCTCAAAAGAGTCAGATTTTAAAACTATCTGGTAAGGTACCGAAACACCTGCACCTTTTATGGCAGGAATAGCCGCCGCGGTTATAAACATATCTTTGCCAAATGGGAGTAGTTGCTCTCTAAAGTTTTGGATTATCTCCTCTTGATTTAAAAGACGCTCACCTTTCTGTGTCAGCTTCACATATATCATAGATTTGTGTTTCTCTTGTGCAGTGTTATAACCCACGCTCAGAGTTGAATAAACCACATTTTCATCACCATTCACTACTGATTGAACCTCTTTAGATTT
>JAYEMB010000076.1:0-15205 GCA_034717855.1 Campylobacterota bacterium
ACCATCTTTATGTACACCAGATACGATAGCCTTTACCCAGTAATAACCTTTGTCTTTACGAAGGTTTTTAACTACACCTATCCACTGCTTTTTAGCCTGTATAGTATCCCACATATCTTTAAACGCAGTAGCTGGCATATCCGGATGTCTTACTATATTATGAGGTTTACCAATGAGTTCATCCATCTCGTAGCCACTTATCTCACAAAATGTCTCATTTGCATAAGTTATCTGACCATTCAAGTCTGTTCTTGAAATAATAAGTTCATCTTCGGGTACTTCTGTCTCTATTAAAAATTCGCTTTCGTTATATTCCACTGATAATCCTTTATTTTATTTTGTATAGATTGATTGTTTTGTCATCACTCGCTGCAAAAAACTCTTTTTCATTGATAAAGAGGATATTTGTAAGTGTCATTTTATTTCCACCATAAGTGCTCATTTTAGACTTTGTTGTAGTATTGAAAAGAGATACATTGTTGTTCTCATCACTCGCGTAACCGACAATTTTTCCGCTTGGACTAAGCCCTACACTGTAAACTAGAAAGTTGGCATGCTCGTAGTAGGCAGTGTTGCGTTTTAGTGTATAGATAACTACTCTTCTATCTTGACCAGCAGTAGCAACAATGCCATTTTTAGTATCAACTTGAAAAACATTGTCAAGGTTTTGTCCACTAAGCTCTTTGAGCAGATGAGCATCTTTAGTGTCGTGAATTTTTAGATCACCACTCTCATCTGCAACAATAACTTCACTCTTATCTTCATTTAGAACAAAATTTGAAAACTTAGATTGAGATACTGAAATCCTGTAGTTGTCTTTTTTACTCTTTAAATCATAAGAGATTATCTCATTGCTTAGTAGTCCTAGAAGTACAGTGTTTTCATCTAAAAATTTAGCTTTTGCGATAAATAACTTGTCAGTGTAAGGGATGAAGAGTTCAAGTTTTCCATTTTCATAGATATGAAGACGTCTAGCACCTTTTTGAGCTTGAGAGAGGATAAGTATCTTATCTTTTATAATGTCGACCGAATAGACCTTAGAATCAATGGTGTCACCCATAAAATCTGTTATCTGAGATACTTCTATTTTTTGAATAATTTTCTTTGTTTTAACATCAAAGATATCTATACAACTAGCATCAGTTGCACTATAGAGCTTGGCATCTCTGTAAACAATATCTGTCACAGCACCACTAGAGATAAACTCTGCATCTGGTTTTTGGATAGCTCCAGCGTAGATGGAAGTTATTAAAATAAATATAGTTGCTACTATTTTCATGATGAAATTACCTTTATATCAATTGCAGAGCTTGGACATCTGCTTATACAAAACCCACATGAGGTACACTTCTCTTGGTCTATCGTTGGCATAAACATCGCCTTAAACTCTATAGCGTCTTCAAGACAAGGGTCTTTACAAGAGAAACACATAACACCGCTCCAACTCATACAAGTTGACTCATTAATGCGTACACCCACATCAATCTGTCTCACACTCTCTACTTGAAGTACATTAGGCTCACAAGCTATCGCACAGTCGTCACAATATGTACATCCACTATTTGAAAATGAAAGTCTTGGCGTTTTATCTTCACCTATTATTATAATTTGCTCTTGGCACAAAGTGGCGCATTTACCGTCACAGTTTTGACACTCTGTATCAAACGCAGTTATATCGCTGTAGTAGGGTGGTCTGATTATTATCTCTTTCTCATTTCCTGCACTTGTTAGTGAGGAAGAGAGAAAGCTAAATAGCTCTCTTCTTTCCATAAAATCTATTACTACTTAGTAGTATCGATTCCTTCCATTAGTTTCGTACCACTCCATGAAGACTTACTTGCACCATCAGCGTGTGTAAAGTCAGCTTCAAAAGTATTTTCAACTGCTAAAGCATCTCCAGATTGTGAAGCGTGACACTGATTACAGTTAAATCTAGCACCAACTAGTTTTTGCTCTTTTTTAATAGAGATATTCTCAAGTCCTCCAGTGTTTTCATCTTTGACTGCAAAACTTGCAGGTCTAAAGTTTGTAAAGTGTGAACTTGGAATTGGTGTAGCACCCATTGATGCTGCAACTTCTGGCATGTGACATCCAGTACACTGGTTGTCACTGATAGTAATTGGTACCATACCTTCAGTATCGTGTGGAATCATCGGAGGAGCATCTTGGAATGCTCTTTTGATTCTTTGACTTGTTCCAGCAGCCGCAGTACTATATTTCGCTTCATCACCAAAAGTGTCAGATTTTTCTGAATATAAATCAGTCTTTCTTAAACCTAGTGACTCTTCAGTTACAGTTTTTGAAACACCATTCTTATCTGCTGGAGTTGCACTCTCGTTACAACCAACAAACAGTAGTGTTGCAGCAACTAAACCAATTGTTATCTTACTTATTGTTTTCATTATTCTTCTCCCGTTTTCTTATTATTTGCTAAGTTTCTGATTGAAAATTCCAAAGCGTCATCATCACACACTTCTATACATCTGGCACAGTTTGTACACTCTCCAGATAGAACTGGTAAACTCTCTTTACCAACCATGTGTAAGACTTGACTCTCAGGACAAACAACCTTACATTTCATACATAAAGTACAGTTCTCTTCAAGATGGTGTACTCTTATCAGACTAAATTTACCGACTAGTGAATAAAATCCTCCAAGTGGACAGATATGTCCACACCATCCATTCTTGAGAACAAATAGATCAAAAAGAAAAATAATAAGCATCGCTGCCCAACCAAAACCTAAACCAAAAATAATTCCTCTATGAACCATAGATATAGGTGATATGAACTCAAACGCTGTTATTCCCATGACAAATGAGATTATCAGACTAAGAGCTAAAATCCAGTATCTCATACTGCGAGATGCTGGTTGTTTTAAGCCTTTGACTTGGTCAATACCTGTTACTCTTCTCATCATTGCTGCTGCGTCTGTTATTAAATTGATAGGGCAAACCCAACTACAAAAGGCACGACCGCCGATTAGTAGATAAAAAACAGTTACGACAGCTACACCAATAAGTAAATCCGCTGCTAAAACAGCTCCTGCAGCTAGCATTTGCAGTGCTGCATAGGGATCACTCATCGGTACAAAGTCTAAAAATAGTGATGAACTTAGATTACCCATAAGGATAGTCCAGCCCCACGCATTGGCTCCAAAATAGAGAACTAAAAGTCCTATCTGAGTCATTCGTCTTAAAATAAGGTATCTGTAGTTATTGAATAATGTTGCCATTAGTATAAATCCTCCAGTCCATCATTTAAAGAGTCCATCGCTGTTTTCTCACTCAATCTAGTTTTGGTATTTATGGCTTTAGCATTTTCTAAACGCTTCTCATCCTCTTTATCCCAACCCTTAATATAGTAATCACCAGCTTTACCCTCAGCTACTTCTCTTGGCAATATAAATATCGCCGGTTTTTCAGTTACACACGCTTGTTCACACATTCCACATCCTGTACATACGTCAGTCTGCACAACAGGCTTCATAAAAGCATGCTTACCAGTTCTCTCATTTTTTTCGTACTCAATAGTTATCGCTTCACCCAGTAAAGGACAAGCTCTGTAACACGCATCACACTGGATTCCCCAAAATGCAATACAGCTGTTATCATCAACTACTGCAAGCCCCATATCAGATACATTTATATCTAGAACTCCATCAGTTGAAACACTAGCTTCATCTAAGGCACCAGTAGGACATACTGGCACACATGGAATATCTGGACACATATAACAAGGTATTTCTCTAGGCACAAAATATGGAGTTCCTAGAGGCTTATTATCACCCGGTTTGGCAAGTAATAGTGTATCGTATGGACACGCTTCAACGCAGAGTCCACACTTGATACAAGTCTTCAAAAAATCATCCTCAGCAATGGCTCCTGGTGGACGAAGTACTAGAGATGAAGCTGTCACTTCATCTACATAAGCACTCCAGATAAATCCACCCATGGTAGCGAGGCCTACGCCTCTTGCCATATTGAGAATAAACTTTCGTCTATCACTTAATGGTTGTTTTTTCTTTTCAGGTCTGTTTTCGCTCAAAACGAATCTTTCCTTTTTTTAATCTATTTTATTATGCTTTGTAAATTTTTACAGCACATTTTTTAAAGTCTGTCTGTTTTGATTGCGGACAAGTGTAATCAGCACAAACTTTATTGATAAATACTTTTTCATCGAACCATGGAACAAATACAAGTCCACGAGATGGTCTATTTCTACCACGAGTTTCAACTCTAGCTTTTACTTTACCACGACGTGACTCAACCCAGCATAAACCACCTTGTTTAAGGTCTTTTGCTTTAGCGTCAGCAGGGTGCATATAACATAGAGCTTCTGGAACTGCACGATATAGTTCAGGTACACGCATAGTCATAGTTCCTGAGTGCCAGTGTTCTAGTACACGACCTGTACATAACCAAGTGTCATATTTAGCATCTGGCATTTCTGGTGGATCCATGTATGGACGTGCAAAGATTTTCGCTTTGTTTTTAAGCGATTTTTTCTTTTTGTCTTTGATTCCTCTTAAGTCACCCTGTGTAAGAGCTTTCGCTAATCCACCGTAGAATGCATGAGAATTACCTGTCTCTTTAGTGGCTTTTGCTGCATATGGGTCATATTTAGCATTAAATCTCCACTGCGTTTCTTTACCGTCAACAACTGGCCATTTAAGTCCACGAACTCTATGGTAAGTTGTAAAGTCAGCTAAATCGTGAGCGTGACCACGACCAAATGAAGCGTACTCTTCAAATAGGTACTCATGAATCATGAAACCGTAACCTTTCCAAACTTTACCGTCAGATCCAACAACGTCTCGCGTATCACCACTACACTCAGTGTTATCATAACCTTGTTGAGGGAATGACGAAGTGTCAACTTTGTAAGATTGAGCCTCTTTGTTAGCAAAAAGAATCTCATACATAGTAGTGTCATCAGAGTAACCCATTGCATAAGCAGCTTTTCTAACATCTGGAAGTGATTTGCCTCCACGAAGTGGTTGAGCACCCCAAACATCTTTCACTGTGAAACGCTTAGAAAGCTCTACCCATTGCCAAGTATCACTCATCGCATCACCTACTGGAAGTACTTGTTGTCTCCAGTGTTGCGTACGACGTTCAGCATTACCGTAAGCTCCCCATTTCTCATAAATCATAGCAGATGGAAGGATAAGGTCAGAAACTTTTGCGCTTATTCCTGGGTATCCATCAGAAGTTACAATGAAGTTATCCATTTCACGAGCTGCTTTAATCCAGTGAGTTGCAGATGCAGTATCTTGGTAAGGATTACAAACATTTACCCATGCAAATTTAACAACACCATCTTCAATATCACGGTGGATTTTCATGATGTGCTGGTTACCTACAGGATTTAAAGTACCATTTGGAACTTTCCATCTATCTTCAGTAATTTTTCTATGCTTAGGGTTTTTAACCATCATATCTGCAGGCAGACGGTGACAGAATGTACCAACTTCACGAGCTGTACCACAAGCAGAAGGTTGACCAGTAAGACTGAACGCACCTGAACCTGGAAGAGCTTGTTTATTTAGTAAGAAGTGAACGTTGTAAGCAAGAGTATTTACCCATGTACCACGTGTATGCTGATTCATACCCATTGTCCAGAAAGAGACAACTTTTCTTCCCTTTTCAATGTAAAGGTCAGCCATTAATTTTAGTTTACGTTTGAACTCATTGATGTCCTCATCCGGGTCACCTTTTGAGATTTCTGCAACATAATCAAGTGTATATGGAGCTAGGAATTTTTTATACTCTTCAAAAGAGATTTCCCAGTGCTTAAGACCAGCTGGTTTATTAACCATCATATCACCCTCTTTATAACCGTAAGGCTCTAATGCAGGTGCTTCTTTAGCAGATACAACTTTTTTCATCTCTTTAGAGATAGTTTCCATCTCTAAAGCAGAGTATTTACCATCTTTAAGTGATTTCTCACCCTCACGTCTCATACCATAACCCATGTTTACAGGTGATGCTGCGAACACGATATGCTTCTTAACGAAATCCCAGTCGATTGACTCAGGGTTGTTATAAACAATCTCTCTAGCGATATAGTTCCACATTGCAAGGTCAGTATTTGGTGAGAAGATGATCTCTTCATCAGCTAAATCTGAAGTTCTGTGTCTATAAGTAGAGATATTGATAACCTTAACTCTCTCCGGATCTGAGAGTTTTCTGTCAGTTACACGAGACCATAGGATCGGGTGCATCTCTGCCATGTTTGAACCCCAAGATACGATTGTATCAGTAAGTTCGATATCATCGTAACAACCAGAAGGCTCATCAATACCAAAAGTTTGGTAGAAACCAACAACCGCAGATGCCATACAGTGACGAGCATTAGGATCGATTGCGTTTGAACGAAATCCTCCCTTCATCATCTTTTGTGCTGCATAACCTTCCATAACAGTGTATTGACCAGATGCGAATACACCAACACCCTCAGGACCACTTGCTTTAAGTGCTTTTTTGATGTTTACTTCCATCTCATCAAATGCTCTCTCCCAAGAAACTGGAGCAAATTTACCTTTTTTATCGAACTTACCATTTGCATCTACACGAAGTAGTGGCTGAGTAAGTCTATCCGCACCGTACATAATCTTAGCATTAAAGTAACCTTTAATACAGTTAAGACCACGATTTACCGGAGCTGCAGGGTCTCCCTTAACAGCAACGATTTTTCCGTTTTTCGTAGCCATCATAATACCACAACCAGTACCACAGAAACGACAAGCTGCCTTATCCCATCTCCAGTTACCTTCAGCCTTTTCAGCCGCTGCTTCTAAGTCCGCTGGTACAGCCATTCCGATAGCTGCCGCTGCAGACGCTGCCGCTGAACTCTTAAGAAATTCTCTTCTTGAAAGTGACATATTTTCTCCTATTTGATAATATTTGTTGAAATATAACAATGTAAAATAATGCAATATCTCGGTTTGTTAAGGTGTCCATTAACAGTTTAGATACTACTCTTATATAGTTACAATGTAGTTGACTTGAGTCAAGAAGTTAGATTTTTAATTTAATATTAGTTTTATTATTAAAGAGTGAGAAAAATAGTAGCATATTATAGTTATTATAATTTATGCCTTATATCTCCTGGCATGATTTTGTGAGATTTTGAAGCTCTACTTTAAGTTTTTTGAGTTTTTTTGTAGAGTTTAAAAGCTCTTCAGTCGATTCTATCACTATGTCTTCGCTATTGTTGAGATGCTTTGAGATTTGAGATTTGTTCTCTATCTCACCTAAAATATCATCAAACTCTTCTGTTAACTCTTCTAGTTTTAAAGAAGCGTGAAGAGACTGTTCAATAGCCTCGTTAGAGTGGTCAACAGCAGAGTTTATCTTGTTAATAAAGCAGTTGATTGTATCGCTTACTTCTACAATCTCGGTCTCAGCATCTATATTCATTGGTTCTAGTTTAGAATTACCTTGGTCTGATATAAGCTCTTTAGAGTGTTTCATAAATTCTTGAACATGTGTTTCAATTTCTCTGAGTCTTAAGAGGGAGTAGAAAAATAGTATAAGAAACAGGATTGCAGATATGTATTGGAAAAATTTCATATATTCAGTTTTACTCTCACTGTAGTTGGTGTACATAGTAACGATTTTATCTACATTATCTAGTAGAATGGTGTTGTTTTTATATATAGAGAAGATAATTTTTTGAAGTTTTTCTTCTTTATCTTTATCATTAGAACTAGTTAATAGTTTAAAGTTCTGAATATCCTCGTAGAATTGACTCCAAAGTTTGTCAACTACTATGATTTGTGTCTTAATCTTAAATGTAGGAGCAGCTTGTAATTTTTTATCTTCATCTCCATGTTTTAATATATTTAATCCCTTTATAAAATCATCTGTAGCTGCGTTTAGTTCATAATAGTCCTTATTTGAACTATAGTTGATATAGAAAATATTTTTTGATATTTTTTGCGTCAGCATCCTCTGTTTACCAGCTATATTTATGATAAGAGCATCTTTGATATTTTGTTGGTTTAGATATATAGTAGTAGTTATAGTGCTTAACATTAAAAGGAGAAGAAGAGCCCCAATTAGTCTAATCTTTGTACTGATTTTGTTTTCTATTTTCATCTTACAAACCTTTATATATGTTTTGTAAAGCTATAGTGTCTTTTATAACAATATTAGAGTTTTCAGTCTCTATGATTTCACTTCTCTTTAACTTCTTGAGTACTCTAGAGAGTGTCTCGGGTTGAATGTGAAGCATAAATGAGACCTCTTGCCTTTTGAGTTTATTGAATATCTCCAAGTCATCACAGAGCATATAGGCTACCTTTGCTGTAGCATCAAAGACTAACTCTCTGTTTACGACACAGTGGAGCTGCTGCGTTTTAAGAAGTATTTCGTTAATAAACTCACTGTTAAGTATGTTTTTTGAGAGAAATCTATTTTTGAGTTGTTCAAAGTCAACTTCAAGCACTATTGAATCCTCAATAAACTCAGCATTTGAAAAGCATTGTATAGTTGTATTGTCTACTGTTGTAAGCTCTGATATGAGAGAGTTCTCGTAAATATGATATAAAAATATCTCATTTTCAAACTTGTCTATTTTATATACTTTTAAAACTCCTGAGACTAAGAAGTATATTTTATTACTCGTGTCATTTTCATAGTAAAGAATAGAGTTTTTTGAGTGTAGAGTTATATTTGAAATTTCGGAGATTGTTTGTATATTCTCTTCACTTAAAGAGTTGAAAAAATTTAGTTTTTTTATTTGACCTATTTTGTTTTCCATTTCCCATTTTCCAACTTTTACAATATCTATAACCTGAAGGGAATTTTATCATAAAAAACTAGCTGAATTATTGAATGGTATAGGAGATGCTTAGTTCATATATATAAAAGGGAGTTGTATGCAGTTCATAGAGGCCTTAAAACTTAGAAGCAGACTATTTTTTCTTTTCATCCTTATCACTGTAGGTCTAGTGAGTGTGGGAGTAATGGGGAGTATGCACCTAAACTCTATGAAAAAAAGTATAGATTCTCTCTATTTCGGTTCTCTTATGCCTGTTAATGAACTCAATGAAATTATTCGCACATACAATAGCGGCTTGGTTAGTACCATACAAAAGGCGAGTAGAGAAGAGATAAGTAGCTCCCAAACTGCTGCTAGTATTGAAAAATCATTAATCAAAATTGAGAGAGTATGGAAAAAGTATGAGTCACATTTTAAGAGAGATGATGAGCTAGAATACCTTGAGTATGCTGCCTTAGAGATAAAATCAATCAACAGTTATTTTATACGTATTTTAAAAGCCAGCTATAATGAGAGAGACTTGAGTGCACTCTCTTTGACTCTCCTAGATAAAAAAATATCACATATCAACATGGTAATTCAAAAACTAATTAACTATGAAACTAGTGTGGCAAGTTATGAGCGAAAAAGCTTTTTACAACACTATAACAACATCACTGTTCAGTTGGGAATTGTTCTCTCTTTGATAATCGCAGGAATACTGCTCATCTCTTTATATGTGTTCATGAGTATTCAAAAAGATCACTCTAAGCTTGAAGAGACAATGAGCAAGCTTCGTCGCGCAAACAAGAAACTTGAAAATGTCTCTTATACAGACTCGCTAACATCACTACACAATAGAAGATACTTTAATATGGTTTATGACAGAGAGATGAAGAGGGCAAAACGTGCTAAAAATTATATAACATTTATGATGTTGGATATCGATTACTTTAAACAGTATAACGATACTTATGGTCATATTGAGGGTGATTTTGCTCTGAAGTCTGTTGCTAAAGTTTTAAAAGATACGCTCAAACGCCCAAGTGACTTTGTTTTTAGACTTGGTGGTGAAGAGTTTGGTGTGCTTTTGACAAATACAGATGAGACAAACAGTGCTAAGTTGGCTCGTGAGATTTGTGATGCGATTAGAGAGAGAAAACTTCTTCATAAAAGTTCTAAAGCACATGAGTACCTTACTATGTCGATAGGGGTGGTTTGTTGTATCGCAGATGATGCCTTGAATGAAGATGTCTTAATATCTCGTGCAGATGAGATGCTTTATGAAGCAAAAGAGACAGGAAGAGATAGGTACATTATTACATCAAATGTGAGTGAAGCTAAGGCTCAAATTATTGAGGACATAAGTGCCTAACTACTTATAAATATAAAGGAAATGAGATGAAAGAGTATCCACAAGAGTTAAAAAAATCGAACTCACTAGTAGCAAAGTATTTGACAGAAGAAGTTTTTGAAGAGCTTAAAGATAAAAAAACACACAAGGGATTTACTCTCTCCCAGGCTATAAATTCAGGTGTGAAAAACGCAGACAGCGGAATAGGGGCTTATGTTGGAGATGAGGAGTCATATGAGGTTTTCGCTCCACTTTTTGACCCGATTATAGAGGAGTACCACGGTTTCTCTAAAGATGACAAGCATCAAAGTAATCTAAACGCAGATGATTTAAATGCTCCAAACCCTGACAGTTCTGGAGAGTATATCTTATCGACAAGAATTAGAGTTGGCAGAAATGTTAAAAATATTCCATTAGGACCTGCAATATCAAAAACGCAACGTGATACTATTGAAAAAGATGTATCTAAAATACTGACTGCGTTTGAGGGGAGTTTAGGCGGTAAATATTATCCTCTCAATAATCTTAGCGAAAATGAAAGAGCTTCTCTTATAACAGACCACTTTCTTTTTAAAGCTGGAGACAGGTTTCTTGAAGCGGCTGGATTAAACAGAGATTGGCCGAGTGGACGTGGAATTTTTCATAACAATGAGAAGACATTTTTGGTTTGGATTAATGAAGAGGATGAGTTAAGAATAATCTCTATGCAGCAGGGTGGTGATATTAAAGAGGTATTTACGAGATTAACAAACGCCATTGCCCAGATTCAAAAAGAGATTGAGTTTGCTTATAATGAGCATTTGGGATATATCACCTCTTGTCCTACAAATTTAGGTACAGCAATGAGAGCGAGTGTTCACATTAAGCTTCCAAACTTAGGTGCTAAAATGAATGAGTTTAAAGCTATCGCCGATAAGTATAATGTTCAGATTCGTGGTATTCACGGTGAACACTCTCAGAGTGAGGGTGGAGTTTATGATATCTCTAACAAACGCAGGTTAGGTGTAACAGAGGTAGAGTGTGTTCAAGATATGTATGATGGTGTTGTAGCACTTATCAAACGCGAGAAAGAGTTGGCTGAGTAGATTTTATTTATTATTTTTAAATCTAAAGCCTTCAGCTTTAAGAAGCTCGCGTAGTTTCTCTTGAAGTTCCCCTTGGAACTCCATCCAGTTCTCTTTGTAGCTTCCACCACAACCGATTTTCTTTTTTAAGAGTTTGAGAGTTGCGTTTGCCTCTTCTTTAGTTAGTTGAAACTCACCAACAAGAGTGACAACTTTTCCACGGCGTTTTTCACGTTGAAACTTTAAAAAGTGTTTTGATGGTTCGAGTATTTCGTTGGAGATTTTTGTCTTTCTTGGGGACTCTACTTGCGCCCAACTATCATCTATATCAGCACCTATAAAGAGGTCTAGCTTCTTGCCTCTACTCACTTTTGTCACCTATGTATTTAAAACGCGGAGTTTGAGTTTCATCAATAGTAACATTTTCAAAAAACATATTAAAGGGTCTAACCCATAGATTTTCATCTCCATAGAGAGTACGGTACAAAACCATTAACTCTTCGGTTTCAGAGTGTCTAACGGTATCTATCACTTCGTAGCGATTGCCTTTGTAGTGCTCATAGATACCTTTTTTCATTTAGATTACTTTTTGAGCGAGTACGCTCATCTTACTCTCATCATATTGAGAGTTTTTAACCATCTCTACTACATCGCTATTGCTGAGTTTAGTAGCATCATAAACGATAACGATAGACTCATCACCACTCTGTAAAAATGTACTCTCTCCAAACTCTGTATATCTTGTAGCGCCGATACTGATGATAGCTTCTTCAGGGTTGTCGCATGCGTGGATATACTCATTCAGAGGCTCAAGTGGACCGAAATTTTCTTGCGTGTTAATCTGGTTTAACATCCAATCAGCTAATTTTTCATGAAAGTAGCTATAGCCTGTTAGTTCAACATCTTCACCATAAGCATGAACTTCACCATCGCGTCTTAAAAAACTACAGATGGAGTAGTTGTCGATATTTCCACCTTGAGAAAACTTATCTATCTCGATGATATTGTTTGAAAAACCTTTACTCTCATGACCCCAGTTTTTCTTATCGCTTATTTTCTCAGCACCCTTTACGCGGATAGAGTAGTCATTGTAAGCAGCAAAGTATCTTGGTGTGACTTTGGATAGTTTTCCTACTGTGTACTCTAAATCGCAGATAAGTCCAACTTCAGGCTCTGCTTGAATATTTAAGGATTTATCACTTGGAAGTTTAAGGTTGTCAGCTCCAAGAGGGTAGGTACTTAGAATCTCTTTAGCAGTCAATTCAGCTTGGTTTACAGGGTTTTGAACTCTTGGTAAAAAGAAAGGAAACATACCTTTTGGAGCTGCTTCTTCTGCTGTGATAACATCTTTGAAATCTTCAGCTTCACCAGCTTGGTCTAAATGAAGAGCAAAATTACCTGCTATACCTAAGCCTAGAAATTTTTTGTATTTTGCCATTATGTTTTCCTTTAATTTATTTCATAAATTTAAGGGAACCTTTTCCCTATCTATTTATTACGACAAAGGAAGTAATTCCTTTGTCTACGCTAACGCTTGGTTTTACTCAGCGTAAGGCTCACGCACCTAAGTGCTATATTTCACCCTTCTCTCTCGCCTCAGCAAACTCTTCATAAGAGCCTTTGAAGTCAATAAGAGTTCCATCAGCTTGTATCTCGATAATACGTGAAGCAAATGCATCTAGTAACTCACGGTCATGAGATACACAGATAACATTTCCTTTAAACTCTAAAAGACCTTCACCTAGTGCAACAATAGCCTCAAGGTCGAGGTGATTTGAAGGTTCATCAAGAACTAAAAAGTTTCCACCCTCTAGCATCATTTTACTTAGCATCATTCTATGTTTTTCACCACCAGAGATAGACACTACACCTTTCTCTTGCTGTTCACCATTAAAGAGCATACGACCAAGACAGTTTCTTATCTCAGCGATGTCGCGTTTAGGATCAAAGGCACGTAACCAGTCATAAAGAGTACCGTCACCCTCAATTACATCTGCTGTATCTTGTGGGAAGTATGAGTTCTCAATAGTCGCACCCCATGTAACTTCTCCACTTGTAGGTTTCATCTCTTCCATCATAATTTTACATAGAGTTGATTTACCAACACCATTTCCACCGATAAGTGCAACTTTTTCACCCGGCTCAAATTTAAGTGAGATATCTTTTAGAACCTCATTATCTCCATAAGAGTGAGAGATGTTTTTAAGGTCAAGTGCTTCATCACCCATTTGGCGTTTAGCTTTAAAAACGATACTTGGGTCACGGCGTGAAGATGGTTTAATGTCCTCAAGTTCCATTTTGTCAAGTTTTCTTTGGCGAGATGTTGCTTGTTTCGCTTTTGATGCATTTGCTGAGAAACGTCTTACAAACGCTTCTAATTCATCTTTCTCTTTTAGTTTTTTAGCATTATCCAGTTCAAGCTGTTTTGCAAGTACATTTGCAGCGATATACCAGTCATCATATGTACCAGTAAACTCACGAATTTTTTGGTAATCAACATCTAAAATATTTGTACAAACAGCATTTAAAAAGTGTCTATCGTGTGAGATAACTACTAAAGTTCCCTCATGGCGTTTAAGTTCATTTTCTAGCCACGCGATAGTTTCAATGTCCTGGTTATTTGTAGGCTCATCGAGAAATAGTACATCAGGTTTAGGGTAAAGAACCTGTGCAAGTAAAACTTTGAACTTGTCAGCAGAGTCAAGAGTGGACATTAACTCTGTGTGCTGCTCAACAGGAATACCTACATTAGCAAGAATTTTACCGATGTTTACATCGTACTCATACGTTGGATCCTCTTCAACACAGATAACTTCAAGGTCTGCAAGACGATTATTTACTGCATCATCTTCAAAGTCACCAGTCACATAAAGATCCTCTTTCTCTTTGATAGCATCATAGAGTCTTTTGTTCCCATAAAGAACAGCATCAGCGATTGTAAAATCTTCAAATGCAAATTGATTCTGTCCTAAAACACCAACTTTGAGACCATTTTCAATGCTTATATCACCTTCAAACTCATCAATCTGTCCAGAAAGAATTTTTAAAAAAGTTGTTTTACCAGCGCCGTTTGCCCCGATAAGTCCGTAACGCTTGTGACGATCTAGCTTTAAGTTGATGTCTTGGAATAGAACTCTGCTTCCAAAACGCATTATTAGATTGTTTACTGATACCATGATTATTTCTCTCGCTTAGGCATATTAAGAGCACGCCTATTAATTTTCGCGATTATATCCAAAGCATGTTTAAAAGATGTTTATTTACCTAAGTAAAGCTGTCTTGGTCTTGCTATTTTCATGCTTGTGTCTTTTTTAAACTCTATCCACTGAGTAATCCAGCCAACTGTTCTTCCAATCACAAAAATAGGAGTGAACATTGTCTTTGGAATTCCTAAGGCTGTGAGTATCACACCTGAGTAGAAGTCGATATTTGGATAGAGGTTTCTGCTTATAAAATATTCATCTTTAAGTGCTATCTCTTCTATCTTTTGCGCTATTTCCATGAGATGAGAATCAAGCTGGAGTTCATTTTTGAGTTGGTCTTGTAAGCCTTTGAGTGCTTTAGCTCTTGGGTCGAAGTTTTTATAAACGCGATGACCAAATCCCATAAGTCTAAAGTCATCTTCGGGGTCTTTGGCTCTAGCGATGAATTTATCAACACTGTCCACATTTCCAATCATCTCAAGCTGTTTAATTACAGACTCATTAGCCCCACCATGAGCTCTCCCCCAAAGAGCAGAGATACCTGAACTAATAGCTACATAGGGGTGAGCACCAGTTGATGCAACACCTCTGACTGTAGTCGTTGATGCGTTTTGTTCATGGTCAGCATGAAGGGTGAAAATGGTGTCAAGAGCTTTTATCTCTATCTCTTTGATTGTATCTTCTCCATCTACACTTCTGTGCATTTTACCACCTGGGTATGCTCTAAGCATATAGAGAAAGTTCTCAGTATAACTTCTGTCGATATCGGGATGAATAAAGGGTGCACCGATAGAGTGTCTAAACGCAAAGGCAGC
>JAYEMB010000077.1:0-3850 GCA_034717855.1 Campylobacterota bacterium
ATTTTTTGTAATATCTATAGTAATAGTATTTTGTTTATTCCTATTTTCTGTAAATTGATCAATTGCATTGTTAAGTAGATTCATTAATACTTGGATAATATAGTTTTCATAACTTTCTAATTCACATCCATTTTTAATTAAATTGATAACATTAATATTTTTTTTCTCTAGTTTTCTTTTTAATATTTTAATAGGTTTTGTAACAGATATTGTTAAGTCAAAGATTTTTGTATTTTTATGAATATTTAAAAAGTCTCTAAAATCATTCACTGTATGTGATAATAAATTTGTAGAGTTATCTATATCCTCTATTGAACTAAAAAGTATATCATCATTAAGAGTATCAAGATCTTTTTGAAGTTGTATATTTCCAACTGACATACTTATAATTGATAATGGTTGTATCCATTGATGTGTGATATTTTCAAACATTTCACCAAGCATAGCAAATTTTGACTGTTGTATTAAAAGTTCATTTTTACTTTTTATATCATCTAATAAAGAGTTTTGTAACTCTTGTAACTCAAGATGTGTTTTTATTCTTGCTTTTAATACCGTAGGTTCAACTGGTTTAGATACATAATCAACTGCACCTAAGTGTAACCCTTTAACAATGTCTTTTTCATTTTCTAGTATTGTTAAAAACATTATAGGGATATGTTTATTTTTCTTTTTTAATATTTTACAAGCTTCATATCCATCCATATCAGGCATTACAACATCTAGTAAAATCATATCAGGCGCTAGACCATTATCAATCATATCAATTGCTTTTTGACCACTAGTTGCAACACTTACTGTGTATTCTTGTTTTAATATCTCTACAATAACTTGAATATTTTCAGGTACATCATCTACTACTAAAATTGATTTTTTACTTTTATTCATATTGTTACTCTTTATTTGATTATTATTTTCTATATGCTCTTGTTTATCTAAAGAAATTATTTTTAGATGTGTATTTATTCTGTGTTTAACAATGTTTTTAGAGATAGGTTTAGTTATATATTCAACGCCACCATAGGCTAAACCTTTCTCTTGATCCTCAATGCTATTTAGAGATGTCACAAATATCACGGGAATATCTTTTGTACTAGAATCCTCTTTTAATATCTTGCAAACCTCATACCCATCCATATCAGGCATAATTATATCCAATAATATCATATCAGGCTTTGAGTCTTTTTGTGCAAGTTTAATTGCTTTTTCTCCAGATGTTGCAGCTATTATAGTGTAGTCATCTTTTAGCATTGTTGTAAACATATGAATATTTGCTGGTGCATCATCTACTATTAAAACTTTTGGTTTAATCTTCACTTTTTAAATCCTCTAAAAACTTTTTTATTAATTCTTCTGCTGTATCTGTATCAAACTCATCTAATGCATTTGCTAAAATGTTTGAAAACTCTTTATGATTTGATTCTAAGTATGGCAATACAATCACCATATTCTCTGAGCATTTAACTATATCAGAATCTAAATTTTCTAAAATTATAGTTAATAATTCTTTTACTTTTTTCTTATCAAAGCTAATTGTATCTGAATTATTATCCATTTGTAAGTTAGAGATTGCATAAAAAACATCATAGAATTTTGTTTTTAAATCTTCAAACATCTCTTTTGGGGGTATTGTATTTTGTTTTAGTAGTAAATCTATGGAGTTTAATATTGAAAATAATTGATTTGCACTAATATTTCCAGATATACCTTTTAGTTCATGTACCTTAGCTTCTAATTCTTTTGTTTTATTGTTTAGTATCAACTCTTCAATATCATCAATAACATTTATATATTTTTTACTAAATTGTTTTAGAATTTTTATATATGCAGTCTCATTGCCATTAATTCTGTACATTGCCTCTTTTATCTCAAAAATAGAATTTGGTAATTGATTTATATATTTATAATTAGTTTGATTTGTTGTAGATGTTTCATTTGATAAATCATCTTTAAGATTTAAGAATTTTTTCATTGTTTTAAAAAGTTTTTTTGGATTAATTGGTTTTGTTATATGTTCATTCATTCCAGCTTTTAAACTTTTATCTCTATCTCCAACTAAAGCATTTGCACTTAATGCAATAATAGGTATATCTTTAAAATAATCATCTTCAAATTCTCTTATATGTTTAGTTGCTTCAATCCCATCCATTAATGGCATTTGAATATCCATAAGAACAATATCATAAAATTTAGATTTTATTTTTTGCAGTGCTTCAATCCCATCTGATGCTATTTCAACTATTAAACCATTGTTTTGTAGCATTAGGCTTGCAAACTCTTGGTTTAATTTATTATCCTCAACAAGCAACACTTTTATCCCTTTAAGATTTGAATTGTCACATGACTTAGTTTCTGCATCAATTTTTGAAATATCTTTATGTGAAATAACTTCAACAATTTTATCATATAAAAATGATGGTGAGATTGGTTTACTTAAAAACCCATTTATACCATTGTATTCAAGATGTTTATCTAGAACCTCTTGAGAATAAGCTGTTACCATTATCGTTTTTGGTGTTAAATCACCAAGTTTCTCTTTTACTTTTTGATATACTTCAAGACCATCCATATTTGGCATTTTATAATCTAAAAATACTAAGTCGTATCTATTTTTTAGCATATGCTCAAAAGCATCTTTTCCATTGTCTACACTTTGTATATTGTAATTAAATGATTTTAACATTTTAGATAAAACTTCATTTGCCATACTATTATCATCTACAACTAAAATATTTAAATTTGATGTCTCTTTAATAAATTTATACTCTTTTTTTTGTTGGTTATTTGATATTTTCACTTTTATAGTAAAACAAAATGTTGATCCAATCCCCTCTTTACTATCATCTATCCATACCTTTCCACCAAGCATAATAGATAGTTTTTCACAAATTGCAAGACCAAGACCAGTTCCTTCAAAGCTTCTTGTTTGTGAGTTGTCAACTTGCGTAAATTCTGAAAAAAGTTTTGATTGATTACTTTTTGATATTCCAATACCGCTATCTTTAATACAAAACATCAAAGTTGCACTATTTTTATCTTTATTTACAAGTTTTGTAGATACTAGTATCTCTCCCTCTTTTGTAAATTTTATACCATTTGAAATAAGGTTTGTTAGGATTTGCGATACTCTTAACTTATCACTTATAATATTTAGAGGAAGCTCTTTATCATAGTATGTTAATAGTTCAAGTTTATTTTCCTGAGCTTTTATACTCATAATATCCATTACATCATTAATAAGATCATTTATATTAAATTCACTATTTTTTATCTCTAGTTTATTTGCTTCTATTTTTGAAAAGTCTAAAATATCATTAATAATTACAAGTAATGAGTTAGCCGCTCCTTCTGCTTTTTTTATATAATTAGCATCATCCTTACTTAAATTTGATTTATTTATAAGATAAAGCATACCTAAAATAGCATTCATAGGTGTTCTTATCTCATGACTCATCTTTGCTAAAAAGTCTGATTTTATATCAACAGCTTCTTCAGCTTTTATTTTTAAGGCTTCAAGGTTTTCATTTGCATCTACTAATGATTTTTGTTGACTATCTGATATTTTTAATATTTTATTTAAACGTTTAGTTATTTTATTTACTTCTGAAATAGAATTCGAAAGTTCTTTTTGTGCTAATACTCTTTTTTTACGTTCAATAGAAAATTTTCTACTTCCATACGCAATTAGTAGTAATATAAATATTAAAAATGCTATCGTTTCCATACCTATCCTTTTATGTGTGTTTTAACAATCGTTTCTACAAGTTCATATCTACTCTCAAATCCAAACTCTAAACTTTTTTTATGGTTCTCTTTTTGTATCTTTTTTAATTCATCATTATTTATAAGT
>JAYEMB010000078.1:0-41602 GCA_034717855.1 Campylobacterota bacterium
AGCTTTTGCTTCCATCTGTGCAAAAATATCGTCACATCGGCTATGGTCTGCTGATAAAAATTCTTTAATTGTACTCATAATGTTTACCTTATTTAGGGCACCTCTAAAAACCCTTGCTTCCTCAGCAATATAGCAGATATGCTAATACAAGGCGAAACTACGCAGGAGCTACGAGTAGCTTCAAGTGGTTTCAACGCAGTAGTAGCTTATCTGCTATAATGCCCATAGGGAGCCAAAAAGAGGAGTAATCTTGCACAGAATTTTTCATCGCCGTAGCTAAGGCTATGGCTCAAAAAAAGTTATGCACAATCTTACCCCTCTTTTTGGCTCTGAGGATGTAAGGGTTTTTAGAGGTGCCCTTTATTAATCGCGTTATTATATACAAAAAAGCTAAAACTTGGATTGTCATGTATCAATTAAGCTATAATCATCAGATGATAAAAAAACTTCAATCCAAACCATTTAGCTTAGTACTATCTGGTGGTGGTGCCTTGGGCATAGCAGAACTCGGTGTTATTAGTGACTTGGAAAAAGAGTCTCTTGTTCCCCGAGAGATTATTGGTACAAGTATGGGCTCTATCATAGGTGCTTGTGTAGCCATAGGAATGAGGGAGAAAGAGATATATACTCTCTTTGTAGAGTTCTCAAACATCTTCAACTGGGTAAAATTTTCTTTTACTGGAAACGCAATCATAAAGCACGAGAAGATAGAGAAAATCTTGGATGACATTTTTCATGATATACAGATAAGAGAGTCAAAAATTCCACTTAAAATTATTGCCACAAATATACTGAGTGGAGAGATAAAAGTTTTTGACTCAAATGATAATGTAACGATTAAAGATGCCATTTTGGCAAGCATGGCTATACCTGGAGTATTTGAAGAAAAAACTATTCAGGATGTTATTTACAGTGATGGTTTTTTATGTGAAAACTTAGGAGTTAATCAAGCTACTAGTAGTCAAGTTTTAGCTGTGGATGTGCTTGGAAAAAATTCCTTTGAAACGCAGATGCCAAATAACTTTTTCAAAACAAGTAATGTTTTAGAGATGTTTGAAAAATCGATGAGGATTCTTATTTACAACCAAACAAAAGCTATTTTAAAGAGTTCTAGTAAAAATATCTATCTTCTAGAGCCCGATACAAAAAAGTTCAAAACTTTTCACTTTCATAGGTATGACGAACTAAAAAAACTGGGACTGGGTTTATTATCTTAGACAGGAATAGATGCTATAATATCTACTTATCTGAAAATATTAAGGGGAAATAGTGTCTGAAACATTGAGAAATAAATTTTTTAATGCAAGCAGGGGTATGTTTGGTGATAACTCTGTAAAATATATGAATATTGAGTTAGGACTCACAAGTGTAAACTATGATGACTCGGGTTATGGTTTTGACTGGGGGAACACAGAAAAAGGCTCAAAACTTTTAGCTTCTGCAATCTTAGCAAAAATCGGTACACCTACTATTGCCCGCGTTTATGCAGACAAATACACCCGAAGTGTCATACAAAAACTCACACAAGATAGCTGGTCTTTAGAAGCTATGGAAGTTGCAAAGTGGATAAACGAGAACACTGACCATACAATAGACATATCTACAGACGAAAAATCACAAGAGAAAGAGAGTTTAAAAGAGGCAGAGGAGCTTGAACTAAAAGCAAAAGAAGAGAGACGGATAGAGCGTGAAAAACAATTTCAACAAGAGGTACAGAAGAGACTCAAGGAGAAAGAGACTAGAGAGAAGCTAAAAAAAGCACAAAGAGAAAAAGAGGAGAGTGACAAGAGTAAAAACGCAGTAAAACAGTATGAAGCAGAGATAAAAAAGTACAAAAACGAGATAAAAACGCAGCAACACACAATCAAAAAACAAGAGAATGAAATAGACAGATATAAGCAAAAACTAGAGAAGTACCAAAAGGTTCTTCAACTCTTAGATATTCCCGCACTGCGTAAGAAATTCACAACACTCGACGAGATAGAAATATAGTTTAAACCACCTTTTACTATTTTAAACTATAATATCCTTTTAAAACAATAGTGGATTAACTCATATGAAAAATAAAAAATTTATTACCCTTGGTTTTGTTTCAGCTACTTTAGCTGTTTCACTACTCTTCTCCTCAAATCTATTCGCTCAGAGCTCAGTAGAGGATGTTGAGGCTTCAAGACTTCAATCATTAGCGAAGTTTACAAAAGTAATCAGTATAGTTGAGCAGTACAATGTTGATGAAATAACTATTGAAGAGTTAATGGACAAAGCGCTCGATGGTATGCTTAAAAACCTTGATGCACACTCCAACTACCTCACTCAAAAAGATTATAAAAAACTAAAAGTGCAAACAAGTGGAGAGTTTGGTGGACTTGGAATCACTGTGGGTATCAAAGATGGAGCCCTTACAGTAATCGCACCTATTGACGGAACACCTGCTGACAAAGCTGGTCTAAAGTCCGGTGACATCATCTTGAAAATCGATGATAAATCAACTATTAGCATGACTATTGATGAAGCTGTTTCACTCATGCGTGGAAAAGTTGGTGCACCGATAGATTTGGCAATAGTCCGCAAAGGTGAGAGCAAACCTTTAGATATTCATATTGTTCGTGGAAACATTACAATCGAATCAGTACACGCTAAGAGAATAGGCGATGATGTTTTATATGTTAGAGTTGCTAGTTTTGACCAAAAAGTAGCAGCTGATGTAGCCAAAGAGATTAAAAAAACTCAGGCAAGCACAAAGGGTATTGTTCTTGACTTGAGAAACAATCCCGGTGGACTTCTTGACCAAGCAGTTGACTTAGTGGATCTCTTTGTAGATGATGGGGTTATAGTTTCTCAGAAGGGACGCCAAAAGCGTGATGAAAAGATATACTCCGCTTCAAAAAGTAAAACGATAACAGAAGTACCGATGGTCGTTCTCATCAATGGAGGAAGTGCTAGTGCATCTGAGATTGTGAGTGGTGCTCTTCAAGATCATAAACGCGCAGTGACACTTGGTGAAAACACTTTTGGAAAAGGGAGTGTTCAAGTTGTACTTCCTATTACAGAAAAAGAGGCTATCAAACTTACTATCGCTAGATACTACCTTCCAAGTGGCAGAACTATTCAAGCTGTTGGTGTGAAGCCTGACATCAATGTACTTCCGGGTGAAGTGAAGACTCATGAGAATGGCTTCGCTATCAAAGAGGCTGATTTGAAAAAACACTTAGAAGAAGAGCTTGTAAAGGTTAATGGGGAAAAAGAAGAGAAAAAAGAAGATGCCCAAGAGAAAAAAGATATAATTACGATAGAGATGCTAAACAAAGATATTCAACTCAAAGAGGCAGTGGATATCATAAAAGCTTTAGTAATAATACAAGGATAGAAAAGTAATGCAAAAGAAAGAACTACTATACGAAGGAAAAGCAAAAAGACTTTTTTTAACTGAGGATGAAAATTTAGTAATCTCAGAATTTAAAGATGACTTAACTGCGTTTAATGGTGAAAAGAAATCAAGTGAAGCTGGTAAAGGCGCACTTAACAACAAAATCTCAACGGAACTTTTTAAACTTCTGGAGTCAAAAGGTATTCAAACACACTTCGTAGAGATGATGGATGACAACCATATGCTTCACAAAAAAGTTGATGTTATTCTTATTGAGGTAATTGTTAGAAATATCGCAACTGGTTCTCTTACTCGTAACCTTGGGATAGAAGATGGAAAAGTTCTCCCTTTTACTCTAGTGGAGTTTGATTATAAAAATGATGATCTAGGTGACCCTAAGCTTAATGACCAGCATGCGCTTATTTTAGAGTTAGTTGATCATCAAGATGAGCTTGATAAGCTTCGTCGCATGGCTAGAGAGATAAATGACATATTAAAACCTTACTTCGCAGAGAAAGGTCTTAATCTTGTTGACTTCAAACTGGAGTTTGGAAAAGACTCAAATGGAAACATTATCTTAGTTGATGAAATCTCACCTGACAACTGTCGTTTTTGGGATATTGAGAGTGGTGAAAAAATGGATAAAGACAGGTTCCGTCAAGGTCTTGGTGGATTAACAGTAGCTTACGAGCAAGTATTAAATAGAATATTAGGAAAACAGTAATGATAAAAGCAATAGTAAACATATCTCTTAAAGCGGGTGTTTTAGACTCTCAAGGTAAAGCGGTTCACCACGCACTCGATTCACTTCATTTTAAAGGTGTGGATGACGTTCGTGTTGGAAAGCAGATTATCTTAAAACTAGATACTGATGACAAAACAGTAGCGATGAATGATGTTACTAAGATGTGTGAAGAACTTTTAGCAAATACTGTAATAGAAGATTACGAGATAGAGTTAGTATAATGAAAGTAACTATTTTACAGTTTCCAGGTACAAACTGTGAGTATGATACTCAACACGCTTTTGAAGGACTGGGTGCTACTACTGAGATAGTTTGGCACAAAGAGGAGTCTATTCCAAGTGATACAAATCTTTTAGTTGTAGCTGGTGGTTTTTCGTATGGTGACTACCTAAGAAGTGGTGCTATAGCTAAGTTCTCTCCTGTTATGAAAGCTGTGTCTGAATACGCAAATAAGGGCGGAAAAGTTTTAGGGATCTGTAACGGTTTTCAAGTTTTAACAGAAGCAGGATTACTTCCGGGTGCTTTAAAACGCAATGATAATCTTCACTTTATATCTAAACACCACACTTTAAAAGTTGAAAATAACGATAACATCTTTTTAGAAAAACTCTCTAAAGGTGATGTTGTAAATATTCCTATCGCTCATCACGATGGAAACTACTTTATCGACCCTGATGGACTCAAAGAGTTATATGCAAATAACCAAGTTCTTTTAACTTACTCCGATGAGAACGGTGAAGTTAAAAACCCTAACGGTAGCGTTGATTCTATCGCAGGTATCTGCAACAAAAATAAAAATGTATTTGGTCTTATGCCTCACCCTGAACGTGCTATGGAGAGTATCCTTGGTTCAGACGATGGTATTAAAATGCTCCAAGGTTTTTTAAGCGCATAATGAAACTTCTTTTACTCTCTCTTCTTTTTATATCTTCACTCTTAGCTAATAAAGTTATCTATCTTAGCTACGATGAAGTACCTCAAAGAGTAGTAAAGGGAGAGATATTTTCAGTCACACTCAAAGCACTCTCCACTGTTAGAAACTTTCAAGATATTGAGTACACATTCTCAAATGAAACTGGGCTAGAGATTTTAAATACTACTCCATACAGAGAAGTAAAAGGAAAGTACTACTATGAAACTTTTTATTTCTCAACAACTGCAAGTCAGGCTAAACTTCCAGATATTGAAGCCACTCTTGTTACCTTAGATGACTATATAGGACTAGGAAGCAACCCAACTGAAATTATAGATGTTGATGATTACAATAATAGCGATGAGCTTAATGACACAACACTCTTAATCGGTGCTAAGTTAAACGTAATAACACTCAACCCAAAAAAGAACTTTTCAAATATCATTGCAAACACTTTTGAGTTGGTTGAGTATAAAACAACTACTTATGACAACAACCATAATATCATCGTTTTTGTAGCTACAGCGACTAACTCCGATATAGAGAAGATGAACTTTCAAGGCGTATTTAAACAAGGGATTGAGTCTGTTACTGCCTCATATTTTGACTCTAGAATAACCTACTATCTTGTCATAAAAAAACAGATTGAGAACTTCTCATTTAGCTATTTTGATTTAACTAGAAACAGATTTATCCGTATAAATATTCCTATTATTGTTGATGATGATAGTGTAACTACTCAAAGTGACATAAAACCAAAAGATCAGTCTCGAGTCGTCCTAAAGATGCAAATTGCAGCTGCTGTAGCTTTTATAGGATTTGTATTTATTCTTTGGAGAAAGAAATATATATATTTAGTATTTATTTTGATACCGCTTGTATATATAATATATCTCTCTATACCCGCTAAAGAGATATGTGTAAAAGAGGGCTCACAAATCCACCTGCTTCCCGTAGATAATGGAACAATATTTCAGACAACATACTCTCAGCACTATTTTCAAAAAGAGGGTAATACAAAGAGGTTTATAAAAGTAAAGTTGAAAAATGAAAGAATAGGATGGGTAAAAAATGAAGATATTTGCTCACTTTAACTGGTTTATTGCTACAACAATAATCTTTATATCCTTAGCACTCTCTATCCTTCTCTACCCAATTCTTCCAAGACCTATGCCTAGAAAATTTTCTGCTTGGCTTATCCGTATAATTATATTTTTCAGAGTTGACATAGAGGGAGAAGAGGACCCAGCAGCTCAAATGTACCTTATCAACCATCAGAGTGATTTAGATATTGGTATAATGGAGACAGTTTCAAAAAAAGATCTCTCTTGGGTTGCAAAAAAAGAGCTCTTTGATGTTCCATTTTTCGGACTTGCGATGAGTCTACCAGAAGATATCCCTATCGAGAGACAGAGTAAGACCTCACTTATTAGGCTACTAAGAAATGCCAAAAATAGACTTAATAAAGGTAGAGTTATAACGATGTTTCCAGAGGGCACTCGCTCCAAAAATGGGAAAATGTTACCATTTAAATCTGGTGCAAAAGTGGTTGCCGACAAGTATCAACTCAAAGTACAACCAATAGTCTTAATGCAGACAGCAAAATATTATAATATCAAAAAATTTTATTATAAACCGGGTCGTATTAAAGTTATCTTTTTAGACTCATTTATAGCAGACAAGAGTGATGAAAACTGGTTAAAAGAGTTAAGAGTAAAAATGCAAAAGGTATATGACAGTGAGCTGGCAAACAATCCTAGCGATAGGTAGCGGTGGTTTTTTAGGTGCTGTTCTACGTGCTTATCTCAATGGTCTAATCTCACACAAGCTACCCCATGATCTTCCCTATGGAACTTTAGGTGTAAACCTTATAGGTAGTTTTTTGATGGGTATGCTCATCGCCTATTTTATGTACACAAATATATTTTCACTGCATGCTAAATCTTTTCTCTCAACTGGAGTACTGGGTGCACTAACAACCTACTCTACTTTTGCAGTAGAGAGTCTTTTACTTCTACAGGGTGGACACATTTTACTTGCTGCAGCAAATGTCTCACTAAACGCAATAGGTAGCGTTTTCATGGCAGGTGGAGGATTCTATCTGGCGAAATACTTTTTAAGATAACTCTTATATCTTTATAATCTCATCAGCACACCAAGATGCCAACTCCATATCGTGTGTGATTAGAAGTATTCCCATTCCATCCAAATGTCCCATTAACATTTTCATAATATCCAACTGCACAACATTATCCAAAGCAGATGTCGGCTCATCAAGCAGTAGCAACTCAGGCTTCATTAGCATTGCACGTAAAATAGAAGCGCGCTGAAGCTGTCCCCCTGAAAGCTCATGTGGAAGTTTTAAGAGAAGTTCATACTCTAAATTTACACTTTCAAGATAGTAGTCAAGTTCATCTAAAGAGCTAACATCCTCTATCTGATTTAAGAGTGAATACGAGGGGTGAAAAGAGCTGTATGGGTCTTGAAAAACTTCAGAGAGTTTAGCTGACTCCAGAGTTCCAGAGGAGGCTTTGAGGTTATTTAAAATAAGTTCAAAGAGTGTACTCTTCCCAGCACCACTCTCCCCTACTATAGCTTTCACTTCACCTTTTTTCAAAGTCAAGGAGAAGTCATCAAAGAGCAGGTTCTCTTTTTTATACCCAAAAGAGATATTTTTAAGCTCTAAAACATTACTCAAAAGCTATATCTTTATGCGTTTATTTATTAAAGGCAAAGTAAGCTTTTGCAAGCTCTTTATATAGCTGTTCAGGTTTTATGTCGCCATTCTCTTCCCAAACTCTTTTCATTACTACGTTATCCTCTTCTCCATCCCAAACCTTGATATAACTACCATCTTTATAGCCATTATCTTGACGGAACTGATTGAGAATATTTTTTCCAACATAGAGACGATAGAGGGTCTCTAAGTTCAGAGCACTCATTAAGGCTAAATCAAAAAACTGACTTAACATCTCTTCAAGTTTCAACTCACCCTCTTCTAAAGATAGACGGATAATATTTTCAACTTTTTCAATCACTCTATCTTGAACACCAAAACTACTGTTTTGCGTATCTATAGTAGAGAAACTTGGAAGTTCTGAGATATTGATTGCTAAATCCTCGATACCACCTTTAAAGTTTAAAGAGTAGTTCTCTATAGCTAAACTCATAATAAAGTGCCATACATCAACAACTTCTATCTGTAAGTTATCCCAATCGGGCTCTTTATTTATACTCTTCCAGTGTTTCCATGAAAAAGAGTCAACCATCTCTGCGCACTCCATATATATACAGCGTCTCCAGTTGATAGTCTTACCATTTTTAGTAACACCTTTTGTCCAATCCTCTCCATTTGTTGAGTCATTCAACTGAGCCTGAAGTTGTAGCATAAGTAGTATCTTGTCCATCTGTTTCTCTCTAAATTTTAATTCGTTTATTGTATCTAAATATGGTAAAATTCTGCCCATGAAGAGAATTAACTGTAGAAGATGTGAGCACTATTTTGTTACCTGGGAAAAGAGTAAACCACACGGCTGTAGAGCTTATGGTTTTAAGGCGCTACAGATTCCATCTCTCGTAGTTTTTCAAAGCAGTGGGGTTGAGTGTGCTCTTTTTAAACTAAAGGCTCCTGCCAAATAATCTTTTTTCCAAACCCCAGTCTATTATCGGTCATCTTAAAATAGTTTACTTTTATTTCCCAGAGTTTAGGTGAGAGCGCTCTAGCATATGGAAAAGCTTTAAAGTAGAGTTTTCTAAGCGCTTCATCTTCTAAAGCTATAAACTTTCCCCTAAACTGAACTCCTTGAATCTTACCGACACTCTGCGTTTCAAGTAGAATATTTCCAGCTATATCTGCGTTTGTCTTTATGTGCTCTATATGCCTTGTATCATCTGAGCTTGCCACTATAAAAGATTTTGCACTTTTTGAGTAAGTATAAAATAGACTACAAACACTCAACTCTTCATCAGAAGATGTAGCCAAGCTCATAACATGATGCTCACTGAGAAAAGTTGCTATTTTTTCTAAATCTTCTTGCACTCTTATCTCTTAAAAAGGTAGTTCTCTAAAGCTTCATCATCACTAATTTTATGTTTTTCAAGCATCATCTGTGCTAGTGTATCAGCTGATAAAGAGGCGTAAATATCCGAAGGACATGTCATATTGTAGTAGCTCTTCATAAAATCCAAAAGTATGTCAAAGTTCTCTTTTTTATGAGAATGACTCTTATACTCTTTAAACTCATCCCAATTAATTTGTATCATTCAAATCTCCAAATCTTATCTCTAAAGCACTCTCTAAGCGCTCTACTATTTTTGACATTTTAGCACGAGAGAGAGCAAAATTCAAACGCATAAAGCCACTCCCCTCTTTTGAAAAGCTAATACCTGCGTTTAATCCCAGTTTCGCCTCTTTTACAAAAAACTCCCTGAGTTCTTTATCTCTTAAACCCATCCCTTTGCAATCTAACCAAGCAAGGTATGTAGCCTCAATCGGTGTCACTTTAATAAACTTAGAGTATCTCTTACATAACTCATCTAACATTTTATAGTTACCCTCTAAGTGAGATTTCAAATCCTCCAACCAAGCTTTTCCATTTCTGTAAGCACTCTCAAAAGCCACATGAGACAGAACACTCCCCTCAGCAAAATGAACTCTCTGATAAACTTTTAAAAATCTATCTCTCAAATCTTTGTTTGAAATAGCGATACTGCTCATCGCAAAACCAGCCATATTAAATGTCTTACCAACTCCAATAGCTGTGACAGTAATATCTCTAGCTTCATCACTCAGAGATGCAAAGGGAATATGTCTGTTTGGTTTATAGACTAAATCTGAGTGTATCTCATCTGAAAAGACCACTATCTTATTTTCAAGACACACTTTTAAAATCTCTTCAAGTTCCTCTCTTTTCCAAACGCGACCAACAGGATTATGTGGTGAACACAGAAGCAGTAGTTTTGTATCCTTATCTATCTTTGATTTTAAATCTTCTATGTCAAAAGTGTAACTTCCATCAGCTCTTTGCTTGAGTGGATTTTTTAAGAGCTTGCGTTTAGCATGTGAAACACTATGAAAAAATGGCGGATAAACTGGAGTTTGCACTATAACTTTATCGCCTACTTCACTAAACGCAGAGATAGCTACACTCATACTCGCCACAACAGAGTGAGAGTAGAGCATATCTTCAAGCTCAAAAACTACACCATGCTCCTCTTTCATCCACTCTATTTGCGCTTCAAACGCAGACTTTGGTACCTCTTCATAACCTAAAATAGGATGCTTCAGTCTCTCACTCACTGCGTTTAATACAAAGTCAGGAGTATCGATATCCATATCTGCAACCCAAACGGGCTCTACATCTTCAGTTCCAAAAAGCTTCTCTCTGAGAGTGTATTTCTCTGCATTTGTATCTTCTCTGCAAGTAGAAGTAGAAAAGTCGTAACTTACTTTTTTTTCCATACACTCACCTGTGAAATAGTATGCTGATACTTTCTTGCCGTCTCTTTGATGACAAACTCTAAATCTTGCAGATGAATAAGTTCAAACTTCTCCTCTAAAACAGCTTTCAGACTATCTATCGTTTTTATCTCTTCGCCATTCTCATCCACTTTTCCACCGAGCCAAAACTCTTTTTTAGTTGAGCTCTCCTGCCAAGTATATGGAGAAGTGATAACTAAAACGCCATCTCTATTTAAACGCTCATCTATCGTGTCTAAAAAGAGTCTTGGATTATAGAGTCTATCTATGAGATTAGTAGCCATAACGAGGTCATATCCAGTGAAGTTTGGTTTCATGTTACAAGCATCACCCTGCCAAAAAGAGACCTTCTCTTTGAGGGAGTCATATCCAAGTTCCTTTATAGTTACTTTTTTCTTAGCAACTAAATCACCCTCCTCTTTTGAACTGAACGCAACATAACCGTCATCCTTAAGTTTTGAACCAACTTGAACAAAACGAACTGAAAAATCAATCCCCTCCACCTCATCAAAACTCTTTGCCAACTCATAAGTTGCACGTCCTGTAGCGCAGCCTAAATCGAGTGCCTTTGTTCTGTTTTTAGTAAATTTAGAAGCTATTTTTGCGCACTCAACTGCAAAGTTTTTTACTCCAAAATTCTCATCTCCATACTGAAATTCACAGTACTGTGAAACTAACTCATCGCTCTCATATATATCTTGCAATTCTCTATCCTTTGTATTTGTAACTACATATCTAAAACCTGCGTTTTGAAAGAAGTGTTTTCTAAACGCATATCGTGAATGTTTCATAATAAGATTTCCGCTGCTCGCCCAAGATGAGCCTAGAATCATAGCGTGTTTCTCATCAAATGTCGGTGTTGAGAAGTCATCATAAGCTGGATGCACTTTAAAACCTTCAAAGCCCCTTATTGGAGTTCTACTCCACTGCCAAACATTGCCAACAACATCATAGATAGCTTTTCCATTTTCTGTCATAAAACTAAACTCATCCACAGGGCATGAACTAGCATAATGATAAAAATTCAAATTGGCACTACTCTCATGAAAATTTGGTATATCTTCCAAACCTGTCTCATTATAGATAGCTCTATACTCAGCCTCGCTTGGAAGCTGGTACGTCACACCCTCTTTTTCACTTTTATATCTACAGAATGCTTCTGCTTCTAAGGCATTTACATCTACTGGCCAGTTGAGTGGCATATCTATAATAGATGTAAGTGTTCTGTATCTATAGCTGCCATTGTCCTCAACCCAAAAAACCGGATGAGTTGCTCCACTTACTTCTAAAAATTTTCTCCCCTCTTCATCCCAATAGTTTTCATTTTCATAAGCACCAGCTTTTACAAACTCCATATATTCGCCGTTACTTACTAAGAACTTTGATACTTCAAAGCGCTCAACACTCTCTATGTAACTCCCATACTCATTATCCCAACCATAAAGATTGTGACTCTTCTCTTTACCTAGTTCAATCTTTACTGCGTTTATATCTACTAAAGAGTTTTGCTGTGCATCTCCACTTATATTACAGAGATTAAACGCCTCTGCGTTTTGCACAAGCTCAATCGGCATCTGTCTATGTAGTACTAAAGATGTTTCTATATGTATTCTCTCATGTTCAATCCCCATTAGGATAACCCACATAGCCGAGTCATCTTTTAAAGGTAAAGAGAGTGGCAGAGTTGAGATAAGTTCATCTACTAACTCTTTGACTTTTCCTCTATAGGCACGGACTTCATCCACTTTAGGCCAAGTATAGTTTGAGCCATCCATATCATCCCAAGACATCTCATCAACACCAACTGCGAAAATGGACTCAAAATTTGGATTTATACGCTCTTGAATTATCTTCATATTTATAAGTTTATTTATAAAAAATGTTGCGGTGTGTCCGAAGTAGAAAATCATCGGATGGCGTGTTGCTTCAGATTTTTCATAAAAAACATCATCACTCTTTAAAACTTCAAAAACTTTTTCAAAAAGCTCATAAGTGTTATGAAAGTACTCTCTTATCTCTTTGCGTTTCTCATCAACACTCGAGCCTTCAAGTGTTACAGGGTATCTACTTACTCTACTCAAATATGACCTTTTAATTTGTTATAATCATTATATGAAAATTTATCAAACAGATTTATTAAATAGCTTTGCCAATCTCACACATGCCTTTACTACTAAGGATGGTGGCGTCAGCAGAAAACCTTTTGACTCTTTGAACCTTGCGTTTCATGTAGGGGACGATATAGATGATGTTGAAAAAAACCATCTTCTTCTAGCTAAAAAACTAAACTATACAAAAGATAAATTAGTTCACATGAAACAGATTCACTCAGACATAGTACACCTCATAAACGCAGAGGACAACTTTACTAATCCCCCAACTTGTGATGCTCTTATAACAGACAGACCAAACACTCCTCTTATGGTTATGGTGGCGGACTGCTCTGCAATACTTTTTTATGATGATACACAAAAGGTTATAGCTGTTGCTCATGCAGGACGTCAGGGCGCTTTTAAAAACATAGTGAAAAATGTTATTAACTCTTTTGAAAAAGATTTTAACTCATTAACAGATGATATACATGTAGTTATTGGTGCTAGTATAGGTGAGTGTTGCTATGAGGTTGGAGCTGAAATATATAAAGAAGCTCAAGAGTTAGAACTTGAATATGCAATGATAAAAAAAGAGAGTGCTTACTACTTAGATGTGAGTAAAATACTCCAAACGCAACTGCTTGAGTCTGGAGTTAAAAAAGAGCACATAGAGATATCAAAAGAGTGTACCTGCTGTAAAAATGAGGAGTATTTCTCATATAGGGCAGATGGTAAAACTGGTAGGTTTTGTGGAGTTATAGAACTAAAGTAGTCCTTTAACCTTCAGAGCTAACTGCTCTGGTAGAAGTCCAAGTGACTCCTCTACAAGTTTTGTATTTCCGTGTGTTATGAACTCATCACTGTACTCAAAACTAGTGACTTCGATATCAGTTATCTTATCATCCGCTAAAAACTCTGAGATAGCAGAAGCAACTCCACCCATTTTGGCACTATCTGAAAACACAAACCATTTTTTATGTTTGGCTGCCATATTACGAAGCATCTCTTTATCCAAGGGTTTTACAAAACGCAGGTCTAAAATACTTACATCTTCTTGCATAAATTTCGCTGTCTCATAAGCACGACCAACACCATTTCCGTAACCTATAAAGAGTATGTCGCTCTCACTAGAGTGTAAAAGTTGAGACTTTGCCAGCTCAAACGCAGTTGCTTCAGGCAGATCAGTCTCAGTAAATGAACCTCTTGGGTATCTGAGTGAACACGGATGCTCATACTCTGCAGCGAAGGCCATAGCCTGATGAAATGATTTTTCATCACGAGGTGCAAAAAGCGTCATATTTGGAACTGCTCTTAAAAAAGAGATATCAAAAACACCCTGATGCGTTTCACCATCTTCACCAACAATTCCAGCACGGTCAAGTGCAAACACAACCGGCAGATCCATCAAACAAGTATCATGAATAACCTGATCATATCCACGCTGCAAAAATGTCGAGTAGATTGTACAAAAAGGTTTAAAACCCTCTTTTGCTAAAGCGGCCATTGATGTTACTGCATGCTGTTCTGCAATAGCTACATCCCAAAATCTATCCGGATATATCTCCATAAGTTCACTCAGTCCCGTACCACTTGGCATGGCAGCTGTAGCACCGACTATCTTTTCATCATTTTTTGCCAAGTGCATAAGAGACTCTGTATAAATCTGCGTTGCACTCTTTGCTGAACTTTTTTTAGAACTATTTCCATTGCTTAAATCAAAAGGACCGACACCATGCCATTTTTCCTCTTTACCCTCAGCGATATCATAACCCTTACCTTTGAGTGTTTGTGCATGAATTATAACTGGTTGACCCATCTTTTTCGCAGTCTCAAATATCTCTATTAATTGAACCAAGTTATGACCATCAACAGGACCAATATAATTTATTCCCATCTCTTCAAATAAAATACCGGGAGTTATAAGCTTTAGCCCCTCTTCCATGCGTTTTGCAATATAGTGAGCACCATCGCCAAAGTTATCTACAAAGCTCTCAGTTGTCTTTTTAAATCTCTGATAAAATGGAGACGCCATAGCGGAACTCAACATTCTGCTTACTGCACCGATAGGTTTAGCTATGCTCATCTCGTTGTCATTAAGTATAATAACCATCGGGTATTTTCTATCACCGAGTTCATTGAGTGCTTCGTAAACCATTCCTGCTGTCATTGAGCCATCACCAATCATTACAACCGGTACTCGACTCTCCTGCTCACCTTTAAGTGCTATCGCTTTTGCAGCTCCAACACCTAAAGATATAGAAGTTGAGCTATGTCCTGCTACAAAGTAATCATCATCACTTTCACTCGGTTTTGTGTAGCCACACATTCCATTAAACTGACGAAGTGAATCAAACTTATCCCAATCTTGAGTCAGCAGTTTATGCGCATATGACTGATGAGAAACATCAAAAATAAATGGGTCTTCTTTAGAATCAAACACCTTATGCATCGCCACAATTAGCTCTGTCGCACCAAGTGTTGAACTCAGATGTCCACCATTTTTACTTACCACTCTTAGAATTTCTTCTCTTATATCACCACAAAGAGTTTCTAACTCTTCTATCGATTTTGACTTAATATTCATTTATACTCTATTCACTTAAAACAGCTTTTTTAACTCTCTCGAATCTTTTTGAAATTTCTGCGTCTATGTTTCCAGCATCGCTAATTGCGATAACTCCACCTTGACTAATTGCACTATCTGAAACAACTTCTACATTCTCTAATGAACCTGTTTCCTCAGATAATACTCCATGATCTTTAGGGTTAACTTTGAGCGTAACCCTAGATGCACTCTGTAACTCTTTTATAAGCTCTAGTGCTAAGTTTTTTGCAACTTCTGCAGAGTTTACATTTAGTTCAACATCTACAACCTCTTTGGCTATATCTAAGGCTGCTGTTACTAGCTCCTCTTTTACACTATCTAGGGCATTTTTAAACTCTTGTGAGTTATTCTCTAGTTTTTTTACTGATGATGCATACTGTTTTATCGCATCACCAATATCAACATCACCATCTTCAATCGCCTTTGCTTTTCCAGCCTGCATACCTTCATTAAAAGCCTCTTCTTTTGCTTTTTCTAAACCTAGCTTATACTCTTCTTCTTTAGCTTCTAGTTTCATCTGCAGTTTGATAAAGTTCGATGACATATCATCAGTCTTTTTCATTAGAGATTCTATAAGTGACTCTTTAGAACTTGTACTTAATTCACTCGAGTCAATATCACTCTCTCTTGCTTTTGGATTATCCTCTTTTGTGTAGGCTGGTACTAAGTTTGACTTAACTTCATCATCACCCTCTTTGGAACCTAAGGCGATTATTTTAAAGTTATACTTATCCACACTATGCATTGCAACGGATTCGTTTGATATTACTGTTGCCATAACTACTCAATCATCTCTTCAGTTGAACCCATCTGAATAGTTCCAGATTCAGCTAGAGCATTTACAGATTCAACAATTTTTCTCTGCGCTGCTTCAACATCTTTCATCTTCACTGCACCAAGGAACTGCATCTCCTCTTCAAATGCCTCACGGGCTCTCTCACTCATCGCAGAGAAGAACTTCTCTTTAAGCTCTTCTGGTGAAGATTTCAGTGCCAGCATAAGTTCAGCTTTATCTGCAGCTTTTAAAACCTCAGTAATTGCGTTTCTATCAAGGGATACCATATCTTCAAAGGTAAACATCATATCTTTAATCAGAGTTGCTAACTCTTCATCTACCTGCTCGATTGTTGCAAGTGTAGATTTAGAAGATTTCGCACCAAGACGGTTAAAGATATCTGCAACGGCACGTGTCCCACCAACTTCAACTTTGTATGAAGCAAGAGACTCTAGTTTCGATTCAAGTACAGCTGAAACTCTTTTAATAACCGACGGAGATATATCTCCCAGTTTGGCCATTCTCATCGCAACTTCACTTCTTAAATCATCTGGGAAAAACTGTAGTGTATCTGCAGCTTCAGTCGCATCCATATGAGCTAAGATGAGAGCAACAGTCTGTGGATGCTCGTTTACAATAAAGTCTGAAAGCTGTTGTGGCTTAATCTTAGAGAGATATGCAAAGTTTTGAGTATTTTGCATACTTTTTGAGAGTTTATCTATAACTTTCTTAGCCTCTTCTGGACCAAGTGTTCTATAAAGAAGCTCTCGTGCATACTCCATACCACCCGAAGTCATATATTGACCTGATTGAAATATAGCGTGAAACTCTTCTAGAACTGCAGTAGCAAGAGATCTGTCAATAGTTGAGTTAGTAGCGATATATTTTGAAACCTCAGTGATTGACTCTACATTCATATTAGAAAAAACGGCAGATGTAGCTTCCTCTCCAAGTTGAAGTAGAAGTACCGCAATCTTTTCACCTATTGCCATCTCATCAAATATCGCTTGCTGTTGTTGGTTTAAATTTGCCATCTTTAATCATTCCCTTTTGAAGATTGACCTACATTATCTGCATGTTCACTTAGGAGAGCTTGAAGTAGTGAAGCTATCTCTTCAGGAGAGTCTTCAGCCATTGTTTTTACTTTATCAAGTATAACTTCATATTTGAGCTCATCTTCATTGAAACCTTGACTCACACCAAGTTGGTCTTCAACTTTCTTACGCATATCTTGAACTTTTTGTACTAAATCATCATCTTCATCATCATCAATATCTAAGACTGGAGCGGTAAGTTCTTCATCTTCTTTAGAGACTTCAAGCATACGTTCTGCAAATGGAGTAATAACCTTTTTGTAAACGATAAAAAGAAGAATAAGCACAAAAATGTACTTAAAGAGGTCCGAAAAAGGTGCCAAATATGTCTCACTAAACGCAACTGCTTGACTTACACCATCAGAACCAGGGAGACTGTTGTCTCTTTTAAACTGTAGATTTACAACAGAGATCTCATCACCTCTATTTTTGTCAATTCCTATCGATTGACTTACAAGTGAGTTGAGGGCTAAAAGATCAGTCTCTTCTAGTGATTTATACTCTAACTCTTCACTCGGAGTCCCATCTTCTGCTAGTTTATATTTATATTTACCATCAACCATAACAGCCGCAGTAATTCTTTTTATACGAGCAAACTGACTCTTTGTTGTGGATACTGTTTTACCTACCTCATAGTTTGTCGTACCGCTATTTTTTTCATACTTCTCACTAGTCTGATTACTTGCAAGTCCTTGAACCGGACCAATATTACTAACAGTACCTGGAACTCCACCGACAACTTCAGGAGAACCGCCTTCGCGTTTCTCTTCGCTAATCTGCTCACTTCTCACTACATTTTCAGGATCAAAAGTCTCACTTGTAGAGTTTTTTATAGAAAAATCATACTCAATTGTAACTTGTGCAACAACCTTGTCTTCACCACCAACAAAGGGTGATACAACTTGAACAATCTTCTTCTGTCTCTTTTTCTCTTCTCTATTTTTAAACTTCTGCTGAACAGATGAAAGCTCTCCCATCTGAGCCATCTCATTCTCATCACCAAGTGTTTCACCCTCTCCATCAATAAGCATAACATCTGTTGACTTCATTTTTGGAACAGCTGCCGCAACAAGGTTCTTAATCCCTCTAACCTGCTTTGATGAAAGGTTTCTCCCCTCGACAAGTTGTACCATTACTGATGCTGTTGGATCTACCTGCTTTGAGACGAAAAGTGTCTCTTTTGGAAGTGCTAAGCTGACCGATGCTGATTCAATTGGAGAGAGTGCGTTTATTGTACGAGAGAGTTCACCCTCTAGCGCACGAAGATGTTTTATCTTTTGGTCAAAACTTGTAGCTCCAAACTCTTGGTTATCAAAGAGTTCAAAACCTACGCCATTATCTTTAGGAATTCCTAGTGAAGCTATGGAAATTCTCTGCTTATAAACTACATCTTTAGGAACTTTTATAACGTTATTTGCTTCTAACTTATAGTCAATGTTCTCTTTTTCAAGTTGCTCAACAACTTTAGCAGCATCTGAAGAGCTTAGTGAGTCAAAGAGAACTTCATACTTATTTGGACCACTTTTCTCTGCGGTATATACGACTAAAAATAGTAAAAATGAGACTATACCTATAATAGCAGCTGCAATAATAATCTTCTGCTGCTTTGTCAGCTTCGCATAAAGAACAACTAACTGTGAAAAAAGTACCTTAAAATCCATTAACTTCTCATTCTTTTATATTAATTTTTCCATCAGCTCAAAAAAACGGCTGTTTTGCGCTTTAGTTCCCACTGTAACTCTTAGTGCATTCATTCCATACCCACTCAAATCTCTAACGATCATCCCACTTTTAAGTAGGCGAAGCGCTAAATTTTTCGAGTTTTGGTTGGAATTTAGACACAATGTAACAAAGTTTGTATAGCTGTTTATTATATCTATTTTTTTTCTCTTTGCAAACTCTTCGTAACGTTTCATCTCATCAAAACAATCTGCGATACTTTTATTTACAAATTCTTCGTCATCTAAGGCAACACTCGCCGCTTCAAGAGAGAGCGTTGTAATATTAAACGGAGGACGAAGTTTATACAACTCTTTAATGATTTTAGCACTTGAGATACCATATCCCACTCTCATACCACCAAGTCCATAAGCCTTTGAAAAAGTTCCTAAATAGATAACATTTTCAAACTTTTCTATTAGAGTTTTTGGCTCTACATTTTTAGCTCTATCTTTAAAAGCTGCATACTCCATGTAAGCACCATCAACGACAACTAAAGTATCACTGTCTATCTTTTGGATAAACGCAAACATATCTTCTGCGTTTATCGCATCACCCGTTGGATTATTTGGCGTACATAAAAAGATGATATCAGGTTTTTCGCTCTTGTAAAGCTCATAAAACTCATCCAAATCATGCTCTTGGGATGCAGTTCTTATAATCTCTGCTCCCACGTGTTTAGCGTAAATCTCATACATCGCAAATGTTACACTGTTGATTAATATTTTAGAGTTTGAGTTCGCTTTTGCATGCATTAAAAACTCTATTACCTGATCACTTCCCGAACCAACAATCAAGTTCTCTTCTTTAATTTCAAATCTCTTTTGCAAAGCATCTTTTAACTTCATCATTGAGTCATCCGGATAGAGAGCCATTTTTGAAACTATCTCGCTTACTGCGTTTTGTACTTTTGGCGAGCAACCGTGAGGGTTTTCATTTGATGCAAGTTTCACGATATCTTTTGGCTCAATCCCAAACTCACGAACTACCAACTCTATCGGTTTACCAGCTTCATAGGTTTTTATATCTTCTAGCTTTTTATTAAAATTCAATCTTCACCCTTTACATAACTTCCAAGCCAAGTAACCTCTCCCTCATGCTTAGAGAGTACTTTTTGTATTTTTTCATCATCAATATGACCATAAAAATCTATATAGAACCAGTAACCAAAACCACCCTTGTCTTTTGAAGGACGTGACTCGATTTTTGAAAGATTTATCTTTTCATCGTCAAAATCTTGCAAGAAGTGAACAAGTGAACCGGCCTCGACAGCATCTTTCAGACGTACTAAAATAGAGGTCTTGTCGTGTTCACTTGGTAAGTTTTTAAAGTCACTTAAAATCACAAAACGCGTCATACTGTCATGTTCATCTTCTATGTTTTCAAACATAGTTGGAACGCCATAAAGTTTTGCCGCTATGTGAGCACAGATAGCTCCAGCAGTTGGGTCTTGGGCTGCAAGGATTGCTGCTTTTGCAGTTGACTCAACCGGAATCTGTTCAATATTTAAAAAGCCATGCTGAGATAAAAACTCTCTACACTGCCCAAAACCTTTATCTTTTGAGTATATCTTCGTGATATCTTCTAGCTTTCTCGCCTTTGTAGCAAAAGCCATGTGAATCGGCATATAGAGTTCTGAGACAATTTTTACATTGCTTTTAGCGAGCAAGTCTAGAGTCTCACCCACTATCCCATCACGAGAGTTCTCAATAGGAACAACACCAAATTTAGCACGACCAGCCTCTAGTGTTTTAAAAACTGAGTGGATAGAGCCAAGTGAGAGATAATCACTCATACCACCAAAACGGCTCTCTGCTGCTTGGTGAGTAAAACTTCCCTCAGGTCCTAAATATGCGATGCGCTCTGGTAGTTCAAGATTACGTGAGACAGCAAATACTTCAAGAAATATAGCCTCAATCGCACCCTCGTTGAGTACCCCTCCACTCTCCTTAGAAATCTTTGTTAATCTATCGATAATATCTTTTTCACGTTCGGGTCTGTAAACTGCAGTACCACTGTCATGTTTAATTTCACCAACTCTCTCAACAACTTTCATACGTTTGTTAAGTAGTTCTAATATATTGTTATCAATTGCATCAATTGCATCTCTGCAATCTTCTAAATTTTTCCATTCACTCATATCTGCTCCAATATCTCTTGCATATCTGCATAAACAAAATCTGGTTTAAGTTCTTCTTTTAAAAATGGAACTATCTCATCCGCACTTTTATATTTTCCACTCGTCACAAAAACTGTTTTCACACCTAACTCTTTTGCTCCACCTAAATCACCTTTAACATCATCACTTATCATTATGATCTTATTAAACGCAGCTTCTTGAAACTGTTTTTGAATTCTTTTAAGAGACTCACCGTAAAACGCAACACTCGGCTTTCCAACCACTGTGTAGGAGCAAGAAGTAGCAAACTCTAAAAGTTTCAGTACAGCACCAACACCAGGGTAGCGTTTGTTGTTTTTTGCATAGATTGATGTCTCATGCATTCCAACTAAAGATGCTCCTGCAAGAATAAAGTCTATCATCTGAGCATACTCATCTGCACTGAAATCCTCTTTGATTGCCACAAGTACAGTTTTAGGATTTTCATAATCTAGGACATACCCCATTTTTACTAAAGTATCTAAAAACTCTGTGGCACCATAAGCGGCAACCGCCTCTTTTTCTACACGTGATTCTAAAAGCATGAGTGGGTCAAGGTATTTATCAAAGCTGAAATTAAAACCGATAGAGTTCAAGTAAGCGTAAAAATCTTCGGAAGGTTTTTTAGTGTTATTTGTAACAACCATGTATGGAGTTTTTGTCTCATTTAACATGTCAATAAACGCAAGGCTTCCACGAATTGGAGATTTATCAACATCGCTGATGAGTGTGCCTTGAACATCTATGAAGTACATTTTTGATTAGTCCTTTAAAAACTCTTGCTCTAATGCAATCAAGTCTTCAAACTCTTCGCGTTTACGGATAAGTCTCGCTTCACCATTTTCAAGAGCGACCTCTGCACTTCTTCCACGAGTGTTGTAGTTACTTCCCATACCAAAGCCATAAGCTCCTGCACTATGAAGAACAAGCAAGTCATTGTGTGCCAACTCTGGCAGTTGGTAATCTTTTGCAAAGAAGTCTCCACTCTCACAAACCGGACCAACAATATCAACAGCACGAGTCTCACTTGTCGAGTCTGTAACGGCTTCTATCTTGTGATAAGCGCTGTAGAGTGCTGGACGGAGCAGGTCGTTCATCGCACCATCAACAACTACAAACTTTTTATCTCCATTTTGTTTCTCATAGAGAACCTTCGTTAAAAAGTAACCTGCGTTTGCTGTTAAAAACCTACCCGGTTCACACAAAATAGTTAAATCAAGTGCCGTAAGAGTTCCAAGTATTGCCTGAGCATAATCGTAAGGTTTAATCGTAGTCTCATCATCATATTTGATTCCAAGTCCACCGCCGATATCAAAGAACTTAAGCTCTATGTTAATACCCTCTAGTGAACGCACTAAATCTGCCACAATCTCTGCAGACTCACGAATAGGCTCAAGTTCTGTCAGTTGAGAACCTATGTGAAAGTGAATTCCTACTGGATCTAAATACTCAGAGTTATTTGCCATGATATACATGCGTTTAGCAGTAGAGAGATCTACTCCAAACTTGTTATCATGAAGTCCTGTAGAGATATAAGGGTGCGTTTGCGGGTCGATGTTTGGATTTACTCTGATACTGATACGAGATTTAGCATTGAGCTCTTTAGCTATCAACTCAACACGTCCAAGTTCAGCTGCGCTCTCAACATTGATGTAAAGTATATCTTTCTCTATCGCTTCACGAATCTCATCATCACTCTTTCCAACACCAGAAAAAATGATTTTATATGCAGGAATTCCCGCTAGAAATGCACGACGAACTTCACCAATAGAAACGCAGTCTGCACCTGAACCCATCTTTGCGAAATGCTGTACAACACTAAGGTTTGAGTTTGCTTTTACAGCATAAGCGATAATAGATTTTCTACCTTTAAACGCAGCCTTTAGCTCATCAAACTGTACTCTCATATAGTCTAAATCATATACATATAGCGGCGTTTTATATTCGCTCGCTAACTCTTTAAAATTAATCATCTAAATTTGTCCAAAATATTTTTAAATGATTCTATCTAAAAAGTACTTATAATCGCCTAAGACCTTACTAAACGATACTTTCTCCACTGCCTAAATGCTATTAAAAAGAGGATTATAATCGGAGCAATTACACCCACTTCGCTAGAGATAGTTTTATTGTTTGCCAACTCTATAAGCATAAAAAGAACTCCCCAAATTAGAAGAGATGAGAGAATAGCAGCAAAACTAAAGAGCGATACATTTAAAAACCTCACACTAATAGGTACAAAAAAGAAGATTATGACTATAAGGCAAGGCACAAAAAATGGGTAGATAAATATCTTATAGAGTGCCCCTTTAATGCTGTTTGTATTAATATTTTGACCCTCTAAAAGTATCATCGCATCTATCGCATCTGTAATTGTAAAGTTTACTTTACCCTCATAAACTTGGTCAAGCATCTTTGGTCTAAAGCCTTGGAGTATGTTTAACTCCTGAGACTCTTTAACTCTAATTCCCAAGGATTTAAAACTTAAATCATCAGGTTTTATAATAATATCAGCCTCTTTAATATGCCAATAATCATCTCTATATGTTGCCTCTTTTGCAACTAAAACCTCTTTAAGTGAGCCATTTTTTACACCAAAAACGCGTATTCCCTCCGCTTTTTCCACAAGAGGCAGCATCTTTGAAAAGTAAACATATTGTCCTTTGTATGTAAAAAAGAGGTCTCTTGTCGGGCTAAGATACTGTGCATTTGTGCGAATGTTTTTTGAAAACTCATCTGCACGTGAAAAACTAGGGTGTGCATGCAGGGCGATAAAAAGTACTATTATTGAGCTGGATACAACAACAAAGGGACGCAGTATATCTACTCTTGAGTATCCCAAAGAATAAAAGGAGACCAGTGCGTTTGAGCGGATTAAGAATATCTTTGTAGATATCATAGCAAAAACTAGCGCTAAAGGTAGCAGGGTCTCAATGGCAAAAAATGATTTATAAACTAAATAAATAAGAAGTAGATTCGCTGATTTTGAGAGTTTTTCAGCATTTTCCATATAGTCAAAACCGACCATAAACATCACCAAAGCGATGAGTATGACCATAAAATATTTAATATAATGAAGAGAGATATATTTGAATGCTAACATAGCGCTATTTTAGCTGAAATTTTTTAATTGTGTACTTTGAACTTGTATCTTCTAAGGAATTTTCAAGCAAGAATTCAATTGCTTTACATGTGTGAGCAATCCACTCACTCAAATGCTCTGACTCTTTTTCGTTAAAGTCACCTAAAACATAAGAGGAAACCTCTCCTTTATGTTCTGGCTTACCGATACCCATACGCACTCTTGCATACTCACGTGAAATCATCTCATCAGTAGACTTTAGTCCATTGTGTCCGCCATGTCCACCAGCATGTTTAAAACGCAGTGTTCCAAATGGGAGGTCTAAATCATCATGTATTACAACAACTTCTTCAATCTTATAAAACTTTTTGACTGCAACTATAGAGTTACCAGAGAGGTTCATAAAAGTAAGCGGTTTTAATAAAAAATGATTTGAAAATTTGTAGAGTTCACCGTCAAATGATGAGGAGGATAGTTTTTGAGCGTTATGGCGTTTTATAAGCTCATCTATAACCATAAAACCGATATTATGGCGAGTAGTTTCATAGTTCGGGCCAGGATTACCTAATCCAACTATAAGCATTTAAAAGCCTTTAAAATCTCAAAAAAAGTTTTTTTTTCAGGAAACATTGCTTCGCAAGCGATACTCTTGTTTTGTAGCTTTAGGGGGTTGTAGGGACAAATGTCCCTGCCACTATAATGGGCTTTGCTCATTATAGTGCGTAACACGAGACTACTTAGCTTTAATGATACTTACTAGAGCTACACGATCAGCATCTAAAATAGCAACATTTGGGATAGCATCTAAATCACGAACTAGTCTAGAAGCACCTGTATCCATTGGAGTAACATCGATTTCGATTGTGCTAGGCACATTCTCGATAGCTGCTTTAACAGTTAAACGAGGCTTAGCAATATGAACAAGACCTTTGTTTTTAAGACCTAAAGCTTCACCTTTTGCTACAACTGGTACATTGTAAGTAGTTTCAACACCAGGCTGTGCTACCATTAAATCAACGTGTAAAAGATTACCTGTAACTGCTTGAGACTCATATGATTGAACAACAACATTCATCTCTTTACCATTCACGCTTACTGGGAACGCTAAAGTTTCTTTGTTACGAACTGTACGGATATATTCGTTCATTTTGAACGCAGCATTGATATTCTCAAGCCCTTTTCCATAAATGTTCGCAATCAGATATCCATCACGGCGATAAGCTTTAACAGCCTTCTTACCAATACTCTCTCTAATTATGCCTTCTAACATATTAAATCCTTAAATTAAAATAGGCGCAATTCTACCCACTTTATATTTAAAATCTACTTTAAGTCGAAGATATCTTCATCAGCAACTGGAGTTGCATCTGATGACTCACCCTCTTTTTTCGGAGTAGATGTAATTTTTCCGCTTGAGAGTCCACTAATTTTGAGCTCTAAATCTGATGCACTTGTCGCATTCTCCATCGCTTGCTCTTTTGATATAATCTTATCTAAGTAAAGCTCTAGTATCGACTGATCAAAACTTTGTGAGTGATAGTGATCACGACCAGCTTCAATAGCATCCCTAATCTCAAAGTCACGATTTTCCATAATCAACTTCTCGATAGTTGGAGTACGCAGCATTATCTCCATTGCAGCACGACGACCACCATCAACAGTAGGAATAAGTCTTTGAGAAATAACACCTTGAATAACACCCGCAACTGAGAGTCTTACACGATTCTGCTCATCAGTTGGAAACTGTGCGATAATACGGTTAATAGTCTCTTTTGCATCAATAGTGTGAAGCGTTGAGAAAACCAAGTGACCTGTATCTGCTGCATGCAGTGCAAGGTTAATAGTCTCTTTATCCCGCATCTCCCCAACCAAAATAATATCTGGATCTTCACGAAGAGCAGCTCTCAAAGCTGTACCAAAAGAGAGAGTATCCTGTCCAACTGAACGTTGATTAATTATACATCCTCTATCTTTATGAACAAACTCAATCGGATCTTCAATAGTAATAATATGCTTCTTTTTATGTTTATTTATCTCATTAACAAGTGTTGCCAGAGTTGTTGACTTACCACTACCAGTAACCCCAGTCACAAGTACTAAACCACGCTCAATCTGAGTAAACTTCTTAAGTACATTTGGTAAATGCAGATCCTCAAATGTTGGAATTTTTACAGGAATGACACGAAAAACTGCCGATACTCCGTCCATCTGAAAAAAGATATTTACACGAAAACGATTTGAATCATCATAGGGATAAACAAGGTCAAGCTCTTTTTTTTCAACAAACTCTGAATATCTTCCTTTTAAAAGCTCTTTGGCAAAAGTAATAGCATCTTCTCTTGAAAAAATTCCACCTGAAAACTGTACTATATTACCATTTATACGTGCTCTAACTACAGAGTTCGCTTTTATATGAAGGTCAGAGCCCCCAATCTCAATCATCTTTTTAAGATAGATTCTAACTTTTTTTAGCTGCTCAAAGGTTAACTTACTTACATCTACTTCATTACTCATAAGGACTCCATAATATCTTTAAATGCATCTTTAAATGCTTCTAATCCACCTAATATCTGCTCATCCAAGACTGCATCAAAATCAACACCAGCACTCTTTACTTTTTCAAAATAGGCTTGGATAACATCACTTGAGATTGGCAGGGCTTTCTCTTTAGCTCCATTTTCATAATATGCCATAATCGTATCGATAGGTGCTGTGTTTACACTGTTATATGCTAAAAGTTTTTCTACATAATAATGTACAGGAAGAGATTTATCTTTAATACCTGTACTTGCAAAAAGTGCACGGCATCCATTCACCTTCATAGACTCTATCTCAGCGTATATATCTGCGCTATTATAGATTCCACTCAGTGAGTCGTCTATTCCAAGTGTTGCGAGTTTTGCATCTATTCTACTCACAAAGATACTAATTACTGTGTCAACCTTAGCACCAAATGTCGCTACACCCTCTCTAAACGCAGTAGCACAAGCTACAGCCTGCTCTTTTTTAAATATAAGCGTTGCGTTTACCGGTATTCCGACTGAAGTAAGTGCTTTCATAGCTATGTAACCAGCCTCAGTTGCCGGTACTTTTATCATTACATTTGCTCTGTCAATCTCTTTAAAAAGTCTTTTCCCCTCCGCGATAGTTGCATCTGCATCATCGCAAAGAAAAGGGTCAACCTCTATGCTTACATAACCATCATCTTCTCTGTCATAGAGTGGTTTTAAAATATCAGCAGCTTTTTTAATATCATAAATTGCAACTGCTTCATACTTCTCTTTTGGAGTTAAGCCCTCTAGTTTTGCAAGTTGCTCTTTATATGCCGAGGAGTTTAGTATTGCGTTTTTAAATATAGCTGGATTTGAAGTCGCACCATTGATGATACCCTTAGCTATAAGCTCTTTAAATTCATTATCTAAATAATCTCTTTCAATAAAATCTGCCCACAATGAAAACTTCAAATCTTCTATATACATAAACTATCCTAAATTAATTTGTCTCTATTATATCCCAATAAAAATAAAATAAATAGGTGCATTAGTGTTAAAACGCAACATACTTCGTTTGAGATGTAACTCATAGTAAAACTGAAGTCTAAATCAATATAGATATCATAGATAGTCTCTTCAAGTATATAAAACAGCAGGTAGAGTCCAAGCCAATATATAAGAGAAAAGAGAAATACTCTCTTAGATAAAAAAATCTTTTTTAGATTTAAAAAATAGAGTAGAGAAAAAAGAAGCAAAAAATACAGAGCATATAAAGAAGAAGCAAATAGTTCTAAAAGAACTATTTGCATAAGCGGGAAAAGGAGCAGACTAGAGAAGTACTTTTTGAATCTCAACACTAAATGAACTACCACTATTTGAGCTCTCAAGAGTTATCTCGCCAGCGAACTGCTTCTCTACAATCATCTGACTCATATAGAGACCTAGTCCTGTTCCATTCTTGCCTTTTGTACTGAAGTATGGCTCAAATATTTTAGATATGTCTTCTTCTTTTATGCCATTTGCATTATCTTTTATAAGAAAAACTACACTCTCTTTTTTCTCCTCAATAGTGATACTTATTTTTGGATTTTGAACATCTGCAATCGCTAGTGCATCTATCGCATTATTTAAAATATTTAAAATTACTTGTATGAGTTCATTCATAAATGTTTTAATATGCACTCTTTTTTCACTCTCGCCACCTATCTCAATCTTAATTTTTGTATCTTTTAACCTAGGCATAACGAAGTTCACAGCTTTTTGTACTAGCTCATGAGCCTCTGTAGGTGTCACCTCTTTAATAGGCCTAAAGTAAGTTTGAAAATCATCTATAGTATTTGAGAGATAAACGACAGTATTACTGATATCCTCCAAGGCTTTATCAAAATCCTCACTCTCTATCTTTTCACCTAAGAGTTTTTTCACCTGAAGGTTTGAGACACTCAGAGTAACTGTTGAGAGTGGTTGACGCCACTGATGAGCAACCATACTTATCATCTCTCCCATCACAGCCTGTCTAGACTGAGCTGAAAGAAGTTGGTCTTTATGGGTAAGTTCTGATACCTGTTCTTTAAGTAAATCCTGTTGCTGTAAAATCAAATCTTTTGCCTGAATCATCTTTTTCTGATAAAAATAGACTATCACAGTCAGTACCCCCAACACTACACTTATATATATCATCTGATACATTGTGTGTGGTACCGGCACAATATCTTGGAGTGGAGAGACTAGCAACATTACTATTAAAAATAGTGTCCAGTAAAATCCATTATTGTTTTTTTGAAAATATAAAAGCACTATCGGGTAAGTAAACATCCAGAGAAATTTCATACTGCTCAACTCTAGGGTATAGAGCATATAAACCATCAAAAAAGTACCTTGAATGGTAATAATCTGAACAATAGCCTCAAAGTACTCTTGATATTTTCGAAGTAGAAAAAACATAACTATATTATTAAACACGAAGAGAGACTCTATATATATAAGGTCAGGAATATTATTAATGCTGTTAACTATAACTCCATAAAAATACCCAAATCCAGAAAGAAAAAGAGCAATGTTAGCCATCTGGTATCTGCTCTTTAAGTCGTCTTGCGATTCATCAAAAGTCCAACCGCTTATAAAATAGTCATCTAACTTTGTTCCCATCTCTCTTTAACCCCTGTTTTATGGTAGATATATTTTATCTTGTAATTCATTATACTCTAGTTTTACTTCACTATCCAAAGTAATACCACCACCACTTTTATAACTATAACCTATACTACTATTTTGTATAAATCTTATCATCACTCCGCTATCGAGTTTCTCGCCGTCATAAATGCCAAATACTCCGCTAAAATAACCTCTCTCATACCCTTCAACATCTTCGATAATCTCAACCGTACTTTTTTTTGGAGCACCTGAAATACTTCCTGCTGGTAGCAGTGACTCTAAAATCGTTCCCACTCTCTCATGCCAATCACTTCCAACATCACCACTAATGTGCGAACTTACTTGCAGAAGTTTTTTATCTCCTGCTTCAATCTCTGTAAGATACCTGAACTCTTCAACTTTCACATCACTTGCAACTATGGACAAATCATTTCTGAGCAGATCAACCACCATCACATGCTCAGCCATCTCTTTTTTATCATTTAAAATTATCTTTTTTGCATCTTTAAGTGAAGCGTCAATAGTACCTTTCATAGGATAAGTGTGAATTCTATTCTCATTAACTTGAATAAATTTTTCAGGAGAGAAACAGACAAACTCATCTTTAAAACGCAGTTTATAGTGTGCGTTTGCCAAAGAGTATATCTCTTTGAGTGTCAACTCTGTGTCAATCTTACTCTCTTGGGTAAGGTTTAAAATGTATGTCTCTCCAGCTTCTATCTTTTGGATGACTCGGTTGAACTTAGCTTCATAGTCTTTAAAATCTATGGGAGTTGTTTTTAAAAAGTGACTATGTTTAGCGTAGTGGTAATTTTCATCGATGCAGAACTCAATATCCTCTTTTTCAAGCTCATCTAAAAGAATAACTTCTAATTTTTTAGCCCTAAAATCTGATATAAATAAAAAAGGTTTTCTCTCTTTTCCAAGAGTGTTTAAATCAGAAAATTCCATTAAAACTAGCTGTCAGCTATCAACTTTTTGAGTATCGCCATCCTAATACTTACACCATTAGTGACTTGCTCTAAAACCTTACACCTCTCATCTCCAAGCAGAGCGTCAGATATATCTATATTTCTATGAACTGGTCCAGGGTGAAGTAGAACTATATCTCTATTTCCAACTAGCTCTTCTGTTATACAAAAGTCACTCGCATAATCTTTGAGAGAGGCATAACTTTGTGAAGAGTGACGTTCTGTTTGCGTTCTCAGGCTCATAATAGCATCCACCTCATCAATAATATCTTCAAGATGATGTGTAAAACGCAGTTCACTTTTTGGTAAAAAATGTGGAGGGGCAACAAGTATCACTTCCATCCCAAATCTACTTAAGAGTTCTATGTTGGAATTTGCAACACGTGAGTTTTTTATATCGCCAACTATCGCTATTTTCTTTGCAGTTAAATCTCCGAAGTGTTCTCTTAAAGTATAGAGGTCAAGTAGTGCTTGTGTCGGGTGAGCATGCGCTCCATCACCTGCGTTTAGTATAGCTGCCTTTGTATGTTTTGAGAGGATTTTTGGAACACCTGCGTTTTGATGACGTACTATGATAGCGTGAGGACCCATCGCATCAAGATTCATCGCAGTATCTACTAGCGTTTCACCCTTTTTCGTTGAACTCTTTGTAACATCGAGATGAACCATCTCAGCTCCTAAACGCTTTGCAGCTATCTCAAAAGAGCTTTTTGTTCGTGTAGAGTTTTCAAAGAAGAGAGTGATGATGATTTTATCTTGAAGTATTCTATCAAACCTGCCATCACTAAAGGCTTTGGCATCCGCTAAAATACTCTCTATCTCTTCAACCGAAAAATCATCTGTTCTAATTAAGTGCTGCAAACTCTCACCTCTGTAAATAATTTATAGATTATACAAGACATCACAAATAGTGTCAATGTCATCATCCACTTTTAGTACTTTTTGGTTCGTATTTAAAAAGTATGGTTCCGATATCTCTTTGAAACTACTGTACTCTTCTCTGCAGTTAAACGCAGTGACATGTTTTATGCCTCTACTCTGTAATGCTTTTGAACTCAGTAGTGTATCATTTATGCAGCCTAAAACGCAGTGTGTCACTAGCACTGCAGGAGCTTCAAAATACTCTATTAAATCAATCATCATATAGTTTTCATCTACGGGAACATAGAGTCCTCCTGCTCCTTCGATGATAAGAACATCACAAAGTGCTTCGAGCTTTTGCACAGCTGCGTTTAACTTGGGTAAATCGAGTGGCGTATTGTTTGATGAGACATATGGAGCAGCGGGGAGTTTATAAGTGATAGGAACAATATCTTGGACTTTTATATCTTTAAACGCAGGGTTTAACTCTTTGAGCGTCTCTAGAAGTGTCTCTGCATCAGGAGCAAAATCATCTACTCCTGTCTCTATTAGTTTAATTGCGCCCACTCTAAGCCCACGAGAAGCGAACTCTTTTAAAATCAGTTTTGATGTGTAGGTTTTTCCAATATCTGTATTTGTTGCTGTTATAAAAATTCGTTTATTCATATTGGAATTATATCTTATATTTTGCTCTTTTAATCGTAAACAGAATCCATATCAAACTCATACTGAGGCTCTAAGTTAGGTACAGATTTTAGAGACTCTTTGTTTACTTCAGCACCTTTAAAGTCGTAGTTTTTCTCTGAGTAAAAAGTCTGCTCTTTTGCGTACTTCTTTTCAGTTTCCATCTCTTTTTTAATCTGTTTCTCTACTCTTTTTTTTCTCTCTTTTTCGCTTTTACTACTCTGCTGTGCTACTAGCAGTGAATTTACCATTAGCATAAATATTAAAATGTATTTCATAGTTTCTCCTTTTAATATTTCAATAATACTAAATTATACTTTTCATTAATCTTAATTATAGATTATTTCTTCTTGAGTAAGTTGTTTACAAGGTGAAACACAAGTAAAAATATCCATCTCTAAAGCGTCAATCGCTCTGTCAATGGGTCTTAAAAGCTCTTGATACTCATCTAAGCTCAGAAGTCCTGCACTATAGCGAACATAGAGTTCATGAGCTATTTTCTTTAAGTCAAATAGTTTTTTTATCATAACTAATACTTCACAAATAGCTCTGTTGTCTTCTTCATTGTCAATCCTTTAGTTTTATCTACTCACAGTATAGGGTTGTGAAACATTCAAAAGAAGAGCAGATTTCAAGAAAAAAAATTCACAATATGCCTATTAAGTGCTATAATTTTCAAAAATCAACGCAGAGGTTTATTGTGCAGTTTAACGAATACCTTAAGTCATGTAGAGAAAAATATGAACTTACACAAGAAGAGTTAGTTCAAGAACTCTATAACTTTGATGATATATTTATGGGCTTAGATGTTGGTACACTTAGTAGATGGGAAAGGGGGACAACCCAACCAAATACTGATAAGCAGGTCAATATACTCAAACTTTTTAAGAGTAAAAGTAATCATATCCTCTCCTGTTTTGAAGGTATGGACAGAAACCTCATAGAGAATGAAATATGTAAGCGTGGTGTCAAAAATCTCATCGGAGCTTCAAAAGAGCATATTCTCACTTTTCCAACTAAAAGTTTCAAGATGGACTATACATCAATAAGCCACATACGAACTGCCCAAGATATTGACAAAGCTCTTGCTATGCCATACTCGACAATATTAAACCTTACAGGCAATGTCTATAACTTATCTCTAGAAGATATAAAAAAGTGGGCTCTACACCCTAGCAACCTCTTTTTACTGAGTGAATATCATGAGCAGTACTCTGGCATGCTCTTTACCCTGCGACTCAAACCTGCCACATATCAAAAAATAATCAACTTTGAAATCAACATAAACGATATCGATGAGAGTGACTTTGCGAGTTTTAAAGAGAAGGGTTCAAATTTTGCAATAGCATTTTTTGCTTACAATGATAAAAACGCCACCCTACTTTTTCTTCGATACTACGCTCACCTTATAGCAAATCAAGATCTTATAGAGAATGTTGGAGCAACACCTGTCTTAACCGGTGCAAAAAAGATAGTTCAAAAGATGAATATGAAGCACTACATAGATAAAGAGACAGATAAAGGTACTCTGAGCTCATACTCTGCAACTCTCGAAGATATCCTACTCAACGAGTCTGTCCTAAAGATGCTCTTTCAAAAGCAAGAGTGTCCTGAAGATGAGAACTAAAGAGTAAAAAAAGAAGAGTTTAGTTAAAATTCATCTACAATCATAAAGCTAAAAAAGGAAATATTAGTGACATTTAAGAGTACAAAAAATCTACTACTTGCTACAGTTTTTACACTGACTACACTTACTGCTCAAGAGACACAAACAAAGACCGCTATTAAAAGTAATGGTCAACTCGTTTATAGTACAGATAGAAAAAATGTCGAGAGTTTTTCAGATATGTTTGGAGAGGGTGAGTACTACGGACGTATTCGTTCAAACACATTCTATAACACTTATAAAAATGAAGATGCATCCCACTCTGACCACATCATCAGTGGTTTAGGCGGTTCACTTGTCCTAAAAAGTGCTACACTCAATGACTTTGATTTCACAGCAGGACTCTATTTTTCACAGGCATTTTTTGATATCGACAACGATAATGTCGGAAATCTAAAAAAGGGAAAAGATGCTATAAGTAGATTTGACTATGTAAATGATGATAACTCTTATATGGCAGTGGTGGGACAGGCTTATTTACGCTACAGCGGTATAGATAAAACAGAACTGATTTTAGGTCGTCAACTCGTAGAGACTTTTTATACTAAATCAAATGATACAAAGATGATTCCAAACAGTTTTGATGGATTAGTTGTTAACACAAACGCAGTAAGTAAAACTAAAATCAAACTCGCTTATCTTCATGAGCAAAAACTTCGTGACCATACATCTTCTCACTCTGTTTTAATGTATGGGGATAGTGCGTCTGATCCTTCAGCAAAAGATTATACTCCAGGAAAGAATAGTGCCGGATGGAGTGAAAATGATGACTCTGCAATGCATAAGGGTTTGACTTACACGGAGTTAAAAAGGCACAATAAACCAACAGACTCACCACTGATTGTTGGAGACTTTAAGAACAACTCTATCAAAAATCTGAAACTTGACACCTCTTTTTATGTAGTCCCTGAACTTCTCTCTCAGATAATGCTTGAGGCTAACTATAAAATCGACTTTGATGGATTTAGCATTACTCCGGCTATGCGTTACATAAAACAGTTTGACAATGGTGCTGGTGCAGTAGGTGGAGCTTCATATTCAAAAGGTCTGAGTGCAACAGGATATAAAGATATAGACTCCCTTGAAGCACAGATGATAGCAGCAAGGGTTGTGACAAAAATACAAAACTATAAGATAAATCTAGGATATACAAACGTCCTTAATGAAGCGGACTTAATCACTCCTTGGCGTGGTTTTCCAACTGCTGGATATACTCGTTCTATGGCAAGATATAACTGGAAAGCAAACACTCAAAGTTATCGCTTAGAGTTAGTTAGAAACGCAAACAAAACTGGAATTTATAAAGATGTTTTTATCCAAACTTCTATTCTTTACACAAACGCAGATGAAGATAAGGGCAACAAAGATGAGCTTTACTACTATATAGGATTTATTCAAAATATTCCAACTCTAGCTAACCTGCAATGGCGTTTAAGACTCGGTTATGTTGACTATGTAGATGATAATACATTTAACGATTTAGATGCTCGTTTAGAGTTTAACTACCTCTTTTAAAAGAAAATCATGCTAAAAAATATACTTCTTCTCACTGCGTTTTTAAGTTCTAATCTCTTTAGCGGAAGTATAAATATTGCCGTCGCTGCAAATGTCAGCTACGCGATAGAGACAATAAAAAAAGAGTTCAACAAAACACATCCAAACATAAAAGTAAATGTAACACTCGGAAGTAGTGGAAAACTAACGGCACAGATAAAAAACGGTGCTCCTTATGAGCTTTTTATGTCTGCAAACATGATATACCCTGAGGCACTCTATAGTGACAAGATTGCTACGACAAAACCTCTTGTTTATGCCCAGGGAAGCCTAGCTTATCTCAGTACGAAAAAACAGGACTTTACTCAAGGTATAAAACTACTTCAAAGCTCAAGTATAGATAAAATAGCCATAGCAAATCCAAAAACCGCACCCTACGGAAAAGCGGCAGTTGAAGCGATGCAAAACGCAGGAGTTTATGAAAATATAGTAAGTAAATTTGTATATGCGGAGTCAGCTTCGCAAACAGTCTCCTATACAGTAACAGCTGCAGATATAGGCTTTATACCAAAGTCTTCACTCTACTCTTCTCATATGACTCGCTTTAAAGAGGGAGTACACTACACAGATGTAAACCCAAAACTCTATACACCTATAAGTCAAGGGATAGTACTTCTTAAAAATTCTAAAAACGCAAGCGATGCAAAAAAGTTTTATGACTTTGTTTTAAGTGACAAATCAAAAAAAATATTAACTGATTTTGGATATTTAGTCCCATGAGTTATCTAATAGCTAAAGTCTCAAAAATAGAGAGTTGTGATAGTCTGCATATAGTCAACTTTGAGTGTAACTCACAAACGCTAACTATGATGAGTTTAGATATCAACGAGAGTTTAAAAGTTGGTACAAAGGTCAAGCTGACCGCTAAAGCATCACATGTAGCGATTGCTAAAGAGTTTAGTGGAGATATCAGCTACTCAAACCGACTCTTAACTATCATAGAGAAAATAGAAAATGGAGAACTACTCACTAGTATAAAACTGAGCTTTTTTGACACGACTTTAGAGTCAATCATCACTCTTAACTCCTCTAAGAGAATGAATTTAAAAGTTGGAGACAAGGTCACTGCGTTTATTAAAGCGAGTGAGCTCTCTATTAGTGAGATTATCGATGATTGAGATTCTTCAGAGTCTAGAGTTTGAACCCTTTTTACTCTCCTTTAAACTCGCAGCAGTTACGACTATTATACTTTTTATACTGAGTCTTCCTTTGGCTTGGTACCTATCTCAAACCTCATCGCGTCTCAAACCATTTTTAGAGGCTCTGACTGCCCTGCCTATAGTTTTACCTCCCTCAGTTATAGGTTTTTATATTTTGGTTGCACTTTCACAAAACTCTCCGATAGGGATATTTTTTGAAGATGTTTTTGGAGTGAAACTGGTTTTTAACTTTACAGGACTTGTGGTGGCGAGCTGTTTTTACTCTCTGCCTTTTATGGTGCAACCACTTCAAGGTGGATTTGAGTCTCTCAACAAAAACATCTTAGAAGCGAGTTATATCGCAGGAAAGAGTAAGTTTGAGACGATTTTAAAAGTAGCTCTGCCAAATATGAAACCAGCTCTCATTACAGCTATCATCGTAACCTTTGCTCATACTGTTGGTGAGTTTGGTGTAGTTTTGATGGTCGGTGGAAGTATTCCCGGAGAGACCAAAGTCGCATCTGTAGCCATCTATGAGATGGTTGAGATTATGGACTATAGCTCAGCTCACATCTATAGTGGGATTATGCTTGTTATGAGTTTTCTAGTTCTGCTTAGCGTTTATATATTTAACGGCAGACAGAATAAGAAGTTTGGGATTTAGAGATGATTACAGTAGATATACACAAAAAACTTCACGGCTCAAGTGGAGAGATGGATTTAGATGTCAAACTAGAGATAAAAGAGGGTGATTTCGTAGCACTCTCAGGAGAGAGTGGGAGTGGAAAGACAACACTTCTTCGCATACTCGCTGGACTCGAAGAGGCTAAAGGCAGCCTCAAGATTGAAGATGAGACTTGGCTTGATAACAAACGCAGTCTCCCCACACAAAAAAGAGAGATAGGTTTTGTTTTTCAAGACTATGCCCTCTTTCCAAATATGAGTGTTGAAGAGAATCTACTCTATGTAAACGCAGACAGAGAGTTAGCAGAACAGCTTTTAGAAATCACTGAACTTAGTGAGTTAAAAAAACGACTTCCAAACACTCTGAGTGGTGGTCAAAAACAGAGAGTGAGTCTCTGTCGAGCCTTGATGAATAGACCAAAACTTCTTCTGATGGATGAACCACTCTCTGCACTTGACCCAATCATGAGAACAAAACTTCAAAATGAGATTCTCCAACTTCATAAAGAGTTTAAAACAACAACCATTATGGTGAGTCATGACCCAAGTGAAATCTACAGACTGAGCAATCGTGTAATAGTTTTAAATCAGGGCAAAGTTATAAATGATGGAGTTGCTAAAGATGTACTGCTGAAAACAACTGGTTCTCAGAAGTTCTCATTTGAGGGGGAGCTTTTAGATATACACAAGGTTGACGTCATCTATATCGCTATTATTGCCATCGGTCAACAGCTTGTTGAAGTGGTTGTCTCTCAAGATGAGGTAAACAACTTAAGAGTGGGTGATCTTGTAAGTATTAGCACAAAAGCCTTTACTCCAACTATCACCTCACTAAACTAGCAGAACTTAGGCTCTGTAAACTATAGAGCCTTCGATGTAACCCACCCTATCCTCTTCTCTTTTAAACTCTTCAAAGAAGGCATAAATAAAAACTACTGTGGCTACAAAGCCTGCTGTAATTATAAATAGTTCCATAGTTAACTCCTTTACTATTGGATTGTTTATAGTATAGAGTTATTCCAAGAGTTTATTAAGAGCATAAATAGATATTTTTATTTTCATATATGCTCAATTATCGATAATACTATAAGCTATATTTCTATCTATCTAGTAACTCATTTACAAGTTGCTCTTCGCTCAGTGGTCTGCAGAGGTAGAAACCCTGTCCATACTCTATCTCTAACTCTAAAACATTTTCTAAAACCTTTTGTGTAGATATATACTCTGCAACGAGCTTGATATTTTTCTCTTTTGCGTAAGTTTGAATCGTCTTAACAACAATTTTACTCTCTTTAGACTCTGGCAAGTTTTTAATAAAAGAGCCATCTATTTTAATAGTATCAATCGGCAGATTTTTCATCTGACCAAAGTTTGAACAATTTATTCCAAAATCATCTATTACTATAGCTATTCCAAGTTCGTGAATTTGCATTATTTTCTCTCTCACAAGTGTATTCTCCCCGATAGAGTTATACTCCAGTATCTCTAGTGACAACAGAGTTGGGTCAACCTTGTACTCCTTCATTGTAGCAACTATAAATTCTATAAACTCCTCGTGTTCAAACTCTGTATCACCAATATTTACACTAAATCTTGTTTTAGTTTTTTGTGCAAAATAGCACGCCTTTGTAAACATAAATCTAAAGATATCGTACATCTGACCGGTATCCACTGCGGCATCTAAAAACTCTGCGGGAAGATACTCTGTGCCATTATGTTTTAACCTCATTAAAAGCTCATACTTTTGTGCTCTATTTGTCTCGAGGTTATATATAGGTTGATAGTTAACAACTATGCCATCATTGTCTAAAGCATCTTTTATTATTGGTCCCCAGTAGTTTGTATTTTTTAATTTTTTGAGTACTTTTAAATCTTCTGAGAAGTACTGTATCTGGTTTATTCCAATATTTCGTGCCTCTTTGAGAGCCAGTTCTGCTCTTCTTAGCAGGTTATCCTCATTTTGATACGCGACACCGATAGAGATATTGAGAGTATTATTAAAGCTGTTTGTGATAATGTTTAGAGCTAAGATATCCTCTTGAATATCTTTAACTGTAGTAAAAATATCCTCTGTTTTTTCTAGCTCCAAAGTCAGAGCAAAGAGGTCATTATCAAGATGATAAATAGCGTAATCATCATGGTACATACTAAACAAAAACGCAGCTAACTCTTTTAATACTAGGTCACCTATCTCGTAACCGTAGTTCTCGTTTATACTACTAAAGCCTATAATATCTATCAAAATAAGTGTTTTATTATTGCAATTGTTACAATCTTCATACAGCTTAATCCTGTTATATAGATGTGTTAGAGGATTAGTAGTCATCTCTTTGTATCTATTTTGCAGTTTATTATTGAGTCTCACTATCTCTTTATAGTGCATGACAGCAGTTCTGATTGTAGGGTAGAGATTCTCAAAAGAGAGTCTACATCCGTAATTGTTAATATCATACTTATTAATATACTCAGCACGAAACTCTTCTGCAGGCTGGTTAATCTTTATTATACGGATTACAAAGTTGTTCAAGCTATCTCTAACAAATGCAGACAGGTCTACATTTTCCTTTGACTCCATATCAGCATCTACTATCATCAGTGCGATATCCCTACGACTCTCTAAAATCTTTCTACTCTCTGCAAAGGAGTTTCCATTTAAAATTTCTATTTCTAAATCTAATAACTCAATATTTTTCAAAATAGTCTCTATCTTATCATGTATGCTTTTATTCGAACTAGCTATAACTACTTTGTATCTGTCTAATTTTGTAGGTTTCATTACAACTCCTTTATCTCTATTCTTACTGGTAGTATATAAAAGAGAAAAGTTTTTTATAAGAGCATATAAAAATGTTTTTGTTTTGACTTATGCCTATTCATAAGTTAAGTTAAACAAGCTAAAATTCGTCAATAATTAAGATAGTTTACAAGACAAGGATAGAGTATGATTTTTATAGGAATGATTTATCGCTACGACACAACTCAAGGAATAGGCGACCTCATGTTACCCGATGGAGAGAAGAGAGAGTTTAGTGCAAAAGAGTGGACAGACAGCCTTAACGCTCCCTCTGTTGGTCAAAAAATAGCATATGAGCAAAAACCAGACACTCTATATATCAGAGTAGCTACAGAAGAAGATATCAAACAAGCAGAGGCTGAGAAAAACGCAGAAAAGGTCCCTGTTAAAGAAGAGACTCCTGCCCAAGATGAAACGCAGCAGTTCACAGATATAGATGAGTGCATTCAACACTTTACAAACATGGGTTTAAAAGCTATAAAAGATACTCAAGATGGACAAACGCGTACTGTATCATTACGAAGTTATGTGATGGGTGACTTTGCAGAGGCTATCATCACCCAGAGTGGTTCCAAGATAACAGTTGTACAAACACTTAACGGAAAAACAGTTACAAGCTCTCTCTAAGAGTAGACTCTACTTCATCAGCCGGCAGAGGCTTAGAGTAGAGATAGCCCTGAATACTTTCACATCCACTCTCAACTATAAAATCCCTCTGTTCTTTAGTCTCAACACCCTCAGCGATAACTTTTAGATTTAAACTATTTGCAAGTGCTATAATAGCTTTTGTTATTACAGAATCCTCTTCATCATCTGGTAAATCCTTTATGAAAGCCTGATCGATTTTGAGTTTATTAATAGGTAATCTTTTAAGATATGCCAAAGATGAGTAGCCTGTTCCAAAATCATCAACTGCCAGCTCTACTCCTAAGTCACTTATCTTTTGTAAAACTTTAATCGCTTCATCTGGATTAGTCATAATCTGACTCTCTGTCACCTCAAGCTCAATCCACTCTGCTCTACACTTAGACTCCTCAAGCAGGGAGTGAAGCACCTCAACAAAATCCTCTTTTTTCAGCTGTTTTATAGAGAGATTCATTGCGAGAACTCCCGGTTTTAAACCCTTTTCGTGCCACTGCGCAAACTGCACCATAGCGACCTTCATCACATACCTATCAAGCTCAATGATAAGTCCCGTGGACTCAGCAAGAGGTATAAACTTTGCAGGAGAGATTAGACCTTTAGTAGGATGCTCCCATCTCACTAAGGCCTCCATTCCAATCAGAGTATCGGTTTTGCCATTCATCTGAGCTTGATAATAGACGACAAACTCTCTATTTTGGATAGCGGTTCTTAATTCACGCTCCATTACAACTCTCTCAAACGCAAGTTCAGTCATCTTTACGTCATAGTATTGATAGTTGTTTCTTCCCTCACTCTTTGCTTTATACATGGCAGAGTCTGCATACTTTAAGAGGTTTTGAGGATTCTCTCCATCATTTGGATAGACACTGATACCTATACTGTTTGAGAGATAAAATACATTGCCTTCTATTTCAATAGCTTGAGCTGTCGATAATAAAATCTTACTTGCTATTAGAGAGGCATCCTCTTCATGAGCTAAATCTTCTAAAATAACGACAAACTCATCCCCACCAAACCTTGCCAATGTATCCTCATCTCTAATAGAGCCTTGCAACCTATGAGTAACAATCTTTAAAACCTCATCACCAAATATATGCCCTAAAGAGTCATTAATCTCTTTAAAATGGTCTAGGTCTATAAACAGCAGTGCCACTTTAGAGTTATTTCTTTTTGCTTTTTCTATAGCCTGCTCTAGCCTATCACTAAAGAGTACTCTATTAGGAAGTCCTGTTAAGGTATCATGATTGGCTTGATGCTTGAGTGCATCTTTTTGCTCTTCTAATTTATTTTCTATTTTTCTCTGCTCTGTAATATCCTGCACAGTACCTACGGAGACCAGAGGGTTTCCTTCTGCATCAAACTCTGTTTCACACTGCTCTCTTACATACCTTACCTTGGCATTTTTCAGTAAGAGTCGATGCATAATC
>JAYEMB010000079.1:0-14717 GCA_034717855.1 Campylobacterota bacterium
TAAAGAGAAAGAGACTCCAAAACCTCAAATAGCTCAAAATGTTAAAGAGAAAGAGACTCCAAAGCCTCAAATAGCTCAAAATGTTAAAGAGAAAGAGACTCCAAAACCTCAAATAGCTCAAAACCTTAAAGAGAAAACGACTCAAGAGAGTGAAAAACCCCAAAGTATTGCAACAAGTAAAGAGCTTCCGGCTCTACAAAAAGAGACGAAGCAGAGAGTAGTTTTAAAAGCTGATGATAAAAATCAGGAGATACACAAAACAGAGGAGAGAAAAGCTGAACTTCCTAAACAGCTTGCAATCCCAAAAGAGACTCCTCTTTTTAAAGCGCAAACGCAACGTGAACACACTACGGAGCAGTTAGTTAACACAAAGGCTTTTAAGACTGAAGAGAAAACACCAAAAACGCGTGCTAACGAAACGCTACAGCTTCTTTTGCGTGGTGAGAAAGTATTACAAACAAACTCTGCCTTAACAGCAGACTTTTCAGTTGCAACGGCTAGAGTAATCGCTCCAACTGCCACAAGTGAAGCAACAAAATCTTTAGAGAGTCTGCTCCGTAATGAAAGCAGTGAAACTCCATCTAGTGCTTCTAAAACAGATGGACTTACATCTTTAAAAGCAGATAGTTTTGAAGTCAAACTAAACGAAGCAAAACAGATGATAAAGTATCTCTCACAAGATGTAAAAACAGCAATAGAGGATTATAAGTCACCCTTTACGAGAGTAAAAGTTCAACTCAATCCTCAAAAACTTGGTGATGTTGATTTAACTATCGTGCAGCGTGGGAAAAATTTACATATCACTCTTAGTTCAAACACTGCTGCAATCAACACTCTCTCTATGAATGCAAATGAGTTAAGAGTACAGTTAAATAACAATGGCATAAATAATGCTTCATTAAATTTTAATTCACAAGACTCAAGTAACTCTCAAGCTGGTCAGCAAGAGCAGCATAGACAAAAAGAGCAACAGGCTGGGGATGAGTACAGTTATTTTCATAATGAAGAGCACAACGAAGAGATACTAAGCTCTTTAGAAATTGTAGTTCCGCACTACGCTTAAAGGATAGAACATGGCGATTACATCAACAGGCTTAAACGCAGCAACAAACGCAGAGTATAAAGAGGCTGCAGCGCAAGTAGATAAGAGTGTTTTAGGTAAAGATGACTTTATGACTCTTCTTCTGGTTGAGCTTCAACATCAAGATCCTACAGAGCCTATGGATTCTGAGAAAATTCTAACGCAAACTTCTCAGCTAGCTACTCTTGAAGCATCTGAAAATACAAATAAAGCTCTAGAAGACTTAGCTGCTTCTTTGGGTTCTTCTCAACAATACACGACAATAGCTGCTATTGGTAAAACAGCAGATTTAGGTTCTAATGCCATCGGTTACGATGAGGGCGGTACGAGTTCATTTGAAGTCTATTTCCCACAAGATGTAGAGAGTGGAGTAGTCGAGATATTAAATGTTAATGGCGAGATTGTTAGCACTATGAATTTAGAATCAAACTCTTCTGGAGTCTATCAATTTGATTGGGATGGCACACTCAGTAATGGTAATTTAGCTGAGAGCGGAATGTACTATATCACTGCCAGCTATAAAAATCCAGCTGGTGATGACTTAACAACGAGAATGGGAGCCTATCCTATTGAGTCAGTAAGGTTTGAGGATGGGGCAGCTCTTGTAAAAGTTGGTTCAAGTTATGTCGATATTGAGAATGTCGTAGAGATATACTAAGGATACTCTTATGATGACACAAGCTTTTTATAGTGGAATATCGGGACTTAAAACATACTCAGCAGGTATCGATGTAGTCTCAGATAACTTAGCCAATACAAACACGACTGGGTTTAGAGGTTATAATGTTGAGTTTGCATCTATGTTCGAAGAGAGCTTAGCTAGTGCAAGTAGCGGTATCGTGGATAGCAGTATAGGTCTTGGCTCTAGAGTTCAAACAACATCTATGATACAGACAAATGGATCTCTGCTTCTCTCAGATAAAAGTACTGATTTAGCGATTGATGGCGATGGTTGGTTTGGTGTACAAGGAGAAGAGAGACCTATCTATACTCGCGATGGGAATTTCACTTTTGATGCTAATGATGATTTGGTTACAGCCGATGGCCTCCATGTTTTAGGAACAATGGGAAATAATATTAGCAACGATGATGTTTTGACATCAAAGTTAAACGATATAGCCTTAGGTGATGTAAATGCTCAAGAGAAACTGCGTTTTCCAAAGTCGTTAAGCTACCCAGTTGAGCCAACAACAAACGCAAAGTTCCTTGCAAATGTTGGTACTGAATTTGATATTATTGCAATGGGTGCGACTGTTATTGACAACCAAAGCAACAAAAATGATTTAAGACTGGAATTTACACAAAACCCTGTTCAGACCCCTCCGGGAACACAGTGGAGTGTTACTGCAACAACTCAAAGTTTAGACGGAACTATTATATATGATACGCAAACTGGAAGTGTGGAGTTTGATGAGGCAGGAGCATTGGCATCTCATACCTTAACAACGATAGACAACAATGGAACGCCAGTCACTATAGACTTAGGGAGTGGCTACGATGGCGTTGTCTCTATCAGCACTACTGTAGTTCCAGGTTCTAGTATAGCTGATGGAACGCTTGGTGGAGAGTTAGTGGGTTATGCTATCAATAAAAACGCAGAGGTTATAGCTACTTTTACAAATGGCAAGCAGAGCAGTGTTGGTAAGATTGCAGTTTTTCACTTTCAAAATGATCAGGGCTTAGATAGATTGAGTGGCTCTAGGTTTCAAGAGAGCTCAAATAGTGGCTCACCAATATTTTTTACAGATGAGAATGGTCAAATTATAGGTGCCGAGGTAGTCAACTTTAAATTAGAGGGTTCAAACTATGCTATGACAAGTGGACTTACTGAACTTATAATATATCAACGTGCATATGATGCTAACTCAAAGTCTATCACAACGGCTGATGAGATGATGCAAAAAGCTTTAAGTATGGATGCTTAGACATCCATAAATCACACTAACTTCTTCTACTAACAAACATATAATATAACTCAGATATTTTTTCAAAGTTGGAACACTAAGTGCTATATATTCTTTACTAAATAAATTTATCGACTATTAGATAAATATACGTAAAGGAAAAGAATATGCTTAAATCACTTTTCTCCGGTGTATCCGGACTACAATCGCACCAGGTTGCGATGGATGTAGAATCAAATAATATTGCAAATGTTAATACAACAGGTTTTAAATACTCTCGTGCAAACTTTTCAGATCTTTTAGCACAAACAAGTTCTATAGCTACAGCCCCGCAAGGTGCTCTAGGTGGTAAGAATCCTGTTCAGGTAGGCTTAGGTTCAACAGTTAGTTCAATGACTCGTATCTTTTCTCAGGGTTCTATTCAAAATTCAGATAAAAATACTGATGTTGCTATTCAGGGTGATGGGTTTTTTATTATTTCACCAGATGGTGGTAATACTTATAAATATACTCGTGCGGGAGATTTCAAGTTTGATGCAGGAGGAAACTTTGTTGATAACAACGGTTTTATAGCACAAGGTTGGTTACGGGATGAAGAGACAGGGAAGGTTGATTCAACCGCTCCGATTAAAGATATTAATATTCCTCCAGGGTTAACGACACCAGCAAACGCAACACAAGAGGTAGTTCTAAAAGCAAATTTAAACTCTGGACCACTCGTATCTAGTTTCTCTCCCTCTTATGAGCTAAACAGTGCTGGTCAGGCTGTAGATGGAGATGGTAATGTTCTTGTTTCTCAACCCGCTTCAGATAATATTGGAGCTATGTTTAATGGTTCAGGAGAAGCTTTTTCCATGAAGAATGGACAGGGTATAACTATTGATTATGGTGATGGGACAGTGCATAATTATATATATAACGATGGTGGCGCACTAGGTGCAGATGAATTTTATAGTATGAATGATTTAAGAACTTTGATTGAAGCTGATGTACAGGCAGTATCGGCTGGTGTTGAAGTAACAGTAACAAGTGCTGGAAAATTTTCTATAGATAATACAGCTGGGGGAACTACCCTTGACATCACAGTGACAGCTATAACAGTTGGTACTACAGAAAATGTTGGGTTTACGACAAATATGAAATCATTAGAGTCTACTCTACCCGCTGGAGTAGCGGGTTCAGTATCATTTTCCCAAGATTTTAATGCGGCTACACACTCTAGTAGTATAGATATTTTTGATTCACTAGGAACAAAACATACACTCAGAACAGAGTTTAGAAAAGTAAGTGAAAATAGATGGAATATGCTTATAACGGTTCCAGATCCAGCTACAATAAGTACAACAGCACCACTTAATCAAGTTGATACAGGTTTTATCACATTTACAGATGAGGGTGCGCTAGAACAATATACACCAGGAAATCTATCATTTAGTGGTAATAATGGTTCAAAACCAAATCAAAATGTAAATCTATCATTTGGGACACCAAATCAGTTTGACGGAATGACAAGTTTTGATTCACTCTCATCAACATCTGGAATTTCACAAGATGGTTATACTGGTGGAGATTTAGTTGGTATTAGAATTGATCAATCTGGTACTTTAATTGGTTCATTCTCAAACGGTCGCTCATTTGGTTTAGCACAAATTGGTATGGCTAAATTTACAAATAATGAGGGTCTCTCAACTGAAGGTGGAAATGTCTATATCCAAACCTCAAACTCTGGTGACCCTATTATCGGTACTGCGGCAACTGCTGGACGTGGTTTTATTCAGTCCTCTGCCCTTGAAGCATCAAATGTTGACCTCTCGCGAGCACTTACGCAACTGATTATTATTCAAAGAGGTTTCCAGGCAAATGGTAAAACGATTACTACTTCGGATCAGCTTCTTGAAACGCTTATCGGGCTCAAACGATAATTTAATCCAATTTTGATATAATTCCCTTCATAAACAAACTCGTTCCCAAGCTCCTGCTTGGGAATGCATACGTTAAATATATAAACTGATATATGCATTCCCATCGAGGACGATGGGAACGAGGGTTATTTTACACTAGGAATTATTCAGATGTTATTCTCTGCACCCCTCAAATCAAACTCAAAAAAAATTATGTTACTTGGCTCAGGTGAGCTTGGAAAAGAAGTTATCATCGAAGCTCAAAGATTAGGGCTTGAAACTATCGCAGTTGACAGATACGAAAATGCTCCGGCTCATCATGTTGCTCATCGCTCTTATGTTGTAAATATGCAAGATAGAGATGCGATTTTAGAGATTATTCGTAGAGAAAAACCTGATTATGTTCTCCCTGAGATTGAAGCTATCTCTATTGATGCTCTTTTTGAAGCAGAGAAAGAGGGCTTCAATGTAATCCCAAACGCAGATGCAGTTTCTAAAACAATGAACCGTAAAAATATCCGTACTTTTGCTGCAGAGGAGTTAGGACTTAAAACTGGACCTTATAAATTTGTAACAACCCAAGAGGGGATGTTAAACGCAGCTAAAGAGCTCGGTTTTCCTTGTGTTATAAAACCAGTAATGTCTTCATCTGGACATGGTCAGTCAGTAGCTAGAAGTGAGAGTGATATACCTGCGTCTTGGGAGATGGCTAAAGAGGCTCGTGGTGATGCTAGTGAGTTAATCGTAGAAGCTTTTGTTGATTTTGATTATGAGATTACAATGCTAACTGCTCGTAATGGAAAAGAGACAGTTTATTGTGAGCCTATTGGGCATGAACAGCGTGATGGCGACTATGTTTTTTCATGGCAGCCGATGCAGATGAGTGCAGTTGCAAAACAAAAAGCAGAGGATATGGCGAAGGTTATCACTGATGGTCTTGGTGGTCAGGGTCTTTTTGGTGTTGAGCTTTTTGTAAAAGGTGATGAGGTCTATTTCTCAGAAGTCTCTCCACGTCCACATGATACGGGAATGGTAACACTTATAACTCAGTCTCAGAGTGAGTTTGCACTGCATCTTCGTGCTGTTCTTGGTCTTCCTTTAGGATTTACTTTTTATGGTGATGGAGCTTCCGCTGCGTTTAAGAGCAAGGTTCACAACTATGCGCCAGTAGTTGATGTGGATGATACTTTGTTCTCGGATAATAGTTTTGTAAGAGTTTTCTCAAAACCAGAAGCACACAAAGGGAGACGTCTCGCAGTTGCCCTTGTTTTTGACAAGGTTGAAAAAGCACTAGAGCAGTCCCGTGAGTTAATCAAAAAGATTAAAGACGCATAAGATAGATTCCAAATCAAGTTTGGAATGACGGAGCCCTCGTCATCCTAAACTTGATTTAGGATCTAATTCCCTTAATGGAGATAGAATGAAAATAATTCTTTTAGATGCCCTAACTTTTGGAGATAGTGACTTAAGCGGATTTGAGACTTTTGGCGAAGTTGAAGTTTTTCAAACTACTTCTGCTGATGAAGTTCAAACACGAATAACAAACTGTGATGTTATAGTTACTAACAAGGTTGTTATCACTGATGAGCATATGAAAAGCACACCCTCTTTAAAACTTATCTGTATCGCAGCAACTGGTATGAACAATGTTGACTTAAACGCAGCCAAAGAGAGAGGCATTGAAGTGAAAAATGTAGCTGGCTACTCAACTGACTCGGTTATACAACACACCTTCTCTATGCTTTTTTACCTAATGGGACACTCACGCTACTATGACGAGGTTGTCAAAGATGGCACTTACTCAAGAAGTCCTATCTTTACAGATGTCTCACAACCATTTTTTGAAGTTAAGGGTAAAAAGTGGGGAATTATCGGTCTCGGTGAGATTGGTCGAGGCGTTGCAAAAATTGCAGATGCTTTTGGTGCAGAGGTGTGTTACTACTCAACAAGTGGTAAAAACCACTCTCAGCCTTACACTCGCTTACAGCTAGATGAACTTCTGAAGAGTTGCGATATTATTACTATTCATGCGCCTCTGAACGAACAGACAGAGAATCTTTTAGACTATGAACAACTGTTAACTTGTAAGGATGGAGCGACCGTTTTGAATCTTGGACGCGGTGGGATCATCAATGAAGAGGCTCTTGCAAAGATTATTGATGAAAAAAATATCTTCTTTGGTTTAGATGTTTTAATTGCGGAGCCTATGAGAGAAAACCATCCGCTTTTAAGTGTGAAAAACGCAGACAACTTGTATGTTACACCACATATCGCTTGGACTTCAGTTGAGGCTAGAGAGAAGCTTGTAGCCTCTGTTATCGATAACATAACTAGCATGGACTAAACTCGAGGGAACAATGGCAGAATTAGCACTCTTTTTCTCTGCGTTTCTTGGGGCGACGATTGTTCCCTTCTCTTCAGAACTCGCGTTTGTTACAGCGGTGGCGAGTGATATGCCTTTTATAAACGCAATGTTTGCAGCTTCAAGCGGAAATATCCTTGCAATAGTTGCTAACTACTGGTTTGGTTACTGGTTATATGATAAAACAAAAGAGAAACTCCAAAAATCAAAATCAGGTCAGTGGAGTTTAGATTATGGGCATAAGTATGGTTACTTTATACTAATGTTCTCTTGGCTTCCAGTTATTGGTGACCCACTCACATTGGTCGCCGGTGTACTGCGTTTGAACTTTTTATGGTTTGTGATTATAGCCGGAAGCTTAAGAATCGCAAGATACTACTTTTTAACTTTGATGGTGAATCCTTTATGATAGACAGTGCTTTAAAGAGAAAAAATGAAGAGCTAGAAGAGAGACTGAGAGAAGCAATAAGCGACCTTGAAAAAGCTCAATCAATTGCTAAGACTGGCTCATGGATCTATGACTTACAAAAAAATGAACTGAGATGGTCAAAAGAGACATATAAGATGTTTGAGCTTAAGCAAGAGAAGAGTGAAAATCTCTACTCAAGGTTTATTAACCGTGTTCATCCAGATGATAGAGAGATGCTTGAGGAGGTCTATCGCTCTTCTTTAGAGAATCAGACAGGCTATACTTTAAAACATCGACTTTTGATGGATGATGGATCTATAAAATATGTCGAAGAGAATTGTGAAAGCTCTTTTAATGAGGAGGGAAAGCCTCTAATCTCCTATGGAACAGTACACGATATAACTGAGTCCACTTTGGCAACACTAGAGTTAAAAGAGAAAGATACCTATATGTTTCAGCAGTCGCGTTTAGCTCAAATGGGCGAGATGCTCAGTATGATTGCACATCAGTGGAGACAGCCTTTAGCCTCTATCGCGACAAGTAATATTCTTACTAAAACATCTTTAGAGCTGGGGCAGTATGACCTTGAAGATAAACAAGGTAGAGATGACTTTTTAAATTTTTTAAATGCAAACATTGACAAAACAACTCTCTATCTTCAAGAGTTGAGCCAGACTATCACAAACTTTAGTGATTTCTACAAACCGGATAAAGAGTTTCATATGATAGAGATTACAGATGTTCTTCTTAAGGCTAATAATCTGATACATGATAGCTTAAGTTCACACGGTATAAAGGTGGATTTTGAGTTAGAGTCAAACTATGCGTTTATGATGCATGAAAATGAGTTTATGCAAGTGATATTAAATATTTTAAATAATGCGAAGGATCAGCTGGTACAAGAGGGGACTCAAGAGCCCACAATAACGGTGCGTACTTTTATGGAAGATGATGAACTTCACATAGAGATAGCTGATAATGCTGGTGGGATTAAAGAGGATAATATAGAGAAGTTGTTTGACCCCTACTTCTCTACAAAACTTCAAAAAAATGGAACGGGTCTTGGTCTCTATATGTCTAAAGTGATTATTAAAGATTATCACAACGGAGATATTTATGCTAGAAATAGTGATAATGGTGCTATATTTACAATAAAAATATTAAGAGCTAAAGCTCAATGCAGGGAGGCACTAAATGCTGAGTCGTAAAAGTGATGTGTTAGTAATAGGAGCAGGTGGAGCAGGACTTGTTGGGGCTTTAAACGCAAAGAGAAGTGGTGCTGATGTTTTAGTAATTACTAAAGAGTACCCAACGAGAAGTCAAACATGTATGGCTCAAGGCGGTATAAACGCAGCACTTGGTAATGCAGGTGAAGATAGCGTTGAATCACATGTCCAAAATACACTTAAATCTGCTCACGGCTTAGCAAATGAAGAAGCAGTCAGATTGATGTGTGAAGAGGCTTTAAACGCAGTAGCATGGTTAGACAGTATAGGTGTCTGTTTTTCGCGTACACAAGACTCCAAAATTGCTCAAAGATCTTTAGGGGGTGCCTCTGCTGCACGCGCCTGTTATGCTCAAGACTACACAGGTCTAAAAATACTTCACACACTCTATGATAGATGTCTGAGTGAGGGGATAGAGATAGCGAGTGAAAAGTATCTCTTAGAGCTTTTAAAAGATGAAGATGGCAGTGCTTGTGGTGCAAAAGTTTTGGATATTAGAAGTGGTAAAGTAGAGATATATGAGAGTAGAGCTGTTATACTAGCAACTGGTGGTTATAGCCGTATTTACGATAAAAACTCTACTAACTCTAGTGCCTCAACAGGCGATGGAATAGCCACAGCTTTAAGAGCCGGAGCAAAAGCGATTGATATGGAGTTTGTTCAGTTTCATCCAACGGCACTTAAAAATTCAAGTATCTTGATAAGTGAGAGTGCTCGGGGTGAGGGTGGTCATCTGCTAAATTCAAAGGGTGAAAGGTTCACAGATGAGTTAGCCCCACGCGATATAGTTAGCCGTGCAATTAATACTGAGATACTGAAGGGCGAAGAGATATTTTTAGATATCCGTCATCTTGGTGAAGAGCTCATTGAAGAGGGGCTTCCTCAGGAGAGAAAACTTGCAAAGCTTTATGAGAATATTGACCCCGTTCATGAGCTTATTCCTATTAGACCTGTTGCACACTATACAATGGGTGGAATAGAGGTTGATGATAATTCGCAAACTAACATTAAAGGCTTGTTCGCGGTTGGTGAGTGTGCAAACCATAGAGTTCATGGGGCAAATCGTCTTGGAGGAAACTCTCTGCTTGAGATTGTTGTGTTTGGAAAACAGGCTGGAGAGGGTGCGGCAAAATATGTTGCCAATCTTGAGGGTGAGAGAGCCTTTAAGGTAGCTGCGTTTGAAGATGCAGATGAGATAAGCGATGATAAGCACGAGATAGATTTTTATGAGATACGAGAGCATATCGGGGATCTATTTTATAAAAATGTCGGGATAGTTCGTACAAACGGGGAACTCCAGAGCGCGCAGAATGAGATAAGAGATATAAAATCAAAACTTCATCTTATGGGTCCAAACGATAAGTCAAAAGTTTATAACACTAACTATATTGAATTTTTAGAGTTTAAAAACATGTTAGATATCTGTGAAGAGGTTGTGTGCTCTGCACTTAAAAGAGATGTGAGCTGTGGCGCTCACTTTATGGCGGAGTAGTCTTATGAAAATCAGTGTAAAAAGAGAAAATGCATTTGTAGAGTATGAAGTTGATGCGCATGACATGACCCTGCTCGAGCTTTTAAAAGAGATAAAAGATAGACAAGATAACACACTAACGTTTTCAAGTGGATGTAGAAGTAGCGTTTGTGGTAGTTGTTCTATGCGTGTAAACGAGAGAGAAGTTTTAGCTTGTAGTTATAAGGTTCAAGATGGAGACAGAGTTGAGCCTCTAAATAATGTTCCCATTATTCGCGATTTAGTTGTTGATATGGATAAATCATACGAATTTAATGCTAAAGCAAAAGCTTGGTTAGCCAAACAAACGCAAGATATAAAACTTGATCATCAAGATGAGAAAATTAACGAGATCCAGAGTGACTGTATTCTTTGTGGTTCGTGTTACAGTGCCTGTCCAGTCTATAGTGTTAACGAAGAGTTTTTAGGCCCCTTTGCACTCACAAGAGTTTGGAAGTATGTGAGTGACAAACGCGAAGAGGATAGTAGCTCTAAGTTAGATGTTATTCAAGTCAATGGCGTTTGGGACTGTACTCTGTGTAATGAGTGTACAGTAGTCTGCCCACAAAATATCTCAAGTAAAGCTGACATAGAAAAACTTCGCGCAAGATCTTCAATGGCTGGCTACCAAGACCCTAACTTTGCCAATAGCTTTGGCGGTGGTTTCGGCTTTGATGGAAGTCCGACTTTTTAAAACCTTTCGTGTTAGTTATGTTATAATTTTGTTAAATGTTATAAAAAGGGTTTTACACTATGGCTAAAGAGCACTCGTTTGATATTACAGCAAAAATAGATGGACAAAATTTTAAAAACGCAATCAACCTTGTAGATAGAGAGGTCTCTAATCGTTACGACTTCAAAGGAACTACTTATGAAGTTACTCACAATGAAAAAGCAAAAACTTTAGTTTTAATCGCCTCTAGCGATAATAAGTTAGACGCACTTAAAGATATTGTTATCGCTAAATTTTTAAAACAGGGTCTCTCTTCTAAAGTTTTAGATGAGCTCAAAGTCGAAGACTCTTCTGGTGGAAATAGAAAGGTCACTTTTAAAGTGGTTGACTATATTGAGACAAAAGAGGCTAAAAAAATCACAGCTGACATTAAAAAGATGAAACTTAAGGTAAATGCTCAAATAGAGGGTGACTACATCCGCGTAAAAGGTGCTAAACTCGATGACCTGCAGAAGGTGATGAAAGAGATTCGTGAAGGTGAGTGGGATGCTCCTTTAGTCTTTGAAAACATGAGATAAGGTGGCACTTATGAACAAGATGAGTATAGCGGATGCAGCGGAGCATTTTGGAGTATCACGTGAAGCGATTCATAATCGTATCAGACGCGGCTCTTTAGAGTCAGTTGTCGAAGATGGGATTAAACTTGTTTTTGTTGATGCTTCTAAGAGTGGACGAGCTACAGTAAAAAGTAGAGTTAACAGCTCTAAAACGCAGAGCAGTGATAGCAGATACTACAAACTTTTAGAAGAACAAAACGCGAAGCTTCAAGAGAGAGTAGAAAAACTAGAGGGCGAAACAAGCAGTTTAAGAGATCAAAAAGAGCAGATGCTTATAGAAGAGCGTATAAAAATAGAACAGATTTATAAAGATAGAGATGAGCAGTTAAAAAATGTACTCAATACACTCTCTTCACAGTTTATGTTGAGTACGCCTGAAGTAAAAAATAGAGTAGAAGTTAGTGACGATACATTGGAGGCTGAAATAGAGAGTGAAGTTGTCCTTGAGTCTGAAGTAATCTCTTTGAAAAAATACCTCAAAAAAAATAAAATATCAGAGAAAAAATCTAAAAAGATAAAAGCGAAGTTTAAAAAAGAAGCGGAGCGAGACAATCGAATAATCACAATTGGCAAGAAGCACTACATCAACTTAGCCAAATATGATTATAAAAATCTTCTAAACTAAAGAGTTAAATATCTGCACTCTTTAGTCTAATTCCTTTGACATGAGAAACAGGGTATGAGTATGCTATACCATCGCCATCACCTGTAATGTCAAGTTTGGACATTACCTCTCTAATTATTTTATCTACATTTTTAGTGCGTACAACAAACATAAGGTTTGAGTCAGTTGCATCACTGTGAAGTCTGTTGTAGAAGTTACTCATCTCCTCAAGACCCATACCGTGGGCATTCATTATAGTAACACCTCTCGCACCTGCATCTTTAGCTGCAATAAGCGCTTCTTCTTCTCTATCGTGAGGAACGATTACATGAACTGCTGAAAATGTCATAAGTGAAGAGTGGCGTTTTCCGGTTCCATCTACTTGGACAGTAGAGAGACCCATATCGTTTGCATCTTCAAGCGCATGGCGAAGTTCGTCCATGTGTATCTCTTCAAGTTCATGCTCACCCTTAACTCCCATCCTCTCTGTGATAACACCATAGGCCATAACTGTAATCATAGGAAAAAGTGAAGCAAAGGCGATAAGACCAAAACCATCTATAAGTGGGTCACGACCAGGTATATTTGTAGCAAGACCAAGACCAAGTGCTGCAACTAAAGGAACTGTTACAGTAGATGTTGTAACCCCACCACTATCGTAAGCGATAGGAATGATGTACTTTGGAGAGATGAATGTAAGTGCGATAACGAACATATATCCAGCCATGATATAGTAAACAATCTCTCCACCATCAACAATTCTAAATGAACCAAGTGCAATACCTATAGCAACACCAAGAGCAACAAAGAGACGAAGCACAAAGTCGTTTATCTTCCCATCACTAATCTCTTTTGCTTTTTTTGCAATCGCTGTTAGTGAAGGCTCAGCCATAGTAGTTGAAAAACCAATCGCAAATGCAAAAGTGTAGATGATAACATTGCTGTCATTTTGTGTTAGTTGAAGTGCCATTGTCTCACCAAGTGAGAAAAGCCCCATCTCTAAACCGATGATGAATGCATCAAGACCGATGATTACAAGTCCAAAACCGATAAGAACCTCTTTGAGGTTATCGATATGTTTTTTAAGTATTACATATTGAAAAAATAGGATTACTGCTAAAATAGGAATAACATCCATAGCAACACTCAAAAGACCCTTGAGAATACTAAGAATGTTAAAGTCAAAGGCAACCGTAGCTTCGGCAGCCTGCTCTACGACAGGAAGAACAATACTGGAAGCTTCGACAAACTGATAAACATAGATTCCGTAAAATTGAACGAAAATCATAGGAGTTAGTGAAGCAAACGCAATAAGCCCAAAACCATCTAAAACAGGATTTCTGCCCTTGATAGTTGAGGCTAAACCAATTCCAAGAGCCGCAACAAGTGGTACGGTTACAGTAGATGTTGTTACACCACCCAAGTCAAAGGCAAGACCAACTATCTCTTTAGGTGAAAACGCAGTTGCTGCTACAACTAATATATAACCAGAGATGATATAGTAGTGAATAGGATGACCTTTAATAATCCTCCAAACACCAATAACTATAGCAAAACCAACTGAAAACGCAACAACCATTCTTAGGGTAAAGGCATCGATTCTACCAGAGCTTATTCCGGCAGCTTTATCGGCGATTACTAAGAGGGCAGGCTCGGCAACTGTAGTACCAAAACCAATCATAAACGCAAAGAGGACTATCCATCCTGTTGAGCCTTTATGTGCAAAGTCAGAGGCTAAACCCTCTCCAACTGGAAAGATTCCAACCTCAAGACCAAGAAGAAAAACTGCAAGACCAACACCAACAATAGCAAGTCCTATAGAGGTACTTAACCAGTTCTCTGGAACAGTCTGAATGATAGCCAGTTGAAAAAACATAATTACCAAAATAATTGGTAACAAATCCCTAAACGACTCTTTTAAAAGTTGTAAAAATGAAGCAATGCTTAACACATCAATACCCTTATGTAAATTAATGAAGAAATTATATCTTTTTAATATACAAAGCCAAATGAAAAGAGTTGATTTATGGTAAATAAAGTCTTATATGGGTAGAATTTCAGCCTTTGTTACGGTTCGGTGTCCGAGTGGCCGATGGTGCAACCTTGGAAAGGTTGTGTAGGTGCAAATCTACCGAGGGTTCGAATCCCTCCCGAACCACCACTTCCAAGAGTTAATTTACGATACTTAAAGCATCTGATTTCTTTGTTTTATAAAGTGTTTTTACTTTATTAGAACTCGATTTAACATATTTAATAGCAAGACCGAAGTTTATTTTGTTAGCTTTTAGCTTTTTAGCTGTAGTAGCATTAAATATCAAACCTTTTTCAAACTTTTCTTCAGCTATATCTTTTGATAGCTCTACATATGCTTCAGGTGGAATCTCTAAAATTGAGTTCTTATCGAAGTCAGTATCAGTGATGATATCTTTA
>JAYEMB010000080.1:0-3692 GCA_034717855.1 Campylobacterota bacterium
GCCCAACCTGGTCCACCAGTACCAGTTCCCTCAGGACATCCACCCTGAGCCATGAAACCCGGGATAACACGGTGAAAATTTAAACCATTATAGTAATCAGAGTTCGCTAAGTATGCAAAGTTAGCAACTGTATTTGGTGCCTCTTTAGGAAAAAGTTTTAACCAGATAACACCTTTACCTGTCGTAAATTTTGCGTATTGAAGTTTACTTAACTCATCTGCACTTAAATCGTAGTTCTTTAGATCTTTTCTACCAAACATTTTATACCTTTGTATTTTAATTTCGCAATTATAGTTAAATTTTTTAAATAGTATAAACTAAAATAGATATAATCTTTTTTTTCAAAGAACTATTAAAGGGAATGATGTATGAAAAACGAATATGTTGAGATTATTAAACATGATCCAAACTACATAGAACTACTTAAAAAAAGAAAGAGTTTGACGATGAAACTTTCGGCTGCGATGCTGATAGTCTACTTCTCTTTTATTTTAACTATCGCTTACAATCCGGCACTTCTTGGTACTCCTGTCTCAGAAAACTCAGTCATAAGCATAGGCATTCCAATAGGGATATCTGTAATCATTTTTGCTTTTGTCTTAACAGGTATCTATACATATAGAGCAAACAGAGAGTTTGATGAGTTGAGTGCAAAGATAAAAGAGAAAGTGAAGGATATATAGATGAGTAGAATATTTGCTTTTTTAATCATCTCGTCTGTCGTTCTTTTTGCTGCTGGAGCTATTGAGGGTGAAGTGCAACAGCAGGAGCTGAATGCGGCAGCGATTGCAATGTTTTTAATCTTCGTCGGAGCGACTCTTGGTATAACATACTGGGCGGCTAAACGCACAAAGAGTCCAAAAGACTTCTACACTGCAGGTGGTGGCATCACAGGTTTTCAAAACGGTATGGCGATAGCAGGTGACTATATGTCTGCTGCTTCATTTTTAGGTATTTCAGGACTTGTCTATCTTAAAGGTTACGATGGACTTATCTACTCTATAGGTTTTTTAGTTGGTTGGCCTATCATCCTTTTTATGATTGCAGAGCCTTTGAGAAACTTGGGAAAATACTCCTTTGCTGATGTAGCGTCTTACAGACTAAAACAGACCCCTATCAGAATACTTGCAGCCTCAGGCTCTATCGCTACAGTTATACTTTATCTTATAGCGCAGATGGTTGGTAGTGGTAAACTTATCCAGCTTCTTTTTGGCTTAGAGTATGAGATGGCAGTTATCTTGGTAGGTGTTTTGATGATACTCTATGTAACCTTTGGTGGTATGCTTGCTACGACTTGGGTTCAGATTATAAAAGCATTTTTACTACTCTCAGGGGCTACGTTTATGGCGGTAGCTGTTATGAGTCACTATGATTATAACTTTGGTGCTCTCTTTACTCATGCCACTGAGGTTAAAGGTTTGGAGATTATGAGTCCGGGTGGATTAGTCTCAGACCCAATATCTGCTATCTCTCTCGCAGTCGCCTTAATGTTTGGTACAGCAGGACTTCCACATATCCTGATGCGTTTCTTTACTGTGAGTGATGCTAAGGAAGCACGTAAGTCGGTCTTTTATGCAACAGGTTTTATCGGTTACTTCTATATCTTGACTTTCATCATCGGTTTTGGTGCGATAGTTATGGTTTTTCAAAACCCTGAGTATTTAGACTACGCTAAACAAGCTGTAAGTGGCGGTTCACCGATTTTAGGTGGAAATAATATGGCAGCTATTCATCTCTCTCACGCAGTTGGTGGAGATATCTTCTTAGGTTTTATCTCAGCAGTTGCTTTTGCTACGATTTTAGCGGTCGTTTCAGGTCTTACTCTTGCAGGAGCTTCAGCGATAAGCCATGATCTCTACGCTTCAGTTGTAAAAGATGGTGATGCAGACCACCATAAAGAGATGAGAGTCTCAAAAATCGCAACAGTGGCACTTGGAGTTTTAGCAATCATCATGGGTATCATGTTTGAGACGCAAAACATCGCCTTTGTAGTTGGTCTTGCCTTTGCTATTGCTGCATCTGCAAACTTCCCTATACTTATACTCTCTATGTATTGGAAACGCTTAACTACTCGTGGAGCAGTAGTTGGTGGCTCACTTGGTCTCGCCACAGCAGTTCTACTCGTAATCCTCGGTCCAATAGTATGGGTAGATATCTTAGGAAACGCAGAGGCAATCTTTCCATATAAATACCCAGCACTCTTCTCTGTAACAGTTGCGTTTGTAGGGGTTTATCTCTTTAGTGTAACTGACAATAGTCAAAGAGCAAAGGATGAACAGGATGCCTTTGAGATGCAGTTCATACGAAGTCAGACTGGTATCGGTGCTGAGGGTGCCACAGCGCACTAGTCTATAGAAAAGATTAGAAATGATATAATTGCATAATCAATTTTTAAAAGAGAAACTATGGAATTATGCGTTGCACTTGATCTACCTACAAAAGAAGAGAATTTAGCTCTCATAGAGAAGATAAAAGATTACGATGTTTGGCTTAAAGTCGGGCTTCGTACCTACATCCGTGATGGTGAAGATTTTCTGCTTGCTATCAAAAAAATAAACCCAGATTTTAAAATATTTTTAGACCTAAAACTTTACGACATTCCAAACACTATGGCAGATGCTGCTGAGTCTATTATGGGGCTAGGTGTTGATATGTTCAATGTTCACGCAAGTGCAGGCAAGCGTGCTATGAGTGAGGTTATGAGTAGATTAGAGAAGTTTGATAAGCGTCCAGTTGTTTTAGCTGTAACTGCTCTGACATCTTTTACTGAAGATGAATTTCAAGAGGTATATGAAAAAGATATTGCTTCTAAGGCTGACCAGTTTGCAAAGGACGCACAAGATAGCGGACTTGATGGTGTTGTCTGTTCAGCTTTTGAGAGTAAGTCAATTAAAAATATTACGAGTAGAGAATTTATGACACTTACTCCTGGAATCCGTCCATTTGGTGAAGATGCCGGGGATCAAAAAAGAGTTGCAGATATAGCTTATGCTAAAGAGACTCTTGTTGACTTTATAGTAGTTGGTCGCCCAATTTATAAGTCAGAAAATCCTGCTGATGTTGTAAAGAGGATTTTACAAAGGCTTTAGTGGTTCTTTTTCACCTTAGCTTTTAACTCTTCAAACTCTTTGTACTTTTTAGCAATTTTGATGAGCTTGAAATCACTTGTTGCCTTATAGACTCCAGTAGAGTTTATAAAAACTTCTGCCTCAATATCACTTCTTGTTTTTAAGTCAAGTATTTTAAAACTAAGATTATCAAGAACAAGAGGCGGTTGGTTTTTTTCTTTAAAATATGTAAGAACCATATGAAGTCCACCTCTATACTTCTCTTTTACCCTTGTTATAAAAAGCTTTTTTTCATCGAATCCGAGTCTTATAAGTGAGTAGTATTTTATGATGACATAGTCCTCGCAGTCCCCATACCCCACAGTTAAAAACTCTTTTGGAGTAGCCCAGCTATCAATTTTTTTGTTTACAACATCATCATATTGGGGGAGGAGGGTGTTGAGGTAGAGATTCATGCGTTTTAACTGTAGCTCTTTGGAGTCATTTTTATGCAGGAACATAGTTTTTTGATAATCTTCTATCCTATTTTTAGAGATAATATTGCTCTTGGCAATGTTGGCTAGTTCATCTTTTGTGAAACTAGGGTAGGGTTTAGAAAAAAGTAGAGATGCAAAAAAGAGCAAT
>JAYEMB010000081.1:0-3678 GCA_034717855.1 Campylobacterota bacterium
ACTTTGATACGCGACATCAAAGCTTTTGTAACACACTCTCCAAAAAAAGCACAAGTTTTTACAAAACCTACTGAGTTGAAATATAAAGAGAGAGCGACCGGAGATATAAAAATAGATATCAAAGATGAGAAGTTAAACAGCTTAGTGAAAAGTATTCAAAATATTATAAAAGCTAAAAAAGAGACTTAATTAGCTTTTATAGAAGGAAACTTTAGGAAGTTTTAAACGCAGTTAGTTTAGTGTTTAATTGAGCACTCAAGGTGTCAATCTCACTCGACGCATCTGCCACATTATGGATATTTTCTATATTTGCAGTTACGGATTCATTTGCAACATTTACAAGTTTAATCATATCATCTGTATCTTTAGTCATCAACTCAGTATCACTCAATGTTCTCTCTGATGCTTGAGTCGCTTTATCAACTATTAAGACCGTTTCATTAATCTCTTCTTCAACTCTATTTGCAATATCGTGAAGCTCATTAACCATCTCAACATTTTTGTTCATAACATCACTAGAATCAATAATGGACTGAACAACAAGGTTGATAGTCGCATTTATCTCTGTAAGTGTCTTCTGTGTTCTCTCTGCAAGTTTTCTAACCTCATCAGCAACAACAGCAAAGCCACGACCATGTTCACCAGCCCGAGCAGCTTCTATAGCTGCGTTTAGAGCAAGTAAATTTGTTTGGTCTGCAATATCTCCAATAACTACTAATACATCTTTAACTTGTGCTGCTTCAGTTGAGAGACTTGAAAGTTTTTCTGCCATTTCTGATTCTACTTCAGCAGAGTTTCTAACTCTTTGAACCATATCATCAACACCATTTTTTGCCTCTGAGAGTTTAATACCAACCTGCGTAGTATCCTTATTTGATGCTTTAGCCTCTTCTATTGATACTTGAAGTTTAGCGTTTATCTCTACTCCGCTACTTGCAGCAGCATCAACATTTGTATTTACTTCATCATTTGATGTATTCATTAATTCTGAAGTTTTTAAGAGTTTCGTTGAAACCTCAGCATTATGAGTACTAAGAACTTTTACATCATCAATCATCCCACGAATATTCTCTACAGCAGAACTAAAGTAGTCACTTAAATCTTCAAACTCATCATTTGATTTTATGTTAATCTCTGAGGCTATATCCCCTTCAGACAAGAGCTTAATTCTCTCAACTATTAAATCTAAGTTTCTTTTAACTACTTTTTTAACTACAGCAAATGTCACAACTATATTTAAAATAATAAGAACTAAAATAATAAATATAGATTTCATAACAATATCACTTGTAGCATGAGAGCGACTCTCTGTCTTATACGCTATTAGTGCTGTTCCTAAAAACTCTTTATCATACTCTAAACGTGAGCGTTTCATAATCACATCGCCATGTTCTAAAATCTCACCATCTTTAAGATTCAACATCGTTTTTTCATCTATAGCGTATGGTTTAGGGTCTTTTATCTTTATAAAGAAATCACCCTCTTCATCAAAGATATAGATAAACGCAAGTTCATCATCTTTTTTAAAGTAGTTTGTAGTGTTTTGAGCACCCAACATATTTCCAGTACCTAAAGAGAGATTAAGACCCAAGTTCAAGTAGGCTGAACTCTTATCTACTCTCTCATTAAACTGTTCATTGATGTTACTTATAATCTTATTTGAAAAGTATAAACTAGAAGCGATAGCCATCATCGCACCAACCAATAAAATAGGCAATAGTATTTTTAAACTAACAGACATCTTTTTCATACTTTCACAACCCCTCTTTTTTTACTATTTAACTGTATAAACCACTTTAACATCACCTGTCACAGCGCCAGCATCAACATAACCAATCATATTTTTGTTGCTTTTAACTAAACCGATAACATCGCTATCACCGCCAACTTTTTTTGGTGCTTCTGCTTTACCTGTAAAAGTAAGTTTTACCCAGTATTTATTCATCTTACCTGGAGATTTTCCTACCACTTTATCGTAAAATGTAGCGTATGCGCCATTATCAGAGTTTTGATCTATAGGAACAACTGCTGAACCGTTTGGAAATTTTTTACTCTTTGCCATAAAGATTTTCTTCACTTGTCCTTCATCTAATGCATCAACACCCGCACCCGGATTTACTACAACTGCAATATCTGCTAAAAGAGCAGAACTGATCACTGCTATACTTAAAATAATTTTTTTCATCTTCATCTCCTCTTAAAATATTACGTTTAATGCGATACGCGCTGTGTTTACATCTGCATCTGTTTCAATAAGAGCAGGTGTTCCAGCTGCCCAACTAGAATTTGTAACAGTTGCCATGTTGTACTCTAATTTTAGAGCGGCCTGTGCATTTACGTCATAGCGAAGACCAACCGTATGACTTATTCTATCATCAAGAGCAGCGGCACGTATTTGATTCACATTACCAGCAACAGCACTTGTTGATACTTCCATATCACTATCGGCTACAGCATAAGTATAACTTGGTGTAAAATCACCAATCTTGTATCCTAACATTGCATAGTATGAACTAATATCAGGAGAACCTGTCTCATCCATATCTCTTACTATATACTCTGAAGCAAAAAGAATATCTTCATAATCAACATTGATACCAACACCATAAAACGCAGCAGCAGACTCATTCATTGCCAATTCAGAATTAAGAGCTGGATTTGGTAGAGGATTGTCGTTTTCTGTGGCTTTTGCCTGAATATATCCTGCACGAATTTTTCCATAGTCATTGGATAGAGCTATCTCTGCACCTATAATACTGTCAAATGATAAATTTAATGGACTTGCTGCATTGTTAGGATTAACCTTCTTATCGGAAGAGTTACCACCATAAACAGTAGTTGATAGAGTATTATCATCCAACTCTAAATTATAAGCAACACTAGCACCATCAAGATTTGTAATATTTACTTGGTCATAAACCTCACTTGGTGGAGTTACCCAGTTATAAGCATAACCAACATCTAAGTAGTCAGAGTAAAGAAATAGTGCTGGACGAATACGACCTGCTAAGATTCTCACTTCGTCAGTAGCATCATAAGACACAAACCCCCACTCCATTCTAATATCATCACCAACTTCTTGCTTTTGTGCGACTAATTGTACTGTAGCACTCATGTTGTCTGCGATACTTCCACTAATCTGTATAGCAGCTAGAGACTCATTTTGAAAGTCATACTTGTTATCGTAACCTCTATAACTTGCACCATCGTCTTGGTCAGTTTGACCACCGACAACATTCATAAAACCACTTACTCTAACATCACTCGCAAATGCAGTTGAAGAAAGTGCAGCAACAACAGCTAAACTCAATAAACTTTTTTTCATAACTTTTCCTTGTGTTTCTATGTTAATTTATAAATCTAATCTCAATTATACTCCTACCTAACCATAAAATGTCCTTAAATTATCTACAAATTGTCATTAAATAGTTTCAACTATTACATTTGATTAGCTATAATGATAAAAAGTAAACATGACACTTAAAGAGACTATAAAACAACTTCCATCATTACCAGGCGTGTATCAATACTACGACAAAAACGCAAGACTGCTCTACGTCGGAAAAGCAAAAAATCTCAAAAATCGAGTAAAGAGCTATTTTAGTTCAAAGTTATCACTCAGAATAGAAAAAATGATATCTCAAACGGTCTCCATGGACTACATAGTGGTAAACTCTG
>JAYEMB010000082.1:0-3653 GCA_034717855.1 Campylobacterota bacterium
TATTTCCTTGATTTAAAGTTTCGAATACATTATATTGCTTTGTGTCTTAAATACTTGTTAATGAATTAAAAGGTATTATTATATTAAAAGAATTCACGATGGATGTGCATATGAGATACATGAAATTTTCTATGGTTAAAAAGTAAAATTTTGAATAAGTTAAAAAACTCTACTCCTAGAATATTAGTAATTGGTGATTTGATGATTGACCACTATTTATGGGGTAATTGTGAGCGAATATCTCCAGAGGCACCTGTACAAGTCGTTGATGTGCAGAATGAAACAGTAGTTTTAGGTGGGGCTGGAAACGCGATAAACAACCTAAACACTCTTGGTGCACAAGTGAGTGTGAGTAGTATAATCGGTGATGATGAGAATGGAGACGAGCTCCTGAGTATGTTGAAGTCAATAGATGTGAAAATAGATAATATTTTTATAGAAAAAGGCAGAAAAACATCAAAAAAAAGTCGTGTAATAGCAGTCTCTCAACAAGTATTGAGATATGATAATGAGACAAAAAATGATATAGCTAGAGACTCTGTAGATAAAATTTTAAACTCTTTATCTAAGAAAATTTCATCCTATGATATTGTCGTTCTTTCAGACTACGGCAAAGGTGTTTTAACCGATAAACTGTGTCAGGGTGTGATAAACGCAGCTAAAGAGTTTGGGGTAAAAGTTTTAGTTGATCCCAAAGGGAGTGATTTTTCAAAGTATAGAGGCGCATATCTTTTAACACCCAACAAGAAAGAGGCTGCTTTAGCGACTGGAATTGAGATAAATGACAAGAAGTCAGTTGAGTTAGCACTAAAAAAACTAAAAAAAGAGTGTGACTTAGGTCTCTCGCTTATTACTCTCTCTGAAGATGGTATCGCTATTTATGACAAAGAAGTTAAGACTTTTCCAACTGTTGCTAAAGAGGTTTTTGATGTGACTGGAGCAGGGGATACTGTTATCGCTTCTATCGCCTTTGCTCTGAGTGCTGGAGAAAATATAGAAGAGACCGCTGCGTTTGCTAATCTTGCTGCTGGCGTTGTAGTGGGGAAGATTGGTTCTGCAACTGTTACAATAGATGAGATAGAAGAGTACGAAGCATCTCTGCACAAGAGCACGTCAGATGCACATATTAAAACTTTTGAAGATATTAAAACTATAGTAGAGAGATACAGAAGTAACGGCAAGAGAGTTGTCTTTACAAATGGCTGCTTTGACATTTTACATGTGGGTCACGTAAAGTATCTTCAAGTTGCAAAAAGTTTTGGGGATATCTTAATAGTTGGGTTAAACTCAGACGAATCAGTATCTCGCCTAAAAGGTCCAACGCGTCCTGTAAATATCGCTCAAGATAGAGCATATCTGTTAGCTGCATTGGAAGCTGTTGATTTTGTTGTTCCATTTGAATCTGATACTCCGTATGATTTAATAAAAATGCTAAAACCGGATGTCCTTGTAAAAGGTGGAGACTATGAAGGCAAAGTTGTCATCGGAACAGAATTTGCTGGTGAGTTGAAACTTGTTGATTTTGTTGATGGCAAAAGTACAACAAAAACTATTCAAAAAATTCAAGGAAATTTATGTTAAAAAAAATAAGTCTAATCGCCTTTTTATCAGTATCTGCGTTTGCGATGCATAGTGGAGAGTTAAATATAAATACAAAAGATTTAGAGGTGAGTGCTAAGCTTGATATGGGTCAGTTTAACACTACTATTGAACCACACACAATGTTTATAGGTGGTAAGTTTTTAAATGCTGATGGTGAACACTCTTCTCCTGAATTTTCAGATATTAAGCCCTATGTTGAGTTAAACGCACTGTTGATGCAAGAGATTGGAAATCATGGTATGAGTATTGGAATGGGTGTGAAAGTTAGCTTTACAGAAAACTACGCTGCAATACCACTTGGATTAGAGTTCTCTTATAAAATTCCAGCTTCTGATCTAGTCCCAATGTATTTGAATGGTTCTCTATACTATGCGCCATCTGTTTTAAGTATGAGAGATGCAGATAGTTTTTTAGAGTATCGTATCAGTTACGATATTGAGATAATCAAAAATGGTTATATCACAGTTGGATACAGAAACCTAGATACAAATTATGAAGGTAATAGTGACTTCACATATAATGAATCTTTTTATGGTGGATTTAAAATAGGCTTCTAATTATAAGCAGTTTTCTTTTATACCATCTGCGTTTGCAATAAATATATATGTAGGAGATGAGCCAATATTCAGTAGTTCATCTTCTATAACTTCCCCGTCACGTGAGTAAACCGTAAAAAAATCCTCATTCTTCAGAGTTGTTGGCTTAAGTGTCCAGTGAATTTGCAGTAGAGTATCATCTACTAAACACTGTAAAATATAGTAGTCTCTTTTAATATCAAGTCTTAAAAATTGAGCCTCTTTGAGAGTTTGAATCATAAACTTATATGTCTGATATGCTGGGTACTTTTTGATTCCGTTACGATTATCTATAAGTCCGTATCCTGGAGCAATGAGCTGATGCCAAGATACACTCTCTATTTGCTGCGAAGCAAAGGCAAGAAGATAGTATCTAAGCATATAGTCTGCATATGATTCTAAGTCAACACATTCGACTTCGCTTGTTGGTGCATATGGAGCAGTGTTTGAGATAGGCCAGTTTGTTTCAGTAAGATGGAGTTCTTGGTCGACTTTTTTACTTAACCAAGTCATAGTGCTTAAGAGGGCAATCTTATCCGATAATGCAAACCCAAGTTGTGTATTTTCAGGAGCACCTCTTCTATCAACATATAAAAGGGCACTTATCCCATCGTACTTGTATTTGGATAAATTGAAGAGAGTATGGGCTGTATAGTGATACTCAAAGTCGATAACAGCACTTCCTATAAGTTTTATGTTTGGAAACTTTTGCATTTTTAAATCATAAGCCACTTTATAAAATCTGTTGTACTCATCAACACTAAAAAAACCCCACTTTGCGCGGTTCATAGTTGAGCCGATTTCAAAGATATCTACATATGACTCGAGTGCTGTAAAAATAGTTTCTATATTTTTTTTAAATAGTGCCAAGTCTTCTACATTTTCTCTGTCTTGAAGGATTTTGAGGGTTACCTTCTGTTTGTCACATTTACAAAGAAAGGCTTTTAAGTCATCTAAAGTATCCATCTCCCAAAGTTTAAAACGTGTCAATACTCTTGAGACATCTAGCTCTTTGATAGACTCAAGTGTGAGTTCCGGTTCTCTTTGGTAATCAACTCCAAGGCAGAAAAGCTCATTTGAAGTGATAACTTTTCTTTTTACAAAAGGCATCATGACAAGAGAGAAAGGGATTATAAATAGAGAGACTAAAAATGTTTTTAAAAGAGAGAAAGCCTCTTTTTTTCTCATTGTTTTTTTATAGACTTTATCTTTTAATGGATATGGCTGGTCGGAATAATTATCCCATATATAAGGTTTTTTCATAAGGCGGATTGTATCATTTTTAAGATAAAATAAGAGAAAAAAGAGTGGAGCCCTAAAGAGTATGAAAATCTGTATAGTTAAGCTTTCAGCAATGGGTGATATTATTCACGCAATGGTTGCCTTAGAATTTATAAAAAAGCGTTATCCAGATTCTCAGATAGACTGGGTAGTAGAGAGTGGGTTTAAAGGGGTGTTGGAAAATAATCCAAATAT